>CAIXSY010000078.1 GCA_903922175.1 uncultured delta proteobacterium | reverse complement strand
GAATCGGGAACAGTTCAAGTTCACGTTCAAGATTTAGGATTACCCGGGGTTATTGAGCAGTTACAGAATGCGGGACTAAATCCCTAAAGCAGTATTCGTACCAAGAGTCTATTTTAGCCGCAATGTCCGATTATAATGATGCAAGATCGTAGTGCGCCCAAGAAGCGGCTTAGTTCAACAAAGTGTTGAACCGCCGATTGGAGATCTATGCTCGAAATTTGCTCCGTTGGCGGCGGTCCAACACTAAATGTTCTCCAAGCCACAAAGAGACGCACGTATTCGGCCTAAGGCAGAGCTCCGACTCACAATCTACTCGAAAGACTCCAAGTAGCAGCGAGAACAGTAGACGATGGAACAATAAATAGGTATCGAGCTTGCCTCTAACGAAAAAGTACCTGATGATACCTCATCGTCGGAACCATTAAGGCCGGCGACATTAACGTGTAAATCCATTATGTGTTTTGGACCAGTTCCCAGTTTTGCAGCTAGTGCCGTTCTCGGCGCGATTGGAGTAGCGACTCTAAGCAAGGTGCGTGGAAAACGTGAGATACTTCTCGCCACCTTCCCCCTCCTCTTTGCAATCCAACAATTTAACGAAGGCCTCCTCTGGTTGACGATCGGCAAGGGCGATTCGGTGGCTCTACAACAGGGGCTTACCTTCATCTTCCTCTTGTTCGCGCTCGTTCTCTGGCCAATCTTCTCACCACTTAGCTTCTATCTTCTGGAGCCTGATGCCCAGCGCAGGAAGGTTATGGGGGCATTTCTTACCATCGGCGCCATCATCGGCACCTACTTCCTCTATTATCTCCTCTTCGACACCTATTCGGCCACGGTTATCGGCTACTGCATTACCTATGATACAGCCGCCCCCGGGTCGGTAACCGTGCTCAATTTAGCCTATGTCTTGGCCGTGCTCGCCACCTCATTATTTTCAAGTTACCGGCCGATCGTACTCTTGGGCCTGATTAACATCGCTTTGTGCGCCATTACCGCCATCGCTTTCGTCAATGCCCACACCTCCGTCTGGTGCTTCTTCGCCGCGCTGTGGAGCAGCTTGCTCTATCTGTTCTTTCGTCGGCAAAGGGTCGATGGCGGATCTCTCCCTAAAAATTAAGCGCTAGCCTAGTTCTGAATCTCCACTATATAATTCGGTTACGTCGGGCATTAAAGAGTAGTTACTCATTAAAACCGTAACTGCTCATAAAGTCCGGGTGAAAGGTTTTCCCGTGCACCTGACGTGCACGTAAACGTGCCCGTTCCTTAATCTTTTCGGGCACGGGAGCCGTTCACGTGCAGGTGCACGGGCCTCCCCTTGATTGCGCAGTTTTGTAAAAGGCACCGTATGGGCATAATGATAGTAGCCTATGATTCATCCACGCGCGTGCTGCGCAAGCTCGATTCCATCGAAGGGCTCAAAACGCTGCAGCCTGCCGAAACGGTATGGGTCGACGTCGCCGGTACCGATCGCGAACTGATGACCAGCGTGGCCGCCCACTTCTCGCTCCACGAACTGAGCGTCGAGGACTGCTTTACCCCCGGGCACTTTCCCAAAATAGAAGACTATGGCCAATACGCTTTTATGGTCCTTCGTGGCCTAAAGATCGGAGATGAGATCGAAAGTGTCTGGAGTGCCCTCTTGGTCGATCCCCCGGGAAATCAAAGCGATCCACAGCGCCTGGCGCGCCGGCGCCAGAGCGAAAACGCTGAAGATGGCAAACTTACCCGTAAACTAGCCATCTTCCTCTCCGAAAAGTTTGTCATCACCCACCGCCGCCACGAGCTGCCGTGGTTCGAGGCCATCGTCAAACAGATCCTTCAGTCTCCGGAAAAGTTCTTAGCACAGGGTCCCGACATCGTCGCCCACCGCTTCATCGATGCGCTCACCGATCGTTTCCTGCATGGGCTTAACTTTTTCGAAAAGATCATCGAGCACGTTGAAGATATCCTCGTCTCCTCGTCGCGGGAATCGAGCATGTCACAGATCCTCGAGCTGAAACGGGCGCTGATGTGGCTGCGGCAGATTATCCGCGATCAGCGGGTCGTCACCTCAAAGTTGGCCTTCGACCTCTCCGTACCCGTCAAATCAAAACAACGTCGCTACTTCAAGGACATCGATGATCACGTGCTTGAAATCGGCAACGTGATCGACAAACAGATTGATAGCGTCAGCGGTGTGCGCGACGCTTACTTCGCCTCGGTTAACATCCGCCTGAATGATACGATGAGAATCCTGGCGATTATTACGACCGTGGCTGCACCGCTCAATATCCTCGTTGGGCTTTATGGCATGAACTTTGAGTTCATGCCGCTCCTGCACCACCAAGCAGGATTCTGGCTAATGCTCGTGCTGATGCTGACCACGTCGATCACGATGCTGATTTACTTTCGGCGAAAGCGTTGGCTCTAAGCCTTGACCCTTAAAACGTGACCGAGTCGAAGGGAGCCGAGCGCAGATGCCCTGCCTCCCACTTCGCCTAGCCGCGCGGCCGGTGCTTCGGCGGGACAAGTCGTTAGGACAAGACGGCTAAGGCCGTGGACTGATGCCAGGAGCTGCAGCCGCATCGGATGCAGTCAGCAGAAAGCAGATCTCTGAAAGCGGATTACAGAAGGCAAAAGGCTCTTCCATTCTCGTCGGTTTGAGGCAGCGCCTCGTTAGTTCTCTCCCCTTCCGATCATCGCCCGATTAACGGCACTAAGCAGTGCCTTAATTGAAGCCTTCTCCGTATTGGCGTGAATACCCACGCCAAAACGTTTCACCGGGACGGCCCCGGCTGTCATCGGCATCTGCACCTGGATGTAGGAAACGGCTTCGGCATCCGACCCTCCCGAACGCGCATGCTGCATAAAGTGCGTTAGCTGGAACTGCGGGCAACCGGCAGCTACCAGGGCCTCCTTGCAGGCGTCGATCGGGCCGTTACCGCGACCAACGATCTCACAGGCCTGGCCACGGATCTCGACGGCCAACGTGGCGTCAACCAGATCGGGATTCGTAAGGCTGGGGGCTAAGCGAAAATTAAGGAAGTGATACGGTGCCGTAGCATCAAGATACTCCTTTGAGAAAGCCTTCCAAATAGCCTGTGGCGGTACCTCGCTACCCATCTCTTCAGAGAGACGCTGTACGACGGCACTAAACTCAGGATGCATCTCCTTCGGCATCTCGCAGCCAAATTCGGTGGACATGAGGTACGCCACACCGCCCTTGCCCGACTGGCTGTTGATTCTAATGATCGCCTCATAGGTACGCCCGATATCCTGCGGATCAATCGGCAGGTAGGGCACATCCCAAAGCGTTCCACCATTTTCGCCAAGCATGCGCAGCCCTTTATTGATCGCATCTTGGTGCGAACCGGAGAATGCCGTAAAGACAAGCTCTCCGGCGTAGGGGTGACGCTGATGCACCGGAAGCTGCGTACAACGCTCGGCCACCTCTCGGATACGGTTGATATCGCTCAGGCGCAGTCCGGGGTCTATCCCCTGCGAGAAGAGGTTAAGCGCCATGGTCACCAGATCAACGTTACCGGTACGCTCGCCATTACCAAAAAGCGTGCCTTCGACACGATCGGCACCAGCCAAGAGTCCAAGCTCAGAGGCTGCCACCCCCGTGCCTCGATCATTATGGGTATGCAGGCTCAAGACAACCGCTTCGCGGTGGCTAAGATGGCGCGACATCCATTCAATCTGGTCGGCATAAATATTAGGCGTAGCCATCTCCACCGTCGCGGGAAGGTTGAGGATCATCTTGCAACTCGGCGTGGGCTGCCAGACCTCAATTACCGCATTTGAAACCTCTAACGCATACTCAAGTTCGGTTCCGGTAAAACTCTCTGGCGAGTACTCAAAGATGATCTCACCTTGAGCCTTGCTGGCGAGCTCTTTAACCTGCTTCGTCCCCTGCACGGCGATCTCTTTAATCGCCGATTTATCGAGCCGGAAGACCACTCGGCGCTGTAGCTCTGAGGTTGAGTTGTAGAGGTGCACAATCGCACGCTTGGCCCCGGCCACGGCTTGAAAAGTACGCTCAATCAGATGGGCACGCGATTGGGTAAGGACCTGCACGGCGACGTCATCAGGGATAAGATTCTGTTCGATTAAGGTGCGTGCAAACTCGTATTCAACTTCACTAGCCGAGGGGAAACCGATCTCAATCTCTTTAAACCCGATCTCGACCAGCAGCCGAAACATCTCCAACTTCTGAGCCAAACTCATCGGGTTAATCAGCGCCTGATTGCCGTCACGCAGATCAACGCTGCACCAGATCGGCGCCCGGCTAACCTGCCGATTGGGCCAGGCACGATCATCGAGAGAGACCTGAAAGGTCGAGAGGTACGGGCGATACTTTTGGATGAGCGGCTGCTCGAATCGACGAAGGAGCGCAGCGCGAGCTTCGGCTTGGACTACGGTCCCCTGCTCGGGCGCGTGCTTTTTCTTCGAAGCCGATACGTTACTCATATCACCACTCATAAAAGATTAGTCGTCTCAGCAGGTTACCAACTGGGGCGGGGTGAGTCAAGAAAGAGAGCTGCGCTTCGCGCAGCTCTAGCGATGCGATCGGTATTTACCCGCACGTGCTCAACTATCGAGGCGAACCGGTCTACAAAAAACTTGTGCGCGATCCATTTTCTGGATTTCTGCTCGGTGCCAGCAATATTGAGCCAATAATAAGAATAACTGATCCTGAGGCTCCGTCCCGATTTATTGCTCGCTTTCCGGTCCTCTACTCCATGCTCCGCGGGACTCCATACGAGCATCCGCAGACGGGAGGCCCAATTTTCTTTGAAGTTGGAAATTAAACAAAGCCCTGAGTAAGTCTGGCCCCATAATCCCCCGCGGATCATTGTCCCTCGTTCTCTTCCATGATTTAATCACACTTTATGATGGAACTGTACAGATTTATCATACGTGCCGCTGCCTTAGTCCTGGCGCTTTCAAACACAGGTACCACCTCGGCAGAGCCTAATCCAGATCGACACCTTAAGGTTGGCTTTATCGCTCCGCTGAGCGGCGCGGCGGCAGCCTACGGCACCTCTGCTAAAAATGGCTTTAACCTCGCCCTGGCTGAATTCGGCGGTGGAAAGGTCGATGTCATCTTCGAAGACGATCAGTACACCCCTGCCAAAACAGTAGCGGCGTTTAAAAAGTTAGTTCAGATCGATCGTGTCGATTTGATCGTCTCGATCGCCTCGACACCTTCAAACGCCATCGCTCCGTTGGCAGAGGCAGCAAAGATTCCTCTGATCGCCTGGGCTAACGATCCCAAGGTCGCGCGAGCTAGAAGCTTCGTCGTCATCTCCGAGCAAAGTGCCGAAGTCGAGGGCGCTAAGATCGCCCGTGAAGCTCTCCGTCGTGGCTATCAGTCACTCGCCCTCGTAACCTCCACCGGCGACTATCAATCGGCGGTTAAAGATGGCTTGCAAAAGGTCGTGCCGACGCACGTTGTCTTCGACGAAGAGATGCCCGCAGCCGAACAATATTTTAGGTCCCTCTTGGGGAAGATCCGCGCCAAGAATCCGTCGGCTATCTGGATCTGTTTTCAGCCGGGACAGTTCGGCATCTTTGCCAAACAGGCGCGCGAGCTGGGTATTAATGCACCCCTCTTCGGCTGTAACGCCATGCAGAATTCAAGCGAGCTGCGCATCTCAGCGGGGGCGCTTGCGGGCGCATGGTATGTAAGCCCCACCGTCGACGAAGATTTTAAGAAAAAGTATTTGACGCGCTTCGGCAACGATGACGTCATTGCGGGAGCGGCGGTGCACTATGAAGTAGGAAAACTCCTCGCTGCTTTTGCACACACCGCTGTCCAGCGTCAAGGATTTATGCCTTGGCTTTTTCACTCAGGTGAACATCGCGGAGCAGTTGGCCTCTTCACGGTCAAGCGCGAAAATGAGGTGCAGTACTTTGATATTCAGGTGGCGGTGAAGGAACTTTAATAGGGGCTGTCCCGTATACCGTCCGCAAGAATTTTGGGGCGGAAAGCACATGGATGGCGGACGGAGCAGCGCGCGTGCGCGCGCTGCTAGCCCACCTTCGGTGCGAAAACCTTCCGCACGAACACCGCGCTAACAGACAAAGCTAGTGGTCAGGAAGCAAGCCTAACATAAGGGAACATGGTGTTGTGGTGACCAATATCGGTGTCATCGCGTCACTTGAGTAGTGCTCCGAACCGCGAGATACTATATTCATCGAAAAATGTTACTCGCCTAGGTGAGAAATAATGATGTTGTCCGGTTGGTACCACATATCGCTATTCCTCTTAGCAGCCCTGCTTTTTGGCTGGAGATGTCTGGTTGCGGTACGCACCGGGCGCAAAATTCGGATCGCAGTTTACGGCCTGTGCTCTCTCGCGTTAGCTTTAGCCGTTATCGCTGGCCCCCTCTACATGTTTATCGGCGAGCAGAGTTGTAATAGTCGTGGAGGCAAGTGGGTCAACACGATCTGGATTGGCTGCCTGCTAAAGACTAGCGATTTCGGAAAGCACTGCAACAAGAATAGTGATTGCGAAGGTGTCTGCCGCTGCAATGATGGTATCGACGGTCTTGGTGCGATGTTCCAACCGCCGTCTCCCATCCCTCCAGGAACAACAAGATGGTGCAGCGAAACAACCGATCCTTGTGAAGCGCCGCAGATTAGGGAGGATCAGTGCACCATGTTTAATTGCTAAACGTGAATAATTGGTGACATCGGTGAGGGAAACCAGTGGCCAAATTTACTCTTCTCCTTTCTTTTACGTTAGGCTGCTTTCGTGAGTACCCAACTCTGCTTGTCTACACAGCGTTCGCGCATGGAATCTCGCACCGAAGGTGGGCTAGCGGCGCACGAAGTGCACCGCTCCTTTCACCACGCGCAAGATCGCCTCAAAGTCATCTTCCTTGGCACAGCGCTGACGCCGCTCAAAACCACACAACTGACAGCGGTGAAGCAGAATATGCTCAGACGACTTTGCCTCAACCGCGATCGGCTCCATCAGCCCGCCACAGGGGGAGGCGCGATCACCGGGGTTAATGTCAACATGCCTACTCCAAAGGCAGCTCGGGCAATGATTGGTAAAGCCATCGCCCTGCACCTTGGCCGCACAGTGGGCACAGATGAAATCTTCGACGGTACGGCTAAATCGTGGAGGTTGATTGGACAATGGTGTGCTCGTTAATGGTCTCTACCCTGTATTCGACACCACCAGATGAGACACGATCTAAGCACGATTTTCAAGCGGCTAATAAAATGGCGGACGTGCGACCAGAGAAGAACTCCGGCTAAGACGCACGTCCGCCCTGAAAGGGGGCTCACATGGCCCCCTTAAAGATATTGCCAAGATATAACCTATCGGCGCTTTAGGTATTGGCTTAACGAAATGGTGCTGTTTTTGTAACTAGTACCTCAACCGGAAAGTTTTTTCACATTTTTGCTAGTTGAACGGAAGACGGGAACGAGGAAAGGCATACGCGGGACGACATGCGCCTAAGGCAGACGTGGTGACGTAAGACGTTCAAGGATGTTTTGGAAACGGTAGTTACGCAGTTTAAGAATAATTTACAGAGCAGATTTCGGCTCTGCCATCGGAGTATCTTCCGATGACGGGAATTATTCTGAACTCCAACAACTCTTCACTTCAAGCGCAGCGCCGTTTGGGACAAACGAGTTCTGCACTCTCGACTACGTACGAGCGCCTCTCTTCTGGCTTAAGAATTAACAGAGCCGCTGATGACGCCGCTGGGCTCGCAGTTGCCTCGTCTCTCAATCTCGACACGCGAGTATCTACCCAAGGAGTTCGAAATCTTAACGATGGTGTCTCAGTCCTAAGCATCGCCGACGGCGCGGTGGGAGAACTAACCAACATCGTCACTCGTCTAAAAGAATTAACCGAGCAGGCAGCCAACAGCACGTTTAACTCAAGCCAGAGAAAAGCACTTGATACCGAAGCGCAAGCGCTATCCGACGAGTATTTCCGCATCGCGCAAACCACCTCGTTTAACGGGCAGAAGTTGTTTGATGGAAGCATCCAAGGGCTGGGTCAAGTCCTAAATGCAGTCTACACATTTCTCCAAGATAAGGGCATTTGGGCGCATCCGCAAGCTTTGCCGGGG
>CAIXSY010000077.1 GCA_903922175.1 uncultured delta proteobacterium | reverse complement strand
CACTTGAACCGCTCCTGATTCCTGCTCCCGCTCCTTTTCCTATTCCAATCAAGAGGATAAGGGGCAGGAGCAGGAATCGGGAACAGTTCAAGTGCAAGTTCAAGATTTCGAATTACCCACACTTAATGAGCAATTACGCGTGGTCGACATAACTTGTTGATTTGAGGAACATTTCGACCAGGACCACGAGCACGCTCACGAATTATTAAGTTACGGGGTCAATGAGTAATTACTACGCCTGAATGTAACTGCTTGGTATCATTTGCATTGACCGCATTGATTACAATGACAGCATTATGGAAAGTATTACGATTAGGCAAATTCCTAGTGAAATCAAAAGACGCCTGCGCATCCGCGCGGCGCGCAATGGTCGGTCGATGGAGATGGAGTTGCGTGAAATAATTCGGGCGGCGTTGTTGGTAGAGGATGATCTTAAAATGAACCTGGGTGACAAGATTCATTCCCGATTTGCCAAGCTAGATATTACAGAAATCGCCACTCCGGGACGAGATCCGCTTCGTCTGCCACCGGTATTCGAATAATGATCATCCTTGACACAAACGTACTCTCTGAGTTGATGAAGGCTTCACCTGCGGCCAAGGTTGTGGGATGGATCAATAGCCAGCCAGCAGCGCTGCTTTTTACGACATCACTAACCGTGGCCGAAATTCTGTATGGCGTTGCACTTTTGCCGAGTGGTAAGCGCCGCTCCCAAATTGCGCAACAGGTGCAAGAAATGATGGATGAAGATTTCAGGGAACGAATTCTACCCTTCGATGCTGCGGCAGCGCAGGAGGTCGCAGAAATTGCAGCACACAGAAAGCTAAAGGGACTCCCCCTAACGCAAATCGATGGCCAAATAGCGGCTATAGCAAAGTTGCGGCATGCGACGCTAGCTACACGTAAGGTGAGCGATTTTAAGGAGTGCGGAGTCGCTCTGTATGATCCTTGGAATAATACTGCAAGTTTGTAAGGCCAAAATTCCCAAGGAGTGGTGACAGAGTCCGCAGCTTCAGACACTAAGAAGGGTTAGTCTCGCATGCCTCTGAGGTTATTCGGTTTCTGGGAATTGCAAGTGTGCTTGGCTAGTCTTTCGTGTTGCCCGGCGATAATCAATTCATTAAGTAGCACCCATAATTCAATGGGCATTCGTGCTTACCTCCCTGGGAGCGCAATGAAATATTACTTCTTTATCTCGTCAACGATGGATTGAGTGAATGATGTAACGGCGCTATCGCTTCCTGCCTCCCCGCTAAACGGGTGAGACGCCGATTCCCCTTGCGCATAGAATCGAAGAAGCGCCTGGCCCGTCTTGCAGTCGATCAGGGCGACCTGCCCACCAAGTTTATTTCGCCCCGCCATCACGCCCCAAAGCACGCGTTGAAGACCCGAGACGCACTCAACTTGATCAAGGTTGATCTCAATTCTTCTTTCGCACGAGGCCGCGTCTGCCATTCCTTTCGCTATTCCACTGGCCATCAGGCGACCAACTAGGTTCGCCTTCATATCGTCAACTAACTTTTTGCTTTTCTCATCACCCCCACCATAGTTTACAACCAAAAAAAGCTGAGTTGCAGTTATCGGCTGCCGAAGAAAGCTTTCACGTTTTGTTACGACAGAAGAGGCCGAACATCCAATAAGACTGTAAACGACCAGCAAGCAGATCAGTGTTATCTTCATAGGCTCCTTAACTCAAAATCAGTAGAGTGAGGATACTCTGACATTGTTTCAGAGGGGCGCTTCGATGCCGAAGCACCCCTCTATGTACAATATTGCTCCTTCTTGAGCTTGTATAACCCAGGATTATAATTTCTAGTTACGCTGCAAAAATTCCACCGCTACGTTGCCTAATTCCGGTTTTATTTCACTCCGGGTTATACTAGAAAGATTGGCGATTGCGATGATCTGCCCACATGATAGCCCACTCACTGCATCTTCCTGTTGCTTACAAAAGTCCTGAGAGTCCCCTCGCTCGCCTATGAAATTTGAAGCTTGTGCAAAGCATTGGTCTTCTCTAGCTTGGCTATTGATATCTAAGCAGTCGACCAACCTGGCACACAAATACTCGGCATACGAGATACACTTATCTGAACTGCCGCCACCCCCGCCACCACCACAGCCAACAATTCCCAAGACTAACAATGCGATGATAATCTTTCTCATAACTAACCCTCTTTATGTTTAGCTTACTCGTGAAGTAGGCTCCTAAATTAAACAACGTTAAGGTCTCCACCTATTCTTCTGGCTAGTCCGCCCACATGACACCAGCTTTTACGCGATCACTCGAAGAATTGCCCTCTGACTGTTCACCCATATTTACCCCTGACTGCAAAGTAGGAGCTACTTTTTCATATTTCCCAATCAATGTGCATATCTCGAACGAAGGAGCATTTCGGGGACATCCGGACGTATAGCAATAACCGTCGCCACAAGCGTACGGATAGCCTCGTGGGCAGCAGGTGTCAGATTCGTTACACTCCAAAGGCTTCTCATCTGAGCATTTGGTGCCACCACCCCCGCCACCGCCACAAGAACACAAGAGACACACCACTAACACCGCGATTACGCTTTTCATACCTTTTCCCCGCAAGTTTTCCTTGAGTTTGACGATCCGATCCGTATGCGGAATATGATCCACATATGGATCGCAAGTCAAGCCATTATCTTCAGCTATGCAGTTGCGGAAGAGACTCGCGGCCCGGCTAAAGGCCCTCAAAGGAAACCAAACACAGGCTCAGTTCAGCCGTCGGATAGGTATTGGGCAAGCTTCGCTTAACCGCCTATTAAACGGAGAACAAGCTGCTACCATCGATATGCTAGAGACGATTTCGCGTAATCTATGTATCGATGTGCTTGAGCTTCTGAAGCGCTAGGCACAGGGTAACAAGTTGAATCATCCATTGCCCGTAAATGCCGCGCTTATTCTCGATAGTACGGAAGACACATATGTCGAAAAGTCTAGGTACTTCGCTGGCGATGCGTCCGCTACTGCCGAAAAAATTAATTGATACTTTCAATTTGCGAGTATTCGCCGACACCATTCCTGTCTCGCGAACGCCACAGGTATTGAGTCAAACAGACAGCAATTGATCGTTTATGGCAACTCAATGAAAAGTAGCCTGTCAAAATTTCAAACCTTGGTGAAAATCTTCGAAAGGCATGCGAGGCTAGGTGTAAGAACACTAAATAATCACGAGACTTAGCGCGGATTTCTTGAACAAAAAAAGGCTTCTACTGATCCAGAAATATTCTTGATTTAATCGCTATAGCTGGGCCTTAAATATTTATAGCTGGATTCGTGCACGCGGTGTGTGAGAAAAATAAGCAAGCTAAATTGTGCAAAATTATATAGGGTTGCGCCTCTTCCCTTAAATGAGCGATAAGGGAACCTGAGATTGTAGGGAAATGGAGGATTTATGACGCTAAGGAATCTTGCCTTAACTTGTTGGTTACTTTTGTTTACTGCCTGCGCAAACACTCTTCCCAGTGCAGGTCCAGGATGGATTTTTACTGGAGCGACCGAGGCAGTGCAGGCAAATAACGGTGTCGAAATCACGCACCGCGGAGAAGCTTGTGCCATCAATATTCTTGGCCTTGTGTCGGCCGGTGATAGTACCGTCGAGAAGGCGAATCGCAACGGGAACATCACACGAGTAGCGACCATTGATCGCAGTTTTTTCTCAATTCTCGGCATTTACGGAAGCGCTTGCACGCAGGTAGCAGGGAACTAATTTGGAGGTGGTCATGAAACAGGCGTTGTGTCTTGTCGTAGCAATGCTGCTGGGTGGCTGTAGTACTGGAATGCCAAAATCTGGGCCCACAATTGGCCTTCTTGGAATTGTGAACGTCGACGAAGGGCAGTCTTTCAATAACGAAGTCGTAGAAACAAAGCATGGTGAAGCTTGTGTGCTTAACATTCTTGGTCTAGTGGCCGTCGGTGATGCTAGCGTAGAAAAAGCAAAGAGGAACGGTAACATTAAGAACGTATATACTATCAACAGAGAAATATTTGGCTTGTCTTTGTATCTTCCAATATTTGCGAATAGCTGTACTGTTATCCGCGGATCCTAATTTTCCGTTCCTTCGTTCCAGTGATGGAAAGTCCCCTGGTACGGGTAGATCTGAAAGCGCCTGGACGTGCGGCCAATTTATGGTGAAGAACTAGCCAAACACATTTGAAATTTGCAAAAAAACAACAGCTTCCGGGGAGATACGAACTTTTCAACACATTTTGGACAAACCTTCGGTTTGGCTCTGCTTCTTTAAATGTGTCTGGCTATGTTGTCCCTCCGGGGGTAGAAACTTCTTGCCCACTTATTTGTCCGACTGCTCTTCTGCAACAAATGGGCAAGAAGTTTCTAATTTACCAGCACCGCTCGATACCGAGCCTTGCCCTCGCGCAGGTGCTGCAGTGCTCGATTACAATCAGGCATAGCGAAATACTCAACTTTGGGGGCAATCTTGTGGCGCGCGCAGAACTCGACCATCTCCTGACATGCCGCTGGGGTTGCGAGCGAAGAGCCGCTAATGCTCTTCTGCCCAACTATCAAGGGCATCGCACTGACATTGATCGGTTCAAGCACTGCCCCCACGAAGTTTAGTCTGCCAATCATCATTGATTAGCGACAGATCCGAGTGACAGAGCCCACAGCTCAAGACTTTAAGAAGCACTTCATCGCTGCGTAGTTCACCGATTTCAACCTCAACCGCCTGCAGCCTTTCGCCCTTAGACTTGGCTGAGTACGCTTTGATTTTTGTCATGCGGGCCTCCATTGCTTGTGTCAGGCAGCATATTTACCATTGTTTCCTTATAGTTAAAACCTTAAAAGCTGCCCTCTACTGCTTTAAAGCCTCGAGATTCTGTGCTAGCTTGCCCATGCTGAGATTAAACTAGTACTTTGGAGAGATGGCCGAGTGGTTGAAGGCGCTTGATTCGAAATCAAGTATAGGGTTAACGCTCTATCGGGGGTTCGAATCCCCCTCTCTCCGCCATTTTCCTCATCCTCCAGTTTGAGATTAGGGGGTTAGGTTGGTTTCCTAGGTTGTTAGGGGTGAAAGAGGAACAGTTGGTGGAACAAAATCTAAGAAAAACGGTGCTGACTGAGATCACTTTTAAAAAGTGATCTCGCAGGTAGTATAGTCGATCACAGCTCCAAGTGCTTTTAGCAAATTGCTTCCTATAATCGCATCAAAACCAAAGTCGTCTTTAAGATTACAAAACTCAATTTCAAAATCTTTTACTGAGAACTCTCCGAGAGAAACACTTGATAGGGTTTGAGCAAACCCCTCTTGAATGCCACCGACTCCGATCATTCTTATCGGACGACCATCACGAGAGAGAAGATCTATGCTAACATCATTAACTTCTACAACTGTTCCCGCAGAACCAGTATCAATAATTCCAGTAAAGGTTATCTCTCGGTCATAAAAAATAGTTATCGGAAGGTAAAGCAAGTCATCTTTAATCTCAAACTTCATCTGCTTTAATGCTTGCCGATACGCATTGATTGTCGCTGCTCCATGATAAAGGAGTTTTTGTATTGTGGTGGGACAAAATAAACATTTGGAAGTTTTTTTGAAAGATCTTTGTATGCGTCATACATCTCTTTCGCAGTTTTATAAACCTGAACATATTTTGCACCGAGAACCTCATACTCGCCTGTTTCTAATTCTCGTCCTTCGCAATCAACGAGAACAAGATAATCATCCTCATTGGGATACTGCTCTTTTATCTCTTTGAATGACTTAGTGTCCATATCCTTAAATATAGCCTATCAATAACCTATTGACAACTTTATCCTATTTCACATTCTGAAAGATAATATTTACGACCTGTTTTTGAGCGTCTTCATTCTCTTGTAAATAGTTACATTGAATGAATGCCCAGATCCGTCCTCACGCTGTATGTTCGACACAATGCCAGCCAGTACCATTTGTTTGCCGCCAACACTAAATTTTCCAATGATGGGTTTTCTCTCCAAGAACGAGTCTACTAATTCTTGCCTAGAAGGTGCTTGATCAGTATACACAAGTTCAGTTCCAAGATGAGCATGATTCAAGCCGTACACTTGAGGTTTATCGGTCGCCTTAATATAGACTCGCTGATGATCCTACAACATCGCCGCCGCAATGAAGATCCCCACGGCGGCAACGCCGCGGCGGATGTAGACGTGGAGGGCGTGCGCTTCGATTAGGCCTGGGCGAATCGCGGCGAGAAGAACCCCAAGAATGATGGAAAATGGCAGCGAGAGGATGGTCACGGTGATGCCGACATTTTCCATGTAGGCGCGATTCATCGCCAAGGTAGCAAGCGATCCACACAGTGCTGTTGCAGCTAGGGCGCCGCATTGCCTTCTCGATGCCCAGATTCCAATAGAAGGTGTACATCCACGGATCGGTGACGCTGTGGCGAGTGGTTAGTTTTCCAATGATTACTTCGCAGCCAAAAAGCAGCGAAGCGAGCCAGGCAAATGCGGTAAAGGTCATGATTGCCTACATTATCACAGTCAAAACTGAGGTCGAAATGCCCGGAGACGATCCTTATCCTAGATCCTCAGCACATTCCTTGCTCGCCTAAGGGTAGGTCGTGGAGCCTGCAGTTGCGCGTCGCTGTGGCAGGCTTTGCTTAATCACGTTCCTCCCGATTGAGTCGGAGGGAACGGATTAAGACAAAGCCCACCAATAACCTTTGTGGGTCAACGGTACTCACTAACGTTGCTTGGCCTCTGGCTCTTTTTTAACCATCGGTACCACCTCGCCGTTTTTATGGCGTGGCATAAAGATGATCAGCAGCAGACTCACCAGCGCCGTCAAGACTCCAAGCGCGACGAAGGCGTGTGCCACTGTCGTTGTCTGAGCCACTGCTCCGAGTGGTATGAGGAGGAGCGCGTAGACACTGCGCGAGACAAACCCCATCAGTGAGTTTATCGTCGCACGGTGCTCTGAGCCGATGCTGCGGTTGAGGTAATCCACAAACACCACATCGGCGAAGCTCCGCACCCATACCCCTAGGAACACGGTTGCTACCGCGTACCTGCTTGGGAACACTCCCATGAGCAGGTACATGGAGCTTACCGTGATGGCGATCAGCATGAATGCCGACCGCCGTCCGGCGCGCCGCTCGAGCCAAGGCGAAGCGATCACGGTGAGCGCCGCAAAAACGTTCTGCACGGCGATAATTACCCCGAAGAACGTTTGCCTCACCCCCTGCTCGACATAGTACGGCTGAAACAGCGGCCAGCCCGCCTGCGTGAATGCCAGCAAGAGGCCAGCAAACAGCAGCAACCAGCGTAGTTCAGCTTTCCCAAACGCCTCACGCCCGATACGTCCGAACTCCTTGAGGTGGTTTAGCCGTCCGCGAGCTTTGCTTCGGCTTGGCTCTTTGAACTTAAGAGCCACGCACAAACCTAAGCCGCTGCAGCTGGCGGCGATGAAGAACGGAAGACGCGCATTGTACTGCATGATCAGCGCCCCGGCGATACCCGAGAGGGCAACCGCCAAGAAGAAGGCCAACATGCCGTAACTTTGCATCTTCGGATGCTCATCTTCACGCCCCATCTCGAGCAGCCACTCATAGAGAATGGCACGCTCGGCTCCGCCCATCAGGGCGAGGGCCAAGGCGAGGAGTATTTCAGCGAACACCAGTCCGCCAAAACTTTGCCCCGTACCATAAGCCACCTCTCCCACGACGTGGAGCAGAAGTCCGATCGTCAATGCCGCCCGCCTCGTCAGCCTATCTGCGAAGTAGCCGCCACAGAGCCCAAGCACTGCCAGCGCCGCTGCGAAGATCGCCTGGAGGTAGGCAATTCGTCCGTTTTGCATTCCACACGCTCTGTAGAGATCAAACAGAGCTGGGAACGAGAACCCAAAACCACCGAGTAGCGCCTTGTATGTGAAGTAGAACCTGAGGTTCCGTTTTCCCCTTCGCTGATGCTCCGCACTGCATTGATGCAGTGTTGAGTGATCAAACATCGGGGAGCTTGTATCCCTCACAGGATACACCTCTAACGCTGCGTTCTTTTGTTGTCGCATAATAACCTTTCAGTTGATTGTTCAGTCTTTCCTATCCTTTACAGCGCGACACACGCAGAATGTGGCACAAACTGAGCTTTTCAAGCTCACGTTTGCTCCACGTTCAGTATGCACTGTATTGTCCCTCCGGGGGTTCCACCTCCGGCGAATATACTATCGCGTCCTGCAGGCTCCACGCCTGTGTAGGCGCACGTTTTGCTGCCCGAAGTTAGTAACTGGGCAGCTTTTGCCCTGACTCTTCGTTGCGAGCCTCAAGCCCTCCCTGCGACTTACAGCTAGTAATGTCTCGGTCGGGCTTGAGGCTCGCGCCTCGATTCAGGCCAAAATCTGACCAGTTACGAAATTCATTTGAATGGATTAAGAACTTGAGGGAGGGAATGCGCTAACACAGGAACGGATTGCCGAACTCTTCTACCCGAACCTGGTTTTCGCTGGAGGGGGAAAGTGAAGCGGGGTTGCTAGTCCCATGGAATCCTCCGAACGTGGTGTCTTTAAGTGACACGGCGCTTGCTTCGTAACGCCCACGTACAAAAGATTTGTACATAGCGGCGACGCTGACGCTTGGGCGCTTAGAGCGACAAACGACGCAGTTCGGGTTGGTAATATAATCCACGTTCATCTTTTCTCTCTCAAAAAGGCTGCCTTATGGGCCTTTTTGTGTGTTTTTAGCAGAGCAAAGAAGCATTCTCTCTGCCTTCAATAACGAGGAGTATAGCACACGCAGAAATATTAGGGAAAAAATCTTTTAATTCCGGCACTTTTTTTGTGGGTGAGCGTTTTCTTTATTCAGACAGAAACTTTCTTGAGATTTACTTTTATCGCAGGTGGGGCTAGCTTGTTAGTCGATGACGCTAACGTAAAACGTACAACGCCGGACGTCAGGCGTCGACGTTTTGGCCGTTAGACGTCAGCGTTATACGATTTTCTGATATGAGAATCGTGCAGTTACAAAAAACATCAGTATGTCTCGGAGATAGTATGCAACGCACCGTCGTCATGAACGCTGAAGGATGGCCAGGGATCGAGACCGCCTCAAAGATGCTTCAAGAGGGGGCTGCTCCACTCGATGTGGTTGAGCAGGCGATTAGGCTCACGGAGCAGGAGGTCCAAGTTACCACCGTTGGATTCGGTGGTGCGCCGAATGCGCTTGGGGTGATGCAGCTTGATGCTAGCATTATGAATGGTGATACCATTGAGACGGCAGCCATCGGTGCGATTGAAGGCATCATGCATCCGATCAGTGTTGCTCGAGAGATGCTTAAGCGCCTGCCGCATGTCATGTTGGTCGGCGAGGGGGCGCAGCGCTTTGCTCTTGAGTGCGGGTTTAAGAAAGAGGATGTCCTCGCCCCGGAAGCGAAAAAACGCTACGAGCTTTGGAAGAGTCAAAATTTCAAAGAAAAGTTAATTGATATCTTTAAGGCGAATGATGGAAGCGGGAGTCACGGAACGGTGATTAGTCTTGTCCGCGCTCAGCATGGAAGCTTTGCCGGTGGTGTTAGTACTTCAGGCTGGGATTTTAAATTTCCAGGAAGATTGGGTGATTCCCCAATTATTGGTGCCGGGCTCTATGTGGATAGCCGTTATGGGGGAGCCGCCTGCACTCATTGTGGAGAAAATGCAATTAGAACCTCGTTGGCGCGTAGTGTCGTGCTTTACATGAAGAAGGGAGCCACGGTGCGGGATGCCGTTGCCGAAGGTATGGATGATCTCAAGGGATTAAAGGGGGGGTATCAAGGTCAGGTGGTGATCTATGCCCTCGATAAAGCCGGAAACCATTTCGTTGCCCGCCGTTTTAAAGAGGGCAAGATGTGCCAGTACCTTGTCTGGAGCGATGGAATGGATAGATTTCGCAAAATGGATACCAACTACGTGGATGCTTAGGATGCTCGTGGGGAGATCGAGCGAGGCGATGCCTCAGACCGACGAGCGTTGATCTGTAATCGGCTCTCTCCGTCTCTCGCTGCAAGGTGTTTCACCAACCTCCAGACCTCGGCTCGGCGAGAGCCGAGACGGGAGAGATCTGTATCAGTTTTCTGCTAACTGTCTCAGCATGCACCTGTCTTGGGTCGAGCACGGCGCTATTTTCCGCCTTCTAAAATCCGTCCCGTGTCGCTCCACGAATCTGCGGACCAGGCATCACCTTGAATGAGGTACTCGTGCATGCTCGGCAGATACTCCGTCGCCCAATTTCTATTACGCCAGCGATAAGAATAGAAGCGTCGTTGGCGATTCTGCGTATCGTCAAGGCTAAAAAGCGATTGGCCATTAAAGGCGTAATCTTTTCCGATAATCGAAGCAATGGTCGCTGGAATATCTCGGAGCTGTCCCGGAGCGTGGGATCGCACAAGGGCGCCGTTATTTTTTTGGTTCGGACGCTTTATTAAAACGAGTGGCAGCGCTTTTTCAATATTGGGAATATCTTGGCGCATGTGCTGGCGACCGTACTTGCCGCTGTAGCCGTGATCGGCGCTGACAACGATCAGGGATTGCTCGTAAACGTTAAGCTTTTTGAGGCGATCGAGAAGCCGCGAAGTAAGAAGTAGGGCGCACCGCGCCTGTTCCTCATAGCGGCTGACCGTTGGCCCCTTTTTATCTGCAGGATGTTTGCGGCGTAGGTGGCACTGTCTGTCAAAGGCTGTTGGTGGGTGCGGCAAGAGCAGATGCAAAAACTTGAATACCGGTGGGCCCGGAGTAACGTTAAGCTTCGCCACCAATGAATCGGCGAAGGCGATTGATAGGGATTGTTGGAGAGGGCCTTGCTGCTTACCGAGCAGGGACTGCAGCAACCAACTCTCGTCGTTGTAGACTACTCGTTTGAGGATGGTGGGCAGGTAACGAAATAGGGTGAGGTCAAGCAATTTTGCCAACTCGATGCGGCGGAATGCCGCGGCATCATTGGTCACGAGTGCACCGAGTCCTTCGCACATCGAGGCACGAATAAAATGACAGAGCTGGGGAAGACTTGCGATGTCGACCTCATAGCCGTCAGCCGCAAGGCGGCTGGGTAGAGACTGAGGTAGGATAGCCTCCTCAAACTGCTTGAGTGGTTTGCGATTATCATACTCGATGCCAGAGAGGAGGAGCGGAATGCTTGGGGCGGTGGTAGGAAATGAGGAGGAAACGTTTTTAAAGAAAACAAAATCCGAGAATGTTTCAGCGATCTCAGGATCGCTCGTGGCCAGACGATCAAACTCAGGGGCGCTAAAGGTATCAAGAATCACGTAGATGATATTGCTCTCGGGTGATAGACGGTAGAATTTATCAAAATCGGAGAACTGTCGTTCCGATGACCAGCGCAGCGGAGTCTGCGAGAATGTGACGACGACGGCGAGTAACGGTGCGCCGATTAGAAAGGCTACATACCAGCGCAGATGGCGCATCAGTGTGTGCGCGAAGTAGAGCGCCGTAAAGATTAGCCCTCCCCACATAAGGCACTCGCCCCATATCTGCCGGCGATATTCGGACCAATCAATCGCATGACCGTCGAATAGTCCGAAATCCCACACCAGAAATGCCCCCTGCACATAGACTCCAACTGCTAGGGCTATAAATAGCGCACAGATCTTTTCAAAGAACCTGCAGGGCATGAGGGGAAATATGACGGCTATTAAGAGGCAGGCACCCAAGATGGTTGTCAGGAGAGGGAAGAGGTTGCCGAAGCCCACGCCGAACTCGGATTGGTTGGCAGCAAACAGTATGAGAGGGCCGATGATAAAGAGTGGGATAGCAAGGGCGAGCATGCTGAGGAGAGATTGCGCTAGTTTGTGTCGAAAAGTCATGCTGCAGAACTACGACATAACTGGTTGAATTTCAAGGAGAGTCGCTATGCTTCGCATAGCGACAAGCATGATTTAGTATAAAAACACCGATTCAGATAACAACGATCCGTGCGTAATTATCCGGTCAAGCAGATGCTTAGCCGGGCTGTAGCTGTGCAGCCGATGCGGTCAGCAGAAAGCTGACAACAGAACGCTGGTAGCGGTAGCTCTACCCTTTGGGAGTGATAGTTGAGGCGGTGCAGAGGCGTTGGCAAAGTACAGAACTTTTCGGGATGACAGGGGGCGTGAACGGTTCCCGTAATAAAAACAGCCCCCGTCTTATTTCTAAGACGGGGGCTGTCAGTGTGCAAATTCTGCTATTGCAGTAGCTCGTGCACTTTATCAGCTTTCGGCTTGTGTGCCTGCTCTGCCTGGTCTGGATTGTTGAGAATGCGCTTCCCAACTATGTTCGCAAAGCGGTCCACATCCTTAACGTTCAGGTCCGAGGCGTCGCGCATCGAGGCTTCAACCTCCTTTCGATTACGCGTCTCGGTATCAACATTCTCACCTTTTGTCGGCTCAGGCCGCTGATTCGCTTGTACTACGCGCGTAATCGTAGCGGCGGCGTCGGTATTCTTCTGTGCAGCCTTTTCGATGCCGTGATTGCTCACGTCTTTGGCTATTTCCGCCTTAGCTTTTGGGTTCCCCTCCACGGTCCCAGCGCTAAGTCTTTGAAAAGGTGTTCCCTTATCTCCTACTTTCATACATCGACCTCATTGTCTAAAGGGATTCCAGCCCCCCGTTTAGGGCGAGCAGAAAGGGGCTGAAACCCATGTTTTTTGGAACGTCCCCAATGCCTTATCGTAGGCGCTTGGAGGCAGGAGAAGAGCTGAATTCTTGTTGAATGGCACTTCCTTGTTCCATAGCTAGAATCGGTATTCCAGGGGTTTGCTTTATGTTCTGGTGTTAAATAAGTGGAAGCTTATTCCGCTATCTGAGCTATGCTTGATTTTTCGAGTCCTAATGATTACCTACAGAGGTAACGAATAAGAGGATTTGTCATGGCCAATCAGGTAAAAACGGTATTTTTACTAGGGGTGCTCTCGGTATTATTCGTCGCTTTCGGCGGATTGTTCGGCGAGCAGTACCTATGGATGTTTGGGCTCATGGCTATAGCGATGAACTTTGGGGCTTATTTTTTCTCCGATAAGATCGTACTCGCCATGCACGGGGCTCGAGAAGTTGGCCGCGGTGAGAGGACCGGCCTGCGTCATATGGTTGAAGATCTGGCCATGCGCGCCGGGTTGCCTACACCACGCATCTTCGTCATCGATTCACCGCAGCCTAACGCCTTTGCCACGGGACGTTCGCCGCAGCATGGCGCAATCGCTTTTACCAGCGGCATTCTCAATAGCATGAGCGAGCGCGAGCTGCGTGGAGTGGCCGCGCACGAACTTGGGCATATTAAAAACCGAGACATTCTGATTACCACAATCGCGGCCACGATCGCTTCCGCCATCGCCTATCTGGCCAACATGGCGCAGTGGGCAGCGATGTTTGGTGGACAGCGGCGTGATGATGATGGGGACTCGTCGCCGATGAAGGCTCTTGTTCTGGCGCTCGTTGCGCCACTGGCAGCCACCGTTTTGCAGCTTGCCATCTCTCGTTCGCGTGAATATCTGGCTGATGAAAGCTCCGCACGAACCACCGGCGACCCCGAGGGTTTGGCTCTAGCACTTGGTCACTTGGAAAGTGCGGCGGCGGTGACAGAACCCGCGGCGGCTTCCCCGGCGCTCGCCGCGCTGTTTATCGTTAACCCCTTTAGTGGTGTTGGCGGCACCATTGCCAACCTCTTTTCAACTCATCCGCCGATTGCAGAGCGCATTGCGCGCTTGCGAACGATGGCGGGGCGCAGTGATTGGAGATCCGGTGTTATTTCTCCTCGACGGGCGGCGTTCGGGTAGTTGCTATGCTTCGCATAGCAACTAGTGAGGCTTCGCCTCAGACCGAGGCTCCATTGCTAACTTAAACTTCGCCGTAGACTTGGCCTTGAACTTCTGCTTGGCCGTGGCCTTTCCTTCTTTGACCTGAGCATGCCTATCAGTCGAATTCCAAGAATATGGTGAATGGACCATGGCCATGCGGGAGTTCAAGGCCAAGTTCAAGTGTAAAATGCAACTCACCTAGTACACGTTTCAAGGGTCAAGGAATCTAGCGCGCGTTGCGCACAAACTCTGCCAGAAGTCGGCAGGCATCCGTCGTCGTAAAGATCCCGCAGATAGCACCATCATGGGTGACAATGGCACAGCCGATGCGCCGGCGCGCCATGCTCGTCGCAACAGCATCGAGGGGCTCGCTATCGGGCACGACATAGGGATCATAGACGCAGATATCTTTGACGAAAATATCTCGCCCTGTTCCACGCTGGGCAGCGATCAGTTTGGCGAGCTTAACATCGCGATCAGAGATAATGCCGAAGATCTTGCGCCCATCGAGAACCGGGAGATGCCGGATCTGATGCTGGCGCATCATCTTCTCCGCCAGCGCAACCGTCTCATCACACGAGATAGTGTAGGCGGAGCCCATGATATAATTTCCGATGGCGGAGCTTTTGGACATGCGAGTTGTCTAAAATAAAGTTCTGCGACTGCCAAGGAAAGCTTACTACCTAAGCTATCAGAGGAAAAGGGAGTGATTTCGGGGCGCTAACTATAAAAATCGTAATTGCTCATTGCGTGTGGGTAAAACTCGCTAAATGTTTCACACGGAGTACCACTGAGATTGCACGGAGTTACACAGCGCAGCCTAGCGGCCGCAACCAAAATAGATAGTCCCTACGGCTGCGCTGTGGGGCTCTATGCGAAGCCTTGAATCCTGCTAACGGGTCACAAAGCTTCCCCGCGCAAGTTAATCTATATTTGGTGCCACTATCGGTCATCTTCTTGCGGTTCCGAGGGGGGACAAACTTCTTGCTAAAAAAGCAAGAAAATGATCGATAGTGTCACGGAGAGGACCTCTCCGTGTAACTCCGCGCGATCTCAGTGGATCTTCGTGTGAAACAATCATTACGTTCTGCCCACACTTATTGAGCAGATACGAGATGCAAGAGAACACCATTTACCCGGACTTTGTGAGCAGTTACCATCTTCCTACCTAGTCCTGTTCATGCGCAGGAATGTGCCAAGTATTACAGATGAGGAAATTACGAGAATATGACCCCACCACCGACCCTACGCAATCGCGTTGCCCTGCTCATTACCGGATCCGAAATCATGGACGGACGTGTGCACGATAGCAACGCACACTACGCTGCACGGCGCTTCTCCGAAACCGGACTGCACCTGCAGCATATTTTAGCCTGCGACGATCGCCGCTCTTCGATAGCCCAGGCGATTGATTTCCTCCTTGGCGATGCCGACATTGTGTTGATCTCTGGCGGTATTGGCCCGACCACTGACGACCAAACACGTGAAGCCGTCGCGGAGTATAGCGGGCGCGAGCTAATCCTCGATGAAACGGTGCTAACGCAGCTCAAGGAGAATTACCAGCGGCGAAGACACTCCTTTGACCAATCGAACACGAAACAGGCTCTCTTTCCAGCAGGGTCTCAGCCAATTCCCAATCCACGGGGAACCGCCGCCGGCATAAGCTTAAAACTCAATACGAGCGACGGTCACCCAGGCCTGCTTTTTGTGCTTCCGGGAGTGCCACACGAATTCGTGGAGATGTTCGAACAGAGCGTGCTGCCGGCGATGGTGAAGGAGCTGGCTCTCAAGAATGAGTATCGGAAGCGTGGATTTCGCGTATTCGGGCTTCCAGAATCGGTAGTTGGTAGTCGGATTGTTGCTTGTGGCCTCCCCCAAGATATCGAAGTCTCTTACCGAGCCGCATTCCCCGAGGTTCACATTGCTCTTAAAACAACAAACCAGGATGCGGCACTCGACGATCTTTGGCATGCTGCGATAAATGCTGTGGGGATCGAGTATGTGGTGAGCCGCGATGTCGCCATCGGTCTCGAGCACACACTTCATGAATTGCTCGTGGAGTGCAAGGTTACACTTTCAGTCGCTGAGTCATGCACGGCGGGCATGCTTGGCGCGGCTCTCACCCAGAGCGGAGGAGCTTCTGCCTTCTTCATCGGCGGAGAATTGAGCTATGCCAACAGCGTTAAGGAGAAACGCCTCGGGGTATATTCCACGACGCTAGAGACGCATGGCGCTGTCAGCTATGATACCGCCCGCGAGATGGCCGCTGGAGCGAGAGCGATTTACGGATCGACCTACGCCCTGTCAATTAGCGGGATCGCCGGCCCCGGTGGCGGCCTTGCAAACAAGCCCGTAGGGACATTCTTCGTCGGGCTCTCCTCACCTGAAGGGACTTCGAGCTATCATTTTTTCTTTGCAGGAGATCGCTCGCATATCCGCCAGTTTGCGGTATATAGTGCGATGGACGTTTTGCGACGAGCGTTGTTGGGGCTTAAGGTGCATGAGAGTGCGTCCGAAATAGCTTGAGTTTTGAAACGTGTACTAAATGGGTTGCATTTTTGGCTCTTTCTCCTCCGCGCTCTCCGCGGCTCCTGTGTGAATATTAATAT
>CAIXSY010000076.1 GCA_903922175.1 uncultured delta proteobacterium | reverse complement strand
TCACCATATTCTTGGAATTCGACTGATAGGCATGCTCAGGTCAAAGAAGGAAAGGCCACGGCCAAGCAGAAGTTCAAGGCCAAGTCTACGGCGAAGTTTAAGTTAGCAATGGAGCCTTGGTCTGAGGCAGAGCCTCGCTAGACAATACCCCTTGAAGAGGTTCATACTAGAGGCTATGCGCTTCCATACAATTCTCCAATGGATCCTAGCCGCTGGCCTAAGTTTCCACTCTGCTGCGCCCGCTTTGGTGCAAGCCGATAGCCGCGAAGAGCTAGTCAAGATGCAAAAAGATCTCGCCAAGAAGCAACGAGCGGTGAAGGTTAAGGAGAGCAAGCTGCTTTGGGGTGGCAAGTGGCTGGTCGCTGGAAGCAATTTTGCCCGTCTTTTTCTTTCTGAAAAAGGTCCACTCAATCTTCTCGATTGGCTTGGCTCAACAATTCCTGGTTTTACACCCGGCATTGAACATACCTTACGTAAAGACGAGTATATCACTGCTTCAAAAAACTTTCGTGATGAAAACCTTAACGATATCGAACTCCTTGTCTTGGTCCCACATCCCAAATACGCCTCGGTGGTCGATATGGGGCTTCAATCGGAATTCGCCGCTCACGAACCACCACACCTTAAAATTATCGCTTCTGACAAGATTGAGCTCCGCGCCGGATTCTCTGCCATAGTCTATACCCATGACAATGGCGACTGCTCATTGGCTATCAAAGCACCGCGCAGCTGCCTAATTGTTATCGAGGTAAAGTCGTGCTCACTAAAAGGGAGCCTGATCGATCTGGCGCAGAAGCTCGATCTCGAGAGATTGTCTATGAAGCTTCAATCATAGCCCGAAGCGCGTCGTCTGGAGCTCCCCCGTAAGCATTGAGTAGGTGCGAGCAACAAGCAGCTTCACCTTTGCGCTCGTCTGATCGACACTGGCCGAGGGCTCGAACAAACGGTACTGAGATGATATTTCACCAAACGCCGCACGCGAAGTAAACCCAGTACGCGGTGTAATGTCAGCCAGAATCTGAGCTATCTCCTTGGTGTCATCACGAAAATTTTTAGCATTGCCGTCAACGAGCGCCTGTAATTTAGAATTCAATGTTGAGACAGTTTGCGCCAGATCCCCTGGAACCTGCAGCGGGCTTGCGGCCATATAAGCGGTGTGTGCCTCCGAATAAATCTGATCTAGGGTCTGGGTCTCACCCCGAGGAAGGCAGCCACAGAGGATAACGCTACTAAACAAAATTGCACTAAGCGCACTAACTATTCTTTTCATATTATCCTCTTATCTAGGAGCACCGCCAGGCAGTGCTCGTTTCGTCTTGGTCCTAGCGGGCGAACTTTCGCAAAAATATGGATAAAGATCGGCTCGACTCCGCTTAAGAAAATACAACGGCTGCCGAGAGAAGGCAACGTAACATAAAGCACAAAATACGGATTATTGGACAGAGAGGCAAATAAGCAACCGTTACGCAAAAAAGGGCGTAACTGCTCAATAACCCGGGGGAACTTAATAATTCGTGAGCGTGGTCGTGCTCGTGGTCGCGATCGAAGAGTGTGCTGAATCGGCTAGTTACATCTAGTTGAACCGACCCGCGCATTCGCGCGGAAGAGAGAGTCGAGCATCCTGTAATCTGCTATCTGAGATCTGCAGTCAGCTATCAGCTGTCTGCATCAGATTCAGCTGCAGCATCAGTAGCGGCCGCAGCCGACGGCCTTAGCCGTATTGTCCCCTGTCTTGTCCTACGTAGCACTTGCCGCGCCTGTCCGCCGTAGCTCCGGCCGCAAGGCCGGG
>CAIXSY010000075.1 GCA_903922175.1 uncultured delta proteobacterium | reverse complement strand
ACGGTCGCGGTCGATGTAACACTCTTCGACCGCGACCGTTCGACAAGCTCACGACAGGCCACGAGCACGACCACGATATCCTTTACCCGGACTTAATGAGCAGTTACCTATCCTGAGCCGAAAAAGGGAACTAGTAAAGGCAGAAAGTGCAAGGCTAGCAATCTCTGGCGATGTCGAGGTGCGCGATTCCGAGGGGGGGACTATAGTAGAAGACCGGATAACGTTGACGTCTAAGGTCAAACCGGCGTCGACGCCGGACGTCGACTCGACGGTGCTCGCCGGAGCCCGGCGTTATAAGTTTGACGTTAGCGTTAGCCGATGAAGGGGCGAGTTAAAGGTTTGATTTATAGCAGCGTAGCGGTATATAAAAAGGTGGGAGCAAACTGGATTGAAGTGTGTACGACGAGACTCTCCTCAGGCCAGCAACGGAGGTCCCTCACTAACTGCTGTGTTGAAAGTTATTTCACAGTAGGGCTGCGCTCCCAACTTCGCCAAGGCTACGTCGGACTGGATGTAGGTGCAGGGGGGCGCTGGAGGCTCACTAACTGCTGTGTTGAAAGTTATTTCACAGTAGGGCTGCGCTCCCAACTTCGCCAAGGCTACGTCGGACTGGATGTAGGTGCAGGGGGGCGCTGGAGGCTTGGCGAAGGCGGCGGGATGACATTCTTTTGTCATCCCGCCGCCTCGGTACAGCCACAGCGTACGGCAGAGTAGCTAGCGAGGGACCTCCATGGCCAGACACTTCAGCATAGTTTTGGATCGCCATAAGTTATTGTCGGGCCGTTGTTGTAAACACAAGTGCGAGAAGGATTCTCATGAGACCTCCGATGAAGCTACTCGATGGCAAGTGGCTGGCGGCGCAGGTTCAGCGCCGGGTAAAGAGTGAGGCTGCTGCGCGGCTTGCCCATGTCGGACGTGCTCCGGGGCTTGCGGTTATCCTCGTTGGCGACAACCCGGCATCACGAGCATACGTCGCCAATAAGCAAAAAATCGCTGCGCACTGTGGTTTCCTTACGTTTGATGCCAAGCTGCCTGCTGATGCCTCCTTTGCGCAGGTGCAGGAGGCGATAGAAAAATATAACGCTGATGCGCGTGTCGATGGGATCTTGCTCCAGCTTCCGCTTCCCAAACATCTTCAAGCTAATGCGCTGCTCGATCTGATTGATCCGGTGAAAGACGCTGATGGTTTGCATCCGCTCAATCAAGGGTTGCTTGCTCGCGGGGAGGGGCAATTGCGTCCGTGTACGCCACTCGGGGTGATGAAACTTATCGACCTCGCATTCTCCGTTACCGAGCCGCAAGGCGAATTCGATATCGATCAACTTCCGCAGGCGGATCTGGCGGGCAAGAAAGCGGTGGTAATCGGGCGATCGATTCTGGTCGGTAAGCCGGTCTCGGCACTTCTTCTCGAGCGCAACGCCACGGTGCTGATGACCCACTCTAAGACAAAAGATATGGCGGCAGTCGCGCGCGAAGCCGATGTCCTCGTCGCGGCAGTCGGTGTTCCGCGCCTAGTCAAGGCAGACTGGGTCAAGCCAGGTGCCGTGGTGATCGATGTTGGTATTAACCGCCTACCCGGCGGAGAGCTCGTCGGTGACGTTGACTTTCAGCAGGTCAGCGAAGTGGCCGGGGCGTTGACACCAGTGCCCGGAGGGGTGGGCCCGATGACGGTAACCATGCTAATTTACAACACGCTTCGAGCCTATATAACGAGCCAAGCTATAACGAGCCAAGCTCGCCCCTTACCGAACAGGGGTGTTTTTGAAGAAACGCGCTGACTTTCAGGAATGAATAGGGTAATTGAGAGTCTGTGAGAAGGGGCGGCTAGCCGATTCAGCACACTCTTCGACCGCGACCACGTACACGAATTATTAAGTTCCCCGGGGTTAATGAGCAGTTACAAAACAATTTCATAACTACTGATGAGCAGCATGGATAACAATCTTCAGCGAACACCACTCTATGAAAATCATCTAAAACTCGGCGGGAAGGTCGTGCCCTTCGCCGGTTGGGAGCTTCCCGTGCAGTACTCGGGCGTAATCGCCGAGCACCAGGCGGTGCGCACGCGGGCCGGCTTGTTCGATGTCAGCCACATGGGTGAAATTGTTGTCACTGGCCCAGAAGCCGAGAGGGCTATTCAGGAGATGACCTGTAACGATCTCGGCGTGCTTGTTGACGGCAAGGCGCAATACAATGCGATCATCAATCCGCAGGGTGGGGTAGTTGATGACATCATCGTCTATCGTTTTGGTCCGGAGAATTTTTTCATCTGTGTCAATGCGGCCAACACGACGAAAGATTTTGCCTGGTTTACGGCGCATAATAAGTATCAAGCCTCTTTCGTGAACAAGAGTGCTGAGTACGGCCAGATAGCTTTGCAAGGGCCGGCGGCCGAAAGAATCCTTTCAAAACTTGTCGGCCTGCAACGGGCTAAGGTGCTGCCGTATTTCCATTTCATGTGCGCGGAGCTGTGCGCTGTAGACGCGATCATTGCGCGTACGGGGTACACCGGCGAGGATGGCTTTGAGATATTCTTGCCGTGGAATAAGACGCCACAGATATGGGAGGAGCTGCTCGCGGTCGGCGCCGCTGAGGGGCTGATCCCGTGCGGCCTCGGGGCGCGAGACTCTTTGCGTTTAGAGGCGTGTTATCCACTGCATGGACATGAACTGGGAGACGAGATTAGCGCTATTGAGTCTGGGCTAGGCTGGATCGTCAAGCCGTCCAAGTGTCGCTCTCCCGGCTGCCAAATACTGGTTAAACAGAAAGCGGAGGGAGCGCCACGCTCGTTGGCCGGTCTGTTCCTCGATGACGCTGGCATCGCACGTCACGCTGATAAGATCTTCTCCCTTGAAGGTGAGGAGGTTGGATATGTGACCAGTGGCACGAAGACCCCGACGGTAAATAGAGCACTGGCCCTAGCGCTAATTAAATCAGCACAGGCACAAAAGGGGACCAAGCTTTTGATCGAGGTTCGTGGAAAAAAACTTGCGGCGCATGTTGTGGCAAGGCCGTTTTACAAGAGGAGCTAACGCAGGGGTATGGAGATAAGAGAAATGGAGATACCATCGAATTGTAGATACACGAAGGACCATGAATGGGTGCGGATTGAGGGTGCCGTTGTTGCCGTGGGTATTACGGAGTTCGCCCAGGGAGAGTTAGGAGACGTCGTTTTTGTCGATCTGCCGCTGCCAGGTAAGGTAGTCAAACAGAAGGAGACCCTCTGTGTTGTCGAGTCGACCAAGGCTGCTTCTGATGTCTATGCACCGATCGGTGGAGCGGTGGCGGAATCCAACAAGGCTCTGGCGGATAAGCCCGATCTGGTGAACAAGAGCCCCTACGCTGATGGCTGGATGGTAAAGCTCAAAAATTTTTCGCAGGCTGAATGCGATGCCCTAATGGATGCCGCGCAGTACCGTGAATATTTGGGGCCGCGGGGGTAGGGGGTGGTGCAACTGCTCAATGACCCCGGACAAAGAATATCGTGCGCGTGCTCCTGGCCTGTCGTGAGCTTGTCGAACGGTCGTGAACGTGGCGATGTAACTAGTACCCCGACCAGAAAGTTTTTTCACTTGGTCATGGACTCCTGCTTGGCCGTGGCCTCATCCTCTTCGACATCGACTTTTACATTTAAGCCCAAATCTAAGGGTAAATGGCCAAGGCCAAGCTTAGGAGAAAAACTCCAAATTTAGGTGAAAAAACTTTCTGGACGAGGTACTAGCCGATTCAGCACACTCTTCGACCACGAGCACGCTCACGAATTATTAAGTCACCCGGAGTTGTTGAGAAGTTACTTGGCGGTGCTGTTAGATTTTACTACAACTTATTAAATCCATATGAACGACTCACTCTTCCAATCTCGTCACATTGGCCCCAGCCAAGCTGAAGCGCAGCAGATGCTACAGACCATCGGTTGTGACGACTGGTCAGATCTGATCGACAAGGTTATCCCGCCGCAGATCCGCCTCAAAGCCGCGCTAAGCTTAAGCTCATTCGCCCAACCGCTGAGCGAAGTCGAAGCGCTGGCTAAGCTGCGTGGCATCGCCCAGCAAAATAAGATCTACCGTTCCTATATCGGCATGGGATACCATAACACCATCGTCCCGTCGGTAATTCAGCGCAATATCCTTGAGAACCCGAGCTGGTATACGGCGTACACGCCGTATCAGCCGGAGATCTCACAGGGACGGCTCGAAGCGCTTCTCAACTATCAGACGATGGTCAGCGAGTTAACTGCTCTGCCGGTGGCTAACGCCTCGCTCCTCGACGAGGCCACCGCCGCCGCCGAGGCGATGGGACTCGCACTCTCACACTTCTGTGCCAAAGATGGCCTTGGTCACGAGGGGCTCACCTTTGCCGTCTCGGAGACCTGTCACCCGCAAACGATCGCCGTCGTGCAGACTCGCGCCGAGGCTCTCGGTGTGACTGTTTTAAGCGGAGATCTGGCGACGATGAATCTCCCCAAAGGGGTTTTCGGAGTATTGATGCAGTACCCCGACACGTATGGCGCCATCATCAATCCAGCACCAATCTGTGCTCGGGCACATCAAGCTGGAGCTTTGGCGATCGTGGCCTGCGATCTTCTAGCGCTGACTCTTTTGACGCCACCCGGAGAGTTGGGGGCCGATATCGCCATAGGGACCTCTCAACGCTTCGGCGTCCCGCTAGGGTATGGTGGTCCACATGCTGCTTTCTTCGCTGTCAAAGACGAGTTTAAGCGCACTATGCCCGGGCGCTTGATCGGCGTCTCGAAGGACTGCCACGGTCAACCTGCTCTGCGGCTCTCGCTTCAAACACGGGAGCAACATATTCGCCGTGAAAAGGCGACGAGCAATATCTGCACCGCCCAGGTGCTTCTCGCCGTCATGGCGAGCATGTATGCCGTTTACCATGGTCCGTTTGGCCTGCGTCGAATCGCTCTACAGGTGAATGATAAGGCAAAACGTTTGGCTCAGGCACTGACCAAGGCTGGTTTTAGGCTCGGTCAGCAGGCGTATTTTGACACGTTGCACGTCCAGGACCTGGCCCAAGAAAGAGAGGCGATCGTAAAGCGCGCTCAGGCCAAGGGGATCAACCTGCGCATCATCTCTGCTACATCGCTTGGTATCGCCCTCGATGAAACGGCCCACGAGAGCGATCTCAAAGATATTCTTAGCGCATTCTGTGGGCATGACCGCGTCACTATCGATGAGTCACCCTTGGCGCTTAGCCCAAGCTTCGGCAAAACGAATGAACGCCAGAGCTCGTATCTCAATCAAGAGGTGTTTCAGCGTTACCACACCGAGACCGAATTTTTGCGTTATGTAAAGCGCCTTGAGTCGCGAGATATCTCGCTGGCGACATCGATGATTGCGCTCGGCTCGTGTACGATGAAGCTCAATGCGACAAGCGAGATGCTACCGATTACCTGGCCTGAATTCGCCGACCTACACCCCTTTGCGCCGCGTGAGCAGAGTAGGGGGTATACCCAGCTTTTCACTGACATCGAGCGCGCCTTAGCCGAGGTGACCGGCTTTGCGGCAGTATCGTTGCAGCCTAATGCCGGATCGCAGGGTGAGTACGCCGGGCTCCTTGTAATTCGCGCCTACTTAAAGAATAAAGGCGAAAACCAGCGCAAGGTGTGCTTGATCCCAAGGTCGGCACATGGCACCAATCCGGCGAGTGCGGTGATGGCCGGTATGCAAGTTGTCGTGGTCAACTGCGACGAGCGCGGCAACGTTGATATGGCTGATCTGAAGGTTAAGGCCGAAGAGCATCGTACAGATCTAGCGGCGTTGATGGTGACCTATCCTTCGACGCATGGCGTGTTTGAAGAGGCAATTAAAGAGATGTGCGCCATTGTGCATGCGTGCGGTGGTCAGGTGTACATGGATGGCGCTAACCTTAATGCGCAAGTTGGCCTCTGTGCTCCGGCCGAGATGGGTGCTGATGTGTGCCATATCAACCTGCATAAGACCTTTTGCATCCCGCATGGCGGCGGTGGTCCGGGGATGGGGCCGATAGCGGCGAGTGCACATCTTGCACCTTTTCTGCCGGGCCATCCGCTTGCGGCTTTGGATCATGAGCACGGGATCAGTCCGGTCTCGGCAGCTCCCTGGGGCAGTGCGGCGATTCTGCCGATCCCGTGGATGTATATGGCGCTCATGGGTGGTGAGGGCTTAACGCGGGCCACCAAGGCGGCAATCCTTAACGCCAACTATGTGGCCAAACGGCTCGACGCGCACTATCCGGTGCTCTATAGGGGCACACACGGATTTGTGGCTCACGAGTGCATCATCGATCTACGCCCACTCAAAAAAACCTCGGGCATCGAGGCAGAGGACGTGGCCAAGCGCCTTATGGATTACGGCTTTCACGCCCCCACGGTGTCATTTCCTGTCGTTGGCACCTTGATGATTGAACCGACCGAGAGCGAATCAAAGGCTGAGCTTGATCGTTTTTGTGAGGCAATGATCTCGATTCGCGAAGAGATCCGTGAGGTGGAACAGGGTAGCGCCGACCGGCAGGATAACGTGCTCAAACATGCGCCGCACACCGCGGCTTGCGTTATCGCCGATCAATGGACGCGGCCCTATGCACGTGAGAAAGCGGCATATCCAGCCAGCTGGACGCGCGAACACAAGGTCTGGCCCAGCGTCGGCCGGATTGATGCGGTGTATGGCGATCGCAATCTGATCTGCACGTGTGGGCCGGTGGAAGAGGTCCCGTCCTAAGATATGTAGGCACTTCAAAGGGAGGTGGTGCTATGGGACGGGACCTACTCTCCCGGGCTATAAATCGTAAAATTGCCCAGCCCAGCAAAGTCTCTCCAGTTATAAGAAGCCACATGCGAGATCTGCTGGCTGATAAAAGTAGCTGCGAGGGCGGTATCTAATACCCTTTTTCGTCCAAGCTGGTGTTCAAGCATTAACTTCTTAAATAACTCCATGCTTTGCCCAATAAAGGATAGCTGCTTGCTCTCCGCTGCATTCCACCAAGCCAAAGCTCGGGCTAAAGCCTGATCCATACTCAGCGGGTTGCTAAAACGCTTAGGGTCCGTCACCACGTGTACAAACTCAAATAGCACTTGGGGCGAAATACCAAATCGATCTTGTTTTTTAATGCTTGCAGCGGCCCAGTCACGGGCGGCCTGATGGGCCGAAGACTCTACAATTTCAAAATGCACTATGAAAGACGTGTCAATTCCGATCAGCATTTAGGCCCCTTCAATGAATAAAGTAGACAATTATGCGCCGAAGATGGGATGCGGGATTGGCTACTTTATTCATTGACGGGGCCCAAGCATCTCCTCTAGAAGATCGTCTTTTGGGCTTAGCGGTTTAATAATCTTTCCAACTGATACTGGCGGCTGCAGGAGAATGCTTTGGCGCTGTTCAGCTAAAAAAGGAGCAAAGTGCTCCATCGCCTCTCTGATAAGCTCAGACGTCTTACGATCTCGCTGTTTTGCGATACGTTGATAATATCGGTAGGTAGGCTCAGATACATTAATGGTAATGGTCTTCATATGTACTAGGATACATTACTTTGTTGAGAGCGTCAACGGTAATTGCTCAATAACCCCGGGAGACATT
>CAIXSY010000074.1 GCA_903922175.1 uncultured delta proteobacterium | reverse complement strand
TGTAACTGCTCAATAACCCCGGGCAAAAGAAGCTTGCTTGAACTTGCACTTGAACTGCTCCTGATTCCTGCCCCTGCCCCTTTTCCTAGTCCGATCACGAGGATAAGGGGCAGGAGCAGGAATCGGGAACAGTTCAAGTGCAAGTTCAAGATTTAGAATTGCCAACACTTAATGAGCAATTACCTTTTTTTGGATAAACTATGCTATAACAGTCACCTATGTGCGGACGTTACACGCAGTTATATACCTGGGACGAACTCTGCCGTCTGATGCAACTCACCTGCCCGGCGCTTGAGTTAGGTAAACGATACAATGTCGCTCCGAGCCAGAAGGCACCCGTCATCCGCAGGCTTATCGACGAGGATGGTCCACGCGCCGATCTCCTGCACTGGGGCCTCATTCCTTCTTGGGCGAAAGACCGCAAGATCGGATACTCGCTGATCAACGCCCGCGCCGAGACGATCAGCACCAAGCCTGCGTTCCGTTCCGCCTTTAAGACCAAGCGATGCATCGTCCCCATTAGTGGATTCTACGAATGGAAGAAAGAAGATGGTGGGAAAACCAAGACGCCCTACTACATCCACTCCCCAAACGATGCTCCGCTGATGCTTGCCGGACTATGGGAGAGCTGGAGCGGCCCCCATGCGGAGCCCCTGCTAAGTTTTAGCATTATCACAACGACGTCAAATGATCTGTTAAGCCCAATTCATGAGCGTATGCCCGTACTGTTAGGGACAAAGGAGATAACTACCTGGCTCGATCCAAAGAGCACGCCCGAAGAGCTTACGCCGCTGCTTAAACCGGCATCGGCCAGCAGCTTGTCGCCGTATCAAGTCTCGACACTCGTCAACAGCCCCAAGAATGATGACCCACGCTGTATTGAAAAGGTGCGCTGACCTATATCATCGCATCCTCAGTTCCACCACCAACAACGATCTTGCCTTCCGCCTCCAGGCGCCGCACGATATCGACGATCCCCTGCTGGGCCTTCTCCACATCCTTAAGCTTTACCGGTCCCATGGCTTCAAGATCTTCCTGAATCATCTGTGCCGCACGCTGCGATACGTTACGGAAGAGCTGCTCACGAAGCTCCGGACTTACCGTTTTCAAGCCAAGCACCAACTGATCACGCGGCACCTCCTTGAGCACCGTCTGAATACCGCGGTCATCAATCTTCTTAATGTCCTCAAAGGTGAACATCAAGTTGCGTATCTGCTCGGCGATGTCCGGGAACATCTCCTCAACTTCAGCGATGATACGCTCTTCATTCGTGCGATCGACGAAGTTAAGGATGTCGGCTGCAGACTTCGGACCGATGACCTCTTCTCCGTCTGCAAGTCCCGATCCACGAAGCTGCGAACGTAGGACCTCTCGCACTTCATCGATGACCTCCGTGCTCACATTATTAAGATGAGCGATGCGTAAGATGATGTCGGTTTGAACATCCTCTGGAAGACCTTGCAACACCCCGGAAGCTTGATCTGGATTCATTCTGGTCAGGAGGAAGGCTACAGTCTGTGGGTGCTCGGTTTGAATAAACCCGTTAAGGATCTTCTCAGGTATCTCCTTCACAATCTGACTAATCGGCTCTTTCTTAGTGCCGCTGATGAAATCGAGCATCCCTTGTCCGGCAACCTCGCCAAACGCTCCTTCGATCGCCCCCTTGGCGAACTCGCGACCATCGACAAGCAGCGTCTCGCCTGACTTGATCATCACGCGGAACTCTTTGGCTATCTGAAACTGAACCTCACGCGGCACCTGATTTACCGTCATGAACGCACGGCTGATGCGCTTTACCTCCGGCTCAGTCAGGATTTTTAGAACCTGTGAAGTAATGTCCTGGCCCAAGGTAAGCAGAGTAAGCGCTGCTTTCTCGGTATTGGTAAGCTCTCTCTGGGGGGCCATTGTTTCTCGATATGGGGGCAATTGATCTTGAGGGGCAGTGGTTCTGATGTAGGATGTGCGTGGCTCGGACCACGTTAGTTCGCCATCTGCGCGGTGGAAGAGATGGCGTATAAATAGTTTAGTTCCTGTCCGGAAATGGCAAAAATCAGCCAGGAACTATCCTTAGCGAGCGCGCAGCATATTGAGCTATTGAGCACAATTTTTTGCGCGCGAGTCGAAGGATCGCCCTGAACCGAGTTTCAGGACAGGCACCAGTTTATGTGTTCGAATACCGGAATGGCTCGATGACCCTGGGGCAGCTTAATAATTCGCGAGCGTGGTCGTGCTCGCGGTCCTGGTCAGCACGCTCACGAATCGCTAAGCCGCCACGAGGTTATTGAGCAGCCACCCTAGCCATTACCTAACCAGCTGATAAATATAATGTTTATGATTCCATAACAAAGCATTCACACTTACCACACCCAACAACATGCACCAATATGAAACATTTGCTCCGCCTTGGAACTTTTCCTTGACAAACAAAGCATCCTCACCTAGACTGAGGACTTAGCCCACCAAAGGACACCTATGGACGTCTGGAAACAGTTCGAAGAGAACAACATCACCCACAGCGCCTCACACCACCTCACGGCAATTCTCGAGCTTAAGGAGAAACGTGGATATGCGCGGGTCACCGACGTTGCCAAACACCTCAATATCACCACCGGCTCTGCCTCAACAAATCTCAAAGCGCTCAAGTCGAAGGGCTTTATAACGGAAGACGACAACCGCTTCCTCTCCCTTACCGCTCAGGGCGAGGCCATCGCCAAGGCCGTCATAAGCCGCAAGACGGTGCTGCGCAAATTCTTGATCGAGATTCTCAAAGTGAACGCCGATCAGGCAGAGATCGATGCCTGCAAGACCGAGCACCTGATCAGCAGCGAAACCGCCGAGAAGCTCGCCCATTTCATGGCACAGTATAAATAACTAAGCAGGTTGTCCCCGCTGGTAACGCTGCATAAGGAGAAGATATGATTAAAGCGAAACTTCAGAGCGCCGTTAAAGAAGCGATGAAAGCCAAGAACAAGGTACGTCTCGACGCCATTCGCGGCGCACTGAGCGCGATGCAGTATGAAGCGATGGAGAAGAAGGTCGATGAACTCGGCGACGACCAGTGCCTGAGCGTCCTTCAGCGCGAGATAAAAAAACGCAAAGAAGAGGCCGATTTTGCGCTTCAAGCCAAGCGCGAGGATCTCATTACCAACTTGAAGGTCGAAATCTCAACACTCGAAGAGTTCCTTCCCGCACAGCTTTCAGCGGCTGACCTTGAAAAAACCTTGCTCGATCTCAAAGCGAACACTCCAGGGCTCAACATGGGAGCGGCGATGAAGCTCCTGCGCGAGAAACTCCCCGGGCAGTTCGACGGGAAGGTGGCTAGCGAGGTGGCGAAGAGGGTGTTTGGGTAAAAAGCTACACCTCTCGCATTCGAGACTACCAATGAGCTTGAGGGTTGGGATATACATGCCAACCGGTGGTTCGTGAATATGAAAAATGGTTTACCTCACCGGCGGTCAAGCCCTGCCCAAACCTAAGAACAACTCCAGGAGCAGCTCCATTCTGGGCAAATCCGTCAAAGATATGAATCTCCCGATCGACAGGAAACTGGGGAAGCAATAGTGCTGCCCCCTGGTAGCCTTGCACCGTCGTCCCAAGCGCTTGAGCCAGCGTCGGTGCGAGATCGAGAAGCTGCGCTTCACGATCGGAAACTACGAGGGGAACATCGAGAGAATTTGATGGCTTAATAAGAAGGAGTGCACGGGAGCGAGCGTCGATTCTAGCGGCATCCATACCAAGCAGGCTCGCGTTCAGTACGGCGTTGTCTTGTTCTTGCGTTATGGTCGCATGCAGGGAGGGGCGCAGAAAGTACTCGCCATGATCAGATTGAATTATAATCATGGCATCATCGAACTTACCGCTTTTTTTAAGCATTTGGATAAACTCTTGCATGAGTTTAACAGCGCACGTGGATTGCTCAGTATAATCGGTCTCGCTTTTAACGAATCGGCAATCGCGATCGAAGATAAACGGGCTATGCGGCAATAGCACATGTACGTATACATAGTTGCCGCTAGGCCCTCGACGAGCCTCATCCTGCAAGAAAGCCTGAAATAGATCGTACGAAAGGAAGATGTCGCCGGCGAGGCCTGCCAACGTGTCACTTTGACTGAACTTCTTACTCAAAAGCCCCTTGCCTTGATCAAAGACCGTCTGCCGTAAGAAGACTGGCACGGCGCGCACAAGGCAGAGGTCGTAAAATAACCACATCTGGGCCGACCTTTTATATTCCTTACGAACATCCCAAAGCTGCATCTGGTACCGAGCGCTAGGATGCAGCCATCGTGGATCTATCGTATATTGATAGAGATCGAACCCGCTGCGCAAAGCGTCACTAAACATTCCACGCTCACGAAATGACGTTACCCACTGTCCAACCCGGCCAAGGTCCGCAAAACCACCTGTTAAAAAGCTGGGGACGGATTCTTCTGTCCGCAAATAGTTCGCCCGTGCATTCTTAAAAAAAGTAAATCCTCGAAAGCTCTCTTGCTGCGGGAGCGATTGAATCGCGGCATCAAATACGTCAGAGCTATATCCGTCAAAAAGCAAATGGTAGATATTTCCTCGATTAACTTGCGATTGAGTCAATCGAGATATCGATTGAGTCGACCACACAGAGAGGGTTGGTGCAGGTTTAAGCATGAGAAACTGTACTGCGCCGCCTGCAGTTATGGCCAAAGACAGCGCAACCCCGCTGAACTTCACCAACGGCCAAGAGAGACAGAAGCCCCCCCATACAGCCATAACGGCTAAGAATGCCTGGAGGAGGACAAGCCCAAGCGGCTGTGGTGGAGTCGAGAGTAATCCACCTGAGAGACCGGTCATTTGCAACGGGGCGCCAAACTCACTCAACACCATCAAAACCCCTAAGGCGAACAACGCTCGAACACAGGTGTGTCGAGCAAAATCGCTAAGCATCATAAATGCGAGTTGCAAAACAACACAGGCTGCAATTGCAGCTAGAAATGGAGGAAGAAGGAAGCCGCGCTCAAATCCCAAGTCGTATTGATTACCGGTATAGATCCCGATCGGAATTTGAATGCATGCGACCGCAAAAGGGAGAAAGATTGCCCCTGATTCAGCTACGGTCGCCCTAAGGCAGGGGCTTTGAAATTCAAAAATATTGAGAAACCTGAGCATATGTGGTCTATACTATTTTCTACAAAGCTTACCAGCAAGCCGGTGATATAACTCCTATGTTTAAAACAATCAGTGAAACGCAGACACTGGAGCATATTGGCACTAATTACGTTAATGGCATTGCGCAGCACCTAACTTTCTACTCTCAATCAACCTAAGTGCTTAACCCCGAAGCGCCATTTTAGTGGGACACCTAAAATAAATATGTCGGCACCTACCTCACTCCCTTTAAGACAAGCCTATCTGCACCCTCTGTGCATAGCTTTTATCATAACCTACATTGTCCTTTCGTTTGCATATCGTCACGAAATCCCCCCAGATGATGCATCCTACTATCTTCGGACGATTTTCAGGGGAATCTCACTCCCCTTTTCGTTATTCAACTTTGAATGTGAGGGTCATCCTTCGTGGGCATATCTGTTGCTGCTGGCAATTCCCCAGTACGTAGATCTGGGTAACTTTGAACTCATGGTACTGTTCAATGCGGCTTTAGGGGCGACTTCAATCATCATTTTTTACCGATTACTCCTTCGACTATTTAGGGACACCGCGTTTACAGCTACAGAATGTGCAATTCTTGCCGGAATTTACGCACTTTCACCTGGGTTACTTGTGCATACGATCTTTATCAATGCTGACTTTGGTGTGCTGATATTTTTCCTACCAACTCTTTACTGCTTGCTGATCGAAAGGTTCTGGCTTGCAGCTTTGGGTGCCTGCGGCATGATTTTCAGCAAAGAAACGGGGATAGCGATATATCTCCTTCTTGGGTCCGCGTACTACATCACTTTTATACTTCGAACGTATCCCCGTTTGGGAGAAACACGCTCCTCACTCTGGAGATTTGCACCATTCTCCCTGCCGCTCTTTTGCGCTAGTGCGTATGCCGTGGCGCACTTCTGGCTTCGGCCGGAAACGCCACTCGTTCATACTTCAACTCAAAACATCACTCCGTTATCGTTCATCTTCAACTTCGACCTTTACAGCCGGATGCTCCAAAAGATTTTGGGCGTTTTATTTATCATCAACTTCACTTGGCTTCTCTGGCTTCCCGGCCTTCTCTTAATATCTTATGCACTATGGAAGCGCATAAGAGGCATTCGCTCGCGTGAAGTAAATACGAAGACCATGCGAATCTCCGTGTTCTTTTCATTACTCGTTATAGGAATGGTATATCTACTCACCCGATACCGTTTTGCGGTTACTTTGCGCTACTTCCTCTGCTTCCCTCCCCTGCTCTTAATTGCCCTGGGCGCGATTTTGTTAGGATTACCGATTACAAGGAAGATCCGCGTTAGCTACCTCACGACAACACTTATCCTCATCTTTATATCGAACTTCCGCTGCATAGATCCGTTAGCAATGAACGTTTTGGGAACTTTCCAGTTTGGCACACGCTATTTTCTCACCATCTCTCCCGCGCATGCTCAGACAAACTCCTTAGTCTACAACTATGAGTACTTCGATCTCCTCGGTCTTTACGCAGCGGCCTTGAAGGATCTTCAACCTGAAAAGGGCACAGTTTTTTTTACCGCTTCCCCCAACCCTCTCGATGGAATGGCGAGACTTAATTCCTCAACCTACGAGCGAACCTTACGACCGAAAGAAGACAGCATCTTTTTTCAACACATCGAGGTCTCTCGCCTACCGAATATTCTATCAAAGCCGACGTCAGCTTTTTTTATAGACTCTCCCAACCTCGGTAACCAGGACGAAACTATTCGTGCAATTATGAAAGACTATCAGTTCGATTGGTTTCGCACATTTCAGTACCGCGGGCTTAGCTTGAAAGTTATTCACTTTACTCTCAAAGCTAATCCACAACTTCCCTAATATCGTTCGGAATGCCTCTGTCGACGGTGAGCTGTCCCAACAAGAAGCTAGGGTCTCTGTGCGCCCAGCTCAGGTACATACTCTCTTCCCTTATCCCAATCCTGCGGTTCCACAAGATCAATTCCTCCGCGCACAAAATAGGCCGCACTGCCGTCGATCCAATACTGCACGAGCATACTCTTCCACCCGCCGCCATAGAGCGTCCATGGCGAGGTAGGCGTGTAGGGTAGCCATTCGCTCCAGTGCCACCCACGGTTCTCGGACGCACGAAAAAACACCGCGCCCGGAAGATGATGTCCGAGAGTCACTTGGGCAACGTGATCGTCAAGGAGGATACGCTGCTGGCCGTTATTGATCAGCAAAGGGTCGTAGGAAGGCATTGTCCGTTCCTGTGCATTCTCCGGGCCTCCTACACGGAAACGCGAACGAAATGGGGCATAGAGTCCACGCCCAGCAGCGCTTCTTGCCCTGCTGCTAACGCCTATAAAGTGCAGCCCCTCGGTAATAGAAACGTCAAACGAAAATTGCTGATGATCGCTACTCACCGTGATGGAGGAGGGAGAGACCTCGGCCTCATCGTAGCGCAGAGCAGAGACCACCGCATCAACATCCATTGCCCGATCAAATCGCAGCGTAACTTTCTGATCTCCCTTCGTCAGCAGAGCATCGTGCCGTGGCGATACCTCAAGCACCAACGGGTCAAGCTCGCGCTGGTCCTGAGTACGCACCAACGTCTTGATACTCCACGGTGCCATGCTAACTCCCGATAGCGTTCCGGCACTATCGAGAGTAAAACGCTGCGATGAATCGAGTGGGTTAAGTGCTCCACCCGCTGCCCAGCCACTGTGAATACCACTCTTCTCACCCTGTAATTCCACGCTTTGTGCGGAGGCATTCATAAGTACGAGCACCGGCGCATCATCGCTGCTGCCGTCCCGACGGTAGGCATACACGCCGGGTGCTGCCTGCCGGTCGAGCAACAGATCCGTCACCACATCACCGTGTACGAGCGCTGGGTACAACCGACGCAGATTCATAATCCGCGCAATGACCAGATAGTGCGAATTGGTCATATCAAAGTTATCAAAGGTAGCTCGGTTCGGCTCCTCAACGGCGGGCTGCTCAAGCCAGGCAAGGCTCGTTACCATGTCTTCACGCGCATGCCCCTCGAGTCCACGTCCTAAGCTCGATAGCCCTTGCTCGTCGCCGTAGTAGAGTATCGGCACTCCTGGCCAAAGAGAAACCGCCTGGGCAGCAAGGTCGAGCTTCTCTCGCCCATGCGCATAGGTGCTCAGTCGACGCTGGTCGTGGCTTCCAGAAAAATTAAGCATGCGGTAGCGCGTCTCACCGTGCGAAGCATCCCACAGATCAAGGTTGCGGCGATCCTGACGGTAGGCATTGGGTAAGTTAAAAACAGCATCAGGCTGCTCTTTTGCCAGAGCTCGCATAACAAAGGACTGATAAAACAGGTAGTTAATACCACCATCCATGGCTACGTCACGATCAATCGTTTGCTCGGTTCCATATTGCGGTGGAGTTTTTCCCCGTCCGATCATAACGCTCGTTCGTGGAGCGACACACAACGTCTCTCCAAACATGAAGAAGTCTTTTTTACCCAGCTGTGCAGCGTGTGCTTTCACGGCCGGGGTCCAATGCTTAAAGAAGCTTAGCGGCACCTGCATCGGCGTATCGATTCGAATGCCGTCGATATCTGTCGAACTGATCAGCGCCTTCGTCATAGCGATGACCTTCTCCTGAACGCGGGTCTCTTCAATGCGCAGATCATCATAGACCCCGTAAATTTTGCCGAAGTAGATCTGCCAGGGATCGTCGAAATTGGAGAGATTTCCGTTGTGGTGAAAATCACTCCTCCAAAAGCTCCCCTGCCCGTAGTGGTCCTCCTCGGGAAGCCCACGCTTGTTATACATCGGTGGGTAAACCCCCTCAGGGATGAAGGTATTATCAACGCTGAAATCAGCGTAGGTGCTCTGCGGGTCACGAGACAGAAGCCTGTACTCACCCCGATGGAGGCGAAACGGAGCGGTATCGTTTTGATGATCCTCAAAGTAGTACAGGTTAGCGAGATGGTTGACGACAACGTCAACAAAGATATACATGCCGCGCGAGTGCGCCGCCGTTACCAAACTGCGTAGGTCTTCGAGAGTCCCGAAGCGCTGATCGATGAGGGTAAAATCACGCGCGCCGTAGCCGTGGTACTCATTAAATCCGGCCTGAAAGATCGGAGAGATCCAGATGGCGCTATAGCCTAACCCCTTAATATAGTCGAGGCGACGCTCGATACCACGAAAGTCCCCTCCGTGACGAGTATCGACGCGGGTCAGATCGTAACCACCAAAGGCACGCTCATTATTCGTTGGGTCCCCATCATCGAATCGATCCGTGACGAGGTGGTAGACCCCTTCGCGCCGCCAGTCGTCAGAAGAGGGGAAATAGGTATGGTTCGCCCACTCTCCGTAATACGTTGAGGGATCCTTGCCATCGGGATTGCGATTAACATTCCAGGCCGCATTTTCTTTAGTCCAGGGAGCGGCCTCTGCAAAGGGCAGGTTTGCAAAGCAACCGCAAAGGAGGAGCAGGATAGTACTGGAGCTAAAGCGCATGCCGTGGTTTTACTCCACTACTCCCCACGCAGGCAACAACTTCCTTAGGGTCAACGATTTACCGGTTGAGGTACTAGTACGATCTCTTATTGCCCTGCAGCGTCGCCTTGCGCAGACGAATACTCTTTGGAGTTACCTCAACGACTTCATCATCACGGATGAATTCGATGGCCTTTTCCAGGGTCATAATCTGCGGCGGTGTCAAGATGACGTTTTCGTCCTTATGCGCAGCGCGGATATTGGTCAGCTTCTTGGCACGGGCAACGTTAATGTTCAGATCATTTTCACGGTTGTGCTCGCCAACGATCATTCCTTCATATACAGGATCGCCCGGCTTAACGAACAAGATGCCGCGTGGCTCAAGGTGGAAGAGCCCGTAGGCCACCGCCTCGCCCGTGCGATCGGCTACCAGCGAACCGTTAACACGCGTGGAGAATTCGCCACGGAACTCCTCGTAGCCGGAAAGATAGGAGTTCATCAACCCCGTCCCCTTGGTGTCGGTGAGAAACTCATTGCGGAATCCGATCAAGGCTCGCGAAGGCACGGAGAACTCAAGTTGGATACGGCCCGTGCCGTGATTGACCATATTGAGCATCTTGCCCTTACGGCGCGAGAGCTTCTCCGTGACAATGCCGAGGTATTCCTCATCACAGTCGATGTAAAAATGCTCGATCGGCTCAAGCTTTTTGCCGTCACGCGTCTTAAAGATAATCTGCGGACGACCAACGGTAAGCTCGAAGCCCTCACGGCGCATCTGCTCAATCAGAATCGCCATCTGGAACTCGCCGCGTCCCTTGATCACAAAGCTCTCATCGCCGGGAGCAACTTCTAAGACAAGAGCGATATTATTAAGCACCTCCTTGCGCAGACGCTCGCCGATCTTCTTCGACTGCACGATCTTGCCGTCTTGTCCGGTCAGCGGAGAGTTGTTCGCCGTAAAGCGCATGGAGATGGTCGGCTCATCAACGACGATACGCTTGAGTCGGCGTGGATTATCACGAATACAGATGGTATCGCCGATCTCCACATTTTCAATGCCAGCAAGGATAATGATATCGCCCGACTCGGCGCTCTCGACCTCTTGAAACTTGACCCCTTCATATACCTGAAGCTTTGATATACGTAGCGGCACCTGACCATCTTCTTTCTTCATGCACATCAGGCTTTCGTTACGCCGTGCCGTACCATGGAAGACCTTACCCACGGCCAAACGACCGAGAAAATCAGAATAGGCAAGGTTCGAGACCAACATCTGAAAGGGCTCGCTTGAATCATGCAATGGCGCCGGCACCGTCGCCAGAATCGTATCAAAGAGGAAGCTTAGGTCTTTGCCTTTGTCTTCCAACGTCGGCTGGGCGATGCCGTCACGGCCAATGGCATAGACAACGGGGAAGTCGAGCTGATCTTCATCAGCGCCAAGATCGATAAAGAGGTCATAGACCTTATCCAGAACCTCTTTGGGGCGTGCGTCCTTACGATCGATCTTGTTGATTACAACAACTATCTTAAGGTTGCTCTCGAACGCTTTCTTGAGCACAAAACGAGTTTGCGGCAGCGGACCTTCCGAGGCATCCACCAGAAGAATAGCGCCATCGACCATGCTCAATGCGCGCTCAACCTCACCGCCGAAGTCAGAGTGTCCTGGCGTATCGAGAATGTTAATCTTCACCCCCTTCCAATGCACCGAGCAGTTTTTAGCGGCAATCGTAATACCGCGCTCGCGCTCCAGGTCCATGTTATCCATAACCCGTTCGCTTACCTCCTGATTCTCGCGGAATGTGCCACTTTGGCGCAGCATGAAATCAACCATCGTGGTTTTGCCATGATCGACGTGTGCAATAATTGCGATATTACGGATATTTTCGTTAGGAACGAGATGCTTCATGAAACGCCTTGTCTTATTCTATTTGATAAATTCGGGAGCATGCTTGTACTACAGACGCGGCCACAAGACCAGCCCAGGCTAGTTTTACTCATAATGCTAGGGGCTTAGGTTGCCTATCAGGTAATTGCTCCACTACCCCGGGTACTACAGTCTTGGTTCTGGCGTAACTACTCGCCCTCATCGACTAACGCTGACGTCAAACGTCTAGCGCCGGACGTAAAGCGTCGAGGTCTGACGTCCGGCGTTAGACCTTAGACGTCAACGTCATCGATTCTCCGAAGGGTCATTTTGCAGGGGACATTTGCATACCCTGCGAAGGGGGCGAGTAGTTACGTTCTGGCTTTAGTTATCCAACCCCCCTGTCGAATATCCTCCTTTGGGAACGCCATTCTACGCGGAGCTACGCACGCCTACGCTGTGCATGCCACCCGTCGTGAAATAGCGCTGAGGAAGCTACTGCAATACAAAATAGGCTCATCGACGCTTTTAGTGGGTAAAAGTACCTAGGAAATGGCATAGAAAGCCCGATTTACTTGACGAATAATGGTATTTCGGGGGCACGAGTTCATTGCTAAGAAGAATGGATGCACAATGAACAACCTGACAATGAGCTTCGCGATCAATATAGGCATCCTGGATTTACACCTGGACGTAAGGTTGAAACAGCTCCATGGGATGAAGGGGCGAAGGTACTCTGCCTCACCCGGCGCTCAAAAAAACAGTCTGCCGCGGCTGTAAGACGGTTTACCGCAGGTGGTATGATCGCCGCCGGTGCCGAGTACGCGATTTGCCGTGCGGGGCTATGCGCATATTTCTTCAACTCGATGAGCGGCGCGTGAAGTGCGGCAGGTGCTCCAAGGTGGTACAGGAGGAACTGACGTGGCTGGCGGATAGCCCTTTTCACACGAAGCGCTTTGCCTTCCACGTAGGGCGACAGTATCGCAGTGCTACGATCAAGGATGTTGCTAAGGAACACCACCTGCGGTGGCACACGGTGAAAGAACTTGAAAAGCAATACATGCGCGAACAGCTTCGCCGCGCCGGGACCGCCAGTCCGCATGTAATTGGGATCGACGAGATATCGATACGTAAAGGGCACACCTACCGAATAGTGGTAAGCGACCTTGAAAGACATGTTCCCATCTGGTTTGGCGGCAAGGATCGCTCTGAAGCCAGCATGGATGAATTCTTCAAGACTCTGGGAAAGGAGTCCTGCGCGAAGCTTCGGTTAGCGGTCATGGATATGTGGGAGGCGTTTCGTAACTCAACCAATCGTCATGCGCCACAAGCGGCAATTCTGTTCGA
>CAIXSY010000073.1 GCA_903922175.1 uncultured delta proteobacterium | reverse complement strand
CTCAAAATTCACTAGTCGGCGCTATTATAGCGTGCCTCTTTCGGGCTTAACCTCGAAATTGGCCACGTATACTACTCTACTATTTCACTTATTTCTCCCGTCCTATCGCGCTTTCGCTGTTTCCGGACAGGCTCTAAATAGATGAAAGGGCAATAGCTAGAGCGACATGCGTCAAGAAGGCGACTACGCTCCTCCTCCGCAAGAAAACGCGTGCGCCCTCTGCCCTCTTTCTGGCGGCGGACATCACGCACGGGATTGTTGTTGGTCCAACCCCAATCCTTAACTGCTGCCGTCAACACGCAGCTTAGGGTGGTAATGTAACGATTAAGGGTGTTCCCCGCACGCTGCTCTCCGCGTTCATTCAGATTGTGCTTCCAATTAGCAATCACATTGGAGATAACCGCAGGAGTGATATCTGCAAGAAGCATATAGCCAAGTTCCATCTTCCACAGGCGCACATGGCAGCGGCGGCTGTCATAAGTGCCAAATCCAAATTCATTGATAAAACGATCGATAGCTTCGTTGAGCGTGTGAGTTTTTGCCTCTTGGCGCTCGAAGTAGCGCCCCTTGCGCATGGCATCTTCAATCTCGTGAATCCAGGCCTTAGCATCAGTCTTACGCGTAAAGGTGGCATAGGCGGCCTTGCTGCCCTTGCGCCGGATACGCACATGATAGGTGACATCACCGTTTTGTGAGTGTCGTTCGGTAATAGCTGCCATGACAGAATGTTCCCCTAAAAGGCACCGGGAACATTCTTACTAAAATCCTGACGGCGATGATTCCGTCAGAGACTTCCAACTTGGATTCCGATCCGCCTCCTAAAGGAGGCGAGACTCGTCACCTTTAGGTGACGGTTTAGGCAGGCTCGAAGTGACGGGGTTGATTAGATTCGGCAAGATTCGCCCACTATGAGCGAATAGCACGAGCCAAATGGAGCAAGAATGGAGCAAAGGCAGTATTTTTGCTTACTCGCTTACTTCCCACTCCTACTAACCAACTGAAATAATTAACGTCCCCGGCAGGGATCGAACCTGCGACCCCAAGTTTAGGAATTGAGACTTTTCCCAATTACAAGGGAGAGCATTTTTCTTAGACGAGACGATACGTTAAGTTGTTTTTCACTATCAACAAGTTAGCAGCGCAAGTCAAGCACGATTTGCTGTAGCTTACTGTAGCGTGTTGAGGAGTGATGCTGTGTTTGGGATCAGGAGTGGATCACTGTTTTCTCTTCGAAGCTTCCTATCTTGATACTCCATGTTACCTCACTTGCACCGGTGTATTAACGATCAGGTCAATCACCTTCAGAAACTTACCTGCCGAACATAGCACTGGATTTTTTGTCCCCATTCGCCTTTGTGCACGATCCTACGAACATTTGATTCATTCGAGGGAAGAGGAAAATGCCGCGCCTATGTCACAACGAGAAGGGGGTAGCCGATCTCTTCATCGAGTAACTCTTGACGCCGCAGACGCACGGTGCTTGGATTGCCGAAAGATACCGTGCCAGCGCACAGTTGGAGTCTTCGAGGAATCGCTTACTGACTTGGAAAACCACAATGCAAGAGAAGAGGATCTTGTTCTACCCAGATACACCGCATGAGCGTGCAGTAATTCTAAAGATATTGGCGGGGCTTGGGTACGGTTACTCAAATATTCTCAATAGCAAGTATCTTTTGGGGTTTAAGTGGCGAGACACTACAGTTTACTCCCTTGACGATAGTATCACCTTGGTTCGAAATCATTTTCCATTTTTCAACACACGCTGCACGGACATCAGCAAGCGCCACATTGCAGCCGTCTTCACAGAGATATTTGGAGAAGTACTCGCAATTAACCCTGCAACCTTCTCCGGCGCCGTTGTCTGCAAGTCTAACCGCAATGCAGCACATGACGGTTTAGTCACAACCGCGCCTACGCAAGAGATGGACCCTGAAAAAGTGTACCAGCGATTGATCGATAATGCCGACGGAGATGAGGTAGTCGACTACCGAGTGCCGGTGATGCTTGATCGTATGCCGCTGGTGTATGTCAAACGACGCCCGATATCTTCGCGTTTCTCGAATAAAAATGCCTCCGTCACTCTCACCACCCCGGAAGCACTCTTCACCGCAGAGGAGCAAGCCAAGTTGCTTGCCTACTGCAGAGGTATAGGGATGGAATATGGCGAGATTGATGTCCTTAGAGACCGGAGTGACGGCAACCTGTATGTTGTAGACGCCAACAACACCCCCTACGGCCCCCCAAATGGCCTAACGAAAGAAGACAGCTCTCGCGCACTCGACCTCCTATGCGTAGGTTTTGAGTGCACTTTTTTGCCCGTTGCGAAGCAGGCCAACTCTGCTCTCCCCGAGTAACGAAACTCCTCTGCCGGCTTAAACCTCGGTCTTGCTTGATTAAGGATTAATTCAGTAGTATCTTCGCCCGCGTGTCCCTATGTAATCTTTAGTTTCATTTGCAATGAGATGAAGATTCTTTCATTCCTCAATGTCAGTAATTCTCAACGCATTTCCTGCGACTCTGGCTATATTTTCCAACGACTCATCGCCCCACAGCTTGTTGCAGCCGGGCATCAGTTTATATTTGCCAGTCCCGTGACTATTGATGGAATTTCCGAACCTGGATATCGGCATTTTCCGCTGTCGTTTGGACGCCATAAATACGAGGTGCGCTTTACTTTCCCCTGGTCGGTCATTGAGCGGCTTATCTCCGAAGAAGCGCCGGATGTTCTCTGGGTCAATCAACCTGAACTTGCAGCCTCGTTACGCGCGCTCTTAAGTTCAATGGGAAGTAGCGCTCGCATCGCTAGTTATCTGCATTATTTTCCGTACGAGTTAGATCCTGATGGACAATCGATTGCGGCTGACCCGGCCATGAACCTAGACGGCTACAGCGATTTAATTATTCTGAAATTTCTAAGCGGTGCCATGGCAAGCGATATTGTCCTCGTGCATAGCGCCCATGCTGCCGCCCTACTTAAAGCTGGGTTAAAGGCCTTTTCTCTCTCTACGAAGGCAAGGATCAAAGTTATTCCGCCACCGCTCGACCCCGCACTGATTCCCGCACGGCACACCCCGTTTAAGGATCGGAGTCACCTCATATACAATCACCGGCTATACACCCAGTACGGCACAGAAACGTTGGTGAAGTACTTACAGTCTGGACTGGGGATCAACGATCATGAAGTTGTCATTATGGATATCCTAGGTCAACGAAGCTTAGAAAGACGTAAGCTTGATACCACGGTAGAGCAGTTTCGCCATGCACTCGCCAATATTCCCGGAGTCCGCATCGATATCGGTGGTAATAACCGCGCCTATTACGGTAAGGTGTTGGCGAACTGTAAATTGTCCATCGCTCCATTTCGTCGGACCTGCCCGTGGTCAATGTCGGTGGTCGACTGCCTAGCGGCGGGGCTGCCGGTTATCGCACAGAACTATGCCTTTTTCCCGGAGATAATCCCCCAGAAGTGCCTCCACGACGGCAGTTACGCTCAATTCAGCGAGCTTTGCCGCCAGCTTACAAGTGACGAGATACTGTGGCGTGAGTGCAGTGCTGCCGGCCGTGCCTCTGTTTCACACCTAACCCCCGAGAAGATTGCCGCGCGCTTGGCCGAAGCTTTCCAGGCAGATACGTGCGTTCGAAACGAAGTTCAAGCTTCAACAGCAGCCAATTGTGCTTGATTTTTGATTACCGCGGAGTGACGTGCTCAAGAGCCCACCACCTAGACTGGCCTCAGCTGACAGCCACGAGGCACAAGTCAATCGACAGATAGACAACACACAAGTTCTGTGCACCATGAACGACTCAGCATTGTCTTCGTTAGGCGAGCAAATTACGCTGCATTCTCCGATTGTTGTCGCCGGGTTCTATAACCCACTAACTGCCGCCGCTGGACTAGGGACCGTCATGCGCGCGATTGCCCCAAAAATTACACAGCTGCATGTAGTGTGTATCGAGAACAACGCGCCACGCTGTTACCAACATCCAGAAACCAGTCACTGGGTCCACCCACTGTCTATCAACGAAGCGCTTATTCAGGCGTATCACCGCTCTTTTTGCAAGGGCTACCTTTCACACATGCTTCACGAGGAAGCACCCGATGTAGCCGGGGTCGATCCGGCGATGGCCTCCGGTATTGAGGAGTTTTCACGCTGCTACGTTCGACATCTTCTCGCGGTTCTAAGCACGGTGACTCCGAAACCGATAGTATGGTTTAACGACTATGCCATGATTCCAGTACTCAAAGAGTTTTTGACGAGCGCCCCCGAGCGTTGGCCTGTAGCGATAAGTATTCGCTCAAGTTTTGGGATTACCTGCGCTCCTCAGGTTGACACCTATACACAAAACCTAGTTCTCAAGGCGTTGCTTGGGGCTGACTTTGTATCATTTCACCGCCAGCGCGACGTATACCACTTTCTCGATATGGTCCGAATCCATGCGCCAACGGCGAGTATCGACTGGACCAATCGAACGGTGAAGTCGAAGAATCAAACCTTACAGGTCGGCGCAGTCCCGATGGGTGCATCTGCCGATCATTGGCGAGAAGCAGGAGCATCGACAACAGCAATGCAGATCGCTGAGTCAATCGCGCGGGAGGCTAAAGGTACCGCGATCATTCTGTCGGTTAGCCGCCTGGAGCGACACAAAGCAATAAATTTCGAACTCGATGTAATAGAGCGGTTACTTACTTATTTTCCGCAGCTCTGCCGAAGGGTCTGTTTCATAAGAATCACCCCTCTCTATCCAGAATGCACAACTGAGACGCGGTATATTGATTTAAAGGCGAAACTTGAGGCGCGGGCGGCTGGTCTAAACCAGCTCTTTGGCGATAAGGATTGGCAGCCAGTAAAGCTGCTTAGCGGCCGATCGCTAAGTCATGAAGAGCTCGCGGGATACTATCGCGCCGCAAGCGCTGTATTAGTCTTAAGCAGCGCTGACGGCTTTAATCATGTTTCCATCGAATCGGTACTCTCGAAGCATAGGGGCGATCCGCCCCTTGCCTTATTGCTTTCCGATACTGGAAGTAGCGATTACCTAGGTGCTTCGTTCATCCAAGCTGGCTCTAAAAGCGCCGTAGATGTTGCATTAAGCCTTGGTCGGGTGCTTGAGGCAGGGCGAAATGAGCGCATCCGTCTGCATGAATCACTTCTGGCCGCCGCCTCCTCTTTAAGCGTTACCGATTGGATGTACAAGATTCTAGGCGCAGTCGCTCATACACATGAGCGCAATACCTTTCCAAGTAGGGTAGAAACGTGAAGAACCCACGGAGGCGAGCATGTGTGGCTTTCTAGCTGGGTTTGGAAAGGACCTTCCCGCACACCGCGAAAGGCTCTTGGCGCTAGGCGGACTCCTTCAACATCGAGGGCCAGACTCGTCCCAGCTAAAAAGCGGAGGCGATCACCTCTTTTTGTTTCACCGCCTTGCGATTCAAGACACGGCGAGCCGAAGCGACCAGCCCATGAGCGACGTTACCGGCCGCTACACTCTCGTTTTTAACGGTGAGCTTTATAACTACATCGAGTTACGAGACGATCTCATTGCCGCGGGCAGCGTTTTTCACACCACAAGCGATACCGAAGTGCTATTGCAGGGACTTTGTGCAGACGGCAAAGCTTTTCTTGAGCGCGTTGAAGGCATGTATTCCTTTGTTTTGTGGGATCGGGAAGAAAAGAAAATACTCGCTGCGCGCGATCCTTTCGGCATTAAACCGCTCTACTATCTTTCATCACCGGGCCTGCTTCTTTTTGCCAGTGAACCTCGTCCGCTTCGATTTTTCATCAACGACACGGTTTGTCCGCTCCAGTTGGCAGAGCTCCTGGTGTTCCGCCACACACCGCACTCATCGAGCCCATTTCAAAAAATTAAAAGTCTTTCTGGCGGGCACTGCGTAGCCGGATATCCGCATGCGATCTTCGAAGAGGTTTTAGCCGACCCGCTTTCCTTCCTTGAGCAATCGGTGAATTCTGACCCTGAACAGGATTCCAAAATCGTTTCCGACGCCCTCTTTCGCACTTTTTCTCTCCACACTCGCAGTGATGTGGGTTATGCGCTGCAACTTTCCGGCGGGGTTGACTCAAGCCTTACCGCCGCTATCTGTTCCTCCTCATACGGACGCGGATTAGAATGCTACGCCGCGTCATTCCCGAAGTGCGCTTATGACGAGGGAGAATACCGCGCCCGTGTAGTTGAGCGCTACCAGTTAACGCACCATGAAGTTAGCATTACAGCCTCTGACTTTGCCGATGCACTACCGGAGACAATTGCAGCGCTCGATGCGCCCTCCCCGCACTACGGCTGCGTCGCGCTCTACCTCGTATGCCGCGAAGCTGCCAAAAAACACAAAGTGCTTCTCACTGGAGAAGGAGCCGACGAGCTATTCGGTGGATACTCCCGCTACCTACGCCTTAACGAATATGCACCCGTGCCGCAGTCAGTAACTACCGCAGTGCCCACCGTGCTTTCGGATACCTCTGTTGTATTCGCGTGCGCTTACGCCGAAACATCGGCTATTAAGCAGCTATTTCCAGGGCTCGACTACAGCTTTCGCGAGCGAGCGTGCATAGCAGCTCGCTTCCCCGATACGGCGCGCCAGATGATGGCTTTAGATCATTCCTGCTACTTACCATCGCTCCTTATGCGTCAAGACCGAGTAGCTATGGCGCATGGCATCGAAGCGAGGGTGCCGTATGTCGACATGGCCCTAGCACGGGCGCTATCGCAGATCCCCCTTCAACGGCGCTTGCCACAAGAGCGAACTAAGCCTCTGTTAAAACAATTTGCGAGAAGATATCTTGATCAGGAACTCGTGGAGCGCAGGAAGAACGGACTCATCCTCCCGGTTTACACATGGCTTAAAGACGAGAGAGGTCTCGGCCGCTACCTCGGAGCACTTACCGAGCCCTCGGCTCGTCTAGCTACGTATACGGACAGACGGCGCTTAAGCGCGTTTATCGACCGGGAGCTTTGTCGAGGGGGAAGCGATACAACCTCTGCTTTGATGCAGGTTCTCAACGTAGAACTTTGGCTGCGCTCGCTTGATGACATGCGCAGCATCCGAGAGGTCGTATGAATAATCCTGCTCCAAAAATCTCTCGTTCCATAGTCGATGCAGTTGGCCGTGAGTTCTTGAACATTGACAGGCTAAGCGCTGCCGCACTAACGCACGAAACTGACAAAACAGGCCGCGCCTATCTCCTTGCACTTCAAGCCGTAACAGAGATTGCGCAGAGGCTTTTTGTCAACATGCGGCACGATAACGAAGCCCTGATGCGCATCGTTTTGGATGCGACAACGGCTAATCTGCCGCTAAGTCAAAGCGAGTCGCTTCAACCACCCGAGCTTACACTGCACCTACGCACGCTGGAGCATCACCGTCGGCAAGTTATTGAGTCGCTCTCGTTGGGTGATAGCACAAGAATTGACGCTAACCTTAGCGCTGCGCTGCAAAATGCCGCCTATTCCCTCATAGCAATGCTTTTAGAGCATAGAGTACGAGGCGAGCAAATGGAGAGTCTCGCTAGAAAACATAGTTCAGCGATTCGCTCCCATGTCGAGATTATGCGTCAAAGCTTGGATATAGCGCGCCTAAAAAGCTCAACTCCCCACGTCGCCATAGAGCATGCGTTTCGAAACGCACTTTCCCTCAAGCTCGCAGCGCACGGACGTATCCCAAAGCTAATTCTCGTCCATGATCTTGATAATAACTTATTACCCAATGAGAGCTACAACAGGTCTTTCCCCAACTGGTGCCTCTTTCGTAAGGCTAGGGAGGTTCATGATACCTACTTCATCGCCCCCTGGCAGGTTCGTTTCCCCGTGCTATCTATTTTCGGCGCGGCGCACGAAGCAAGCAGGGCAAGTAACGCAGCGCTGCTTCATGTACAGGCAGAGCAGGCGTATCAATTCATGTTTTCAGATGCACGCAAACTTTTCGACACCCTGGCAGGCGCTGCACCCCACGAGACCTCTATTCAATCCGTCATCTCTACCGCCGGTAATCGACTGGTCGCAACCGCGCTGGCTCAAAAATTAGCGATTTCATCCGCCATGGTGCACGGCGTTGACGAGCGGAGCTGTGCTGGATTTGATAAGCCTTGGACGGTCTTAAATTGTGCCAGCAGCTCCCCAGAGAATATCGTTATTTGCAGTGATGATAGTGACTCAAGCCTCGTGCAAAACCTCAGCGCTCCGTCAGTTATTGAAGGCAGTGAAATTGCTGCGCCTTTGGCAAATCTGTGCTTTTTTGCCGCGCGCACCCCGGGAGCGGGAGAAGCCGATACCTTTGCCCTTCACAAGGCACTGCGCAGCGCTAAGATACCCTTCCTTGAGAACACCTCCACCAAGGCGGAGCTCGGACGACTCCACGGGTATCAGGGAGTGCGACAATATGTGGCCTGGTACCGCGAATGGGTTGCGCAGCATAACTCAATGCAGCACAGCGTCAAACCACACTTGAGTACGCCTACGTTTACTATATGATACAGTCTATGGCATCCACCTCCCCGAGAAACGGTCCCCATCAATCCTCCAGATCGGAGGCCCCCGCACCGTCGCTTCGTGGCGCCCCCGCGCTAGGCCAGCGCGCGACGACGAGAGCAAATATTGTTGCCAGCGGTGTCACTATTACCTCCGACTCCGGAAAGAGCATTTGCAGGGAGCTTACACTTTCCGCGCTCCCCGGCGATAAGATCGCCGTTATCGGGGCAGAAGGTTCGGGCAAGAGCACTCTCCTCGAGTTTTTGTCCGGATCTCCGCGTGACGGATTTCGGTATTCCGGAACCGTCTCCGAACTTGGGGCGGGAGGTTTTTTGCCGCAACAGCTTCCGCACAAGTGGTTGCACTCAACGGCTGAAGACTTTTGCTTCTTAAAAGAGCCTTCGCAGGACCCCAGTTCAATTCCCTGGGAACGCTACGGAGATCTGCAGGCTGCCTTGCGGCAGGTCGACTTGCCCGAGTCCATATTACACCAGAGCATGGGTGTCTTAAGCGGCGGAGAGACGGTTCGAGTCCAGCTCGCCAAACTTCTTTTCGGACATCCATCGCATCTGCTCTTAGACGAACCAACCAATAACCTCGATCTCCAGTCGGTGCGCTGGCTGCAGAATTTTATTACTGCTTCCGAAGTGCCGATTCTTTTCGTATCTCATGACGAAACGCTGATTCGCCACGCTGCAACTGGAATCTTGTATCTAGCGCATCGCGCGCACGATAATCGATGTTTTTCTTATTTTTCCGGCGAGCCCTACGATACGTTTATACAAAGACTCCATGAGGCACGAGACTCAGCTGAAGACAGGGCCGGAAGCATGCGCCGCACGATCAAGAAACTAAAAATACGTAAGGTTGAACAGCAGAATAAATTGATCGGCGCCGCCAACTTCGCCAAAGCTGAAGGGGCAGCCGACAAAGGACGAATGATGCGCGCTGCAGCGTCCGGCTCAACCGGCGTCGCCGCCATGGGCACAAGAATTGAGAACCTGCAGCAGACCCTCGATGATATGGAGATTCCGCACGTCGAGGACTATGTAAAGATAGACTTTCCCACCAACTGCACCGTGCCTGGCTCCAAGCAGGTACTCGTGATGGACGATCAATCTCTTAGCGTCCCTGATCGAATATTGGTGCCGCACTTCGATCTCAAAATAGTCGGTCCCGAAAAGGTCGGCATCTTGGGAAGTAACGGTGTTGGAAAAAGCACGCTCCTTCACAAAATTTGCTCCTCTAAACTGCCACCCGGGATCCAGCTCGGGTACATGCCCCAGGATTTTCTCGAAGTGCTCACCGATGCAAACGAGTCAGCCCTGAAATATCTGCAGCGTCTCGGCGCAACCGAGAATATGGCACGCACCCTTATGACCAGGATGGGACTTGTAAAGACCGAAATGGACAACCCCGTGGGCGCTCTTAGCGGCGGCCAGCGCGGAAAGCTCATTATTATGCACATGGTGGTAAAGGGAGCTAACTTTCTCGTCTTGGACGAGCCGACTCGCAATCTCTCTCCGATTACCGCGCCCGTTTTCCGCGAACAGCTACGAGATTTTCCCGGCGCGGTGCTAGCGGTGTCGCATGACCGGTCTTTCCTACACGAGGTGTGTGATCGCGTACTGGAACTCTCACCTACGGGGCTGCATGAAGTTCGTAAAGAATCTCTGCTTGATTAATTACTGCTATCCGGTCGACCCCTGCATGGCTCAGCCTCGGGGCATCCCGCACAGGACGAAGGGACCTCCCCTCGAAGAAGCTGCCCACGCATGCAATTTCTCGTCGCGGCCATAGACGCCAAAGAAGGCGCGCCAACATAGCCGTAACTATGGCTTTTGCTCTCCTTAATTTTCGGGCAAGGGCTCATTTCGCCATCGGCAGCTACATAGACCCCCTTCTCCAGCCACGGACAGGTATTACGCTTTGGGCCTGGATAATCATAGAGTTCTCGATAGAAGCCAACCTTAGCCGTAGGTCCGATGACCTCCTTTCCCTTCTCTCGAAGCTGCTTAAAACGAAGCGCCGATTCCTCACTTACCAGCTCCTTAAGCATGGCCGGCTCATAGGTTTTGACATACGACTCCATGCACTGTAGTAGCTGCGTAGTAATACCGCCATCCATACCGAGTTTTTGGTAAAGGGCGACAATCTCTGGATAAGCCTCAACGGTGCTCTCAAGAACGGTAACAGCAAAACCTACCACCGGGCGAGAAAGCCCGCGTCTATTTCGCTCGCCTATTAGTTCTTCAATTCCCGCAGCTACCTCTTCGAAAACTCCGCCCCGAATGCGCTTAAATTCCCGTGGATTAGTCGATTCGACCGAAACCGCCACCTTCTCAAAATTTAGCTCGATCAGCTGGGGAATGACGTCCGTCTTACGAAGCAAACTTCCATTGGTGATAATCGATAGCTTTACCCCTTTCTCCTTCGCGTAACGCGCCATCTTAAAGAAATCCCCGTGGAGCAAAGGCTCACCCTCTCCTTGAAGCTCAATGTGTCGAACCTTGGGGAACACATCGAGTGTCCGGCAGAAGGTGTCAAAGGCAATGCTTCGCATGGGCATTTTACGCCCGCAACAAAATCCACAGATGAAATTGCACCGAGTCGTAGGCTCGATCTGAACAAACTCGACTTGATGACCGTCTTGTGAATCCATGAAGACTTCCTTGAGCCAACAAGTGAAAACTGAGAATTCCCCATTAGTCCGATGGCCTCATAGACACGAGGCGATCTCGTGCGGCTTGCAAGGTAGTGCATACGCCCCTAGCACTAGAAAATCAACTTTAGCTTGTCTAGCGCCTCCAAATGTATTATTAATGCGTAAAGTTTCTACTTGAACTTCCTGTGTCCCCACTCATTAAGAAATGAGAGTCCCCGACATATGCCCGTTTGCACCAGCTGTGGAACCTCGTTTAACATCACCGGTGAAGATGGCTCTTTTTACCGCGATATCGGCCCTGAGATACAAGGCAAACGCTTCGGGGTTCCCCCACCGTCGCACTGCTTTCATTGCCGGCTACAACGAAGGCTAGCCTTCCGCAATGAGCGCCATTTATATCGCCGCCACTGCTCCTTCTCAGGAAAAGAGGTCATCTCTAACTTTTCACCCGCCGCTCCCTGTCCCGTCTACGCCCACGAGATATGGCATAGTGAACAGTGGGAACCTCTGGCATACGCCAGGGATTACGACCAAAACCGCACCTTTTTTTCTCAGTTTAAAGACTTGTTACACGCCGTGCCGCAGCCCGCGCGCGTTACGTTCATCGAGAACGAGAATTCCGACTACTGCAACTACAACCTCGGATTTAAAGACTCGTACCTTTGCTTCTGGGGAGACTATAACCAAGAGAGCGCCTACTGCTATCAATGCGTGCGCATAAAAAATTGTATCGAGTGTTTCGGCGCGTACGAGTGCGAGCAATGTTTTAGACTCGTAAAAGCGAGCAACTGCACAAACTCACATTCGATCTTTTTTTCTTGGGGCATTTCGGACTCGGCATTTTTGTTCCAGTGCCGCGATTGCCACCACTGCTTCCAGTGCACAAACCTGCGCCATCGCTCATACTGCATTGGCAATGAGCAGTATTCCAAGGAGGAGTACGAACGCACGATTGCCGAAATTCACCTGGAACGGGCTTCCGTACTAAAGGAACAGACCCGTATCTTCGACTCGCGACGCAGCTCAATCCCGGTTTTAGCGGTGCAGCTCAATCATTGCGAGGATTGCACGGGGCATGACATCGGGCACTCCAAAAACTGTCATTTCTGTTTCTGCTTTCACCAAGGGAACGAACACTGCTCATACTGTGTTGCTTCCGGGGATTCTCTCTACAAGGTGTACGACTGCTACGGCTCGGTGTACGACATCAAGAATTCCTATGAGATACTAAGCGCCACCTTCGGCTGCCAGGACGTGGCTTTCTCATTCAACATTAAGAGCGGACGTGACGTATTCTATTCAGCCAATTGCGCTCACTGCCATGATGTATTCGGCTGCGTCGGACTAACTCGCAAAAGCTACTGCATCCTCAATAAGCAGTACACCAAGGAGACATACCTCCAAGCGCTCGCGCAGATTATCCCCGCCATGGTGATAAATAAAGAATGGGGGGAATTCTTCCCCATGGAGCTGGCACTTTTTAGCTACGACGAAACTCCAGCACAGGATCAATATCCGCTCTCTCAAAAGCAGGCCCAGCAGCGCGGCGCGCGCTGGTTCGAGCACGAGATGCCCCGGCCGGAGGTAGCGCAAATAGTAGAAGCCTCGTCATTGCCCGACAGCTTCGATGGGGCATGCCGTGACCTCAGCAATTGCGCCATCCGCTGTGCCGAATCAGGTAAAGCCTTTCGTCTTACAAAGATGGAGCTTGCCTTCTATCGAGACCACGGACTTGCCCTCCCCCGCCTGCATCCAAACCTACGAATTGAGCGCTTGATGCGTCACCGCCAACCTTTTAACCTGTGGCAAAGAAAGTGTGCGCACTGCGGAGAACTAACAGACAGCGCCTATGAACCCGAGAACACGCTCCATATCTGGTGTGAGAAGTGCTACAACGAAGATGCGCTCATAAACTAATAACCATGACAAAGCTCGTTTCAATCATTAGCGCCTCGATCGGCAACCCAAAGTTCGAGACAACCCTAGCTTCCATAGAGAATCAAACCTACCGAAACATCCAGCATCTAATCTTCTGTGATGGCCGGCAAGCGGCGGAAAAGGTCGCGGCATTGGCAGAAAGGCACCCGACTGTCCTGCGCCGCGATATCATTAAAATGCCTTATTCGGTTGGATGCGATCGTTGGAACGGGCACCGCATGTACGGGGCTGCATGTTATCTCTGCGACGGCGAATTTATCATGTTCTTAGACGACGACAACTTTCTCGACTCCACGCACATCGAAGATTGCTTAAGAGTCTGCGAGCGCCACTCCTGGGCCTACAGCTTTAGGAAGATTGTTGATCAAACAGGACTGTACGTCTGTAACGACGACTGTGAAAGCTTAGGCAAATGGGCAAGTGCTATAAATCCCGAAGATTTCTTCGTTGACGTAAATTGCTACTTTTTGCCGCGCCAACTTGCCCTCCAACTCTCGCCCATCTGGTACCGAAAAGCTCGAGAGCCCGGAGTTCCCGAAGTTGATAGAGCGCTCTGCCGTGCGCTACGGGAAGCGGCGCCCGACTATGAAAGCACCTATAAGTACACGCTAAACTACACCGCTGAGAGCACTCCGAAGTCTGTGCCGGCGCGCTTCTTTCTCAAATACAACCGCATAATGCTCGAGCGCTACCAGGGGGTTCTTCCATGGGCCAACAGATCATAACCCACTCGATTCTGCACACCGCACTGCCCCGAAGGAGTTTCTCTTGCCTTTTCCGCTTCGTCCCGGTAGCGTCTGCTGCAGAACGGTTTAAACCCAGCTAACGCGAGGGGCCGCATGAGTTGTGAACAGATCGAAGAGATTGAATACGCGCAAATTGAGCCGACCACCCGCTGTAATTTCACCTGCGGCTTCTGCTGCGGACGAAAAATGGAGCAGCGTAGCCTTCCCTTTGAAACCTTCTGCGCAGCCATCGAGCGCTTCCCCAATTTAAAACATATTGAGCTTCAAGGGGAGGGAGAACCCCTGCTCCACCCGGACTTTTTTCGTATGACAAAGTTTGCGCGTGACCGCGGCATAAAAGTCTCAACTATTACTAACGGAAGTCTGCTCGGCGTCCGCGACAATGTTCCAAAGCTGTTAGAGCTTGGGCTTGAAAAAATCTCCATATCTATCGAATCAGCTGACGCTGTGCAGTTTGGGAAAATACGCGGTGGGAAGCTCGAATCACTCATCGCCGGAGTCACCTCGCTTTTAACAGAGCGCAACGCACGATCGCTTTCAAGGCCCCTCGTTGATTTCGCCGTAACGGTTTTGGAGAGTACCATCGACAGCTATCCCGCAATTGTCGATCTCTACTTAAAGCTTGGGATGGACGGGGGCATAAATACGCAGCTTCTTCAGCGCATGGGGGGCTACGTCGTCAACTATAGCGCCGAACTGCAAGCAAACCTCGTATCGCCCGAGTCAGCGGCGCGCTTTCAGGCCCTACGCTTGGAGGGAGAGATGCGTATTGGTGCGCCTGCAAAAGTTGGTTTTTATAAGGAGTTATTCAAGGAAAGGACAACTGAACTTAATATCTGTCCCTGGCTAGAGCGAGGAACGTACCTTGCTGCCGATGGAAAGATGACCCCCTGCTGCAAGATAAAGGATACGACGAAGCACTCCTACGGAGACGTTTTAGATTTGTCATTGGATTACCACCGTAAAATGAGGGAGTCGATGCGAGCAGATCTGCATCGGGGCATAATCCCACCCACATGCACCGGCTGTTCCGGCGTCGAACATTTCAGAGGTCTCCCTGATCGGTTCGGTAAGGCCCGGCGCCATGAGATCGCCGAATCCTCCACGATACCGCTGACAAAGCCCTAAGCATACCAGCAGAGCCACGGCACTATGCGACCAACACTCTACATACTTTGCGGAAAGGTCGGCTCAGGGAAGTCCACCTTTGCAAAGAAACTTGAATTGCAGGGAGTGCTTCGTTTTTCACAGGACGAAAAGGCACTTTCTCGAATTCAGGCGTTTCGCAAACCGGATGATGGCTACCGCGTTGTCGATGAGAAGACCTTGCGCGCAGCCGAAGCGGAGGCACGAAGCGAGATCGTGGGCCTTGCCTTGACCGCGTTACGACAGGGAAAATCTGTAGTTATCGACGATGGCTTTTGGAGAAAGACGGAGCGCGACCACTACCGCGAGCTCGCTGCGCAGGCCGGGGCCTATACGATCCTCTATTACTTCCCCATCGAACCGGACGAGCAGTGGCGCAGGCTGCAGATTCGAAATCAGGGTGACTTAACTCTGGTACATTTTATCTCACATGATGATCTGGAGTATCTAAACAAATTCTTCGAGCCACCTAAAGATGAGGGCGAGGCGATTGTTTCCCAAGATTTTTCCTTAAGAACATGAGCACCTCATCGAACAGATACATAGTCGAGCCCTTTCTGCATTACTCAGACCACGCGGTTTATAACCCAATTACCAATCTGTCACTCACAGATTCGGAGCCCCTTTTTGCCGCCTTGCGTGACTTTTCGCTTACGCTAAAGACACAGGAGTCCCAGTCCGCAGCGCAGGTTGCAGACCTGGCCACTCCGGGGTGGATTATCCCCGAGACAGCTCCAGTTTCGTCACGCTATCGCCTAAAATCAGTCCAAATTGAGCTTCACACCCTCTGCAATCATTCATGCGCATTCTGCCCCGTTTCCATCGCGCGCCGCTCAAAATACGTTATGCCAGTTGGGCTTTTTGAAAGTATCCTTAATCAGCTGCAAGAGTTCCGAGAAACGCTTCAAGGGGTTTGGCTGCATAATTACAACGAGCCAACCCTCGATCCTCGATTGCCGAGCATGGTTAAACTCGTATGGGAGAGGGGCCTGCGCCCGTGTATAAACAGCAACGCCTCGGGTCTCAGCGAATCCACCGTGTCGGCGCTTCAAAATGCTGGCGGATTGCAGTCTCTCTCAATAAATCTCTCCACCTTGGATCCGCAGCGCTATGCCGAGCAGCGTGGAGTTAACCAGTTGAACCAAGTACGAGCGAACCTCGAACGACTGAAATCTGTGCAACTAGCTCCGCGCATGAATATCGTCGTTATCGGCAATGGAGACGATCAAGAGGAGAAGGACTTTAATCAGATCTCTGAGTTTTTCAAAGGCAGCCTTTTTACCGTGAATCACTATCCGCACAACAACCGCGCCGGCGCGCTCCCGACGGGTCGATGCGGCGACGCGTCCGAAGAACTTCTTGGTGGCTGTGATTTTCTCGGCTCCCGCCCACTCCAGCATCTTACCATTGACGCCTACGGGGGGGTCGTCCTCTGCTGCCAGGACTATTATTCTAAATATGGCGCGGGTAACGTCGCAATTGAGCAGCTAACCTCAATCCTCAGCGGAGTAAAGATGCAGCAATTACGGAGCCAGGTTTATGGGCTCTTGCCGGCGCCGCGCGATTTCATTTGCAGAAGCTGCCCGTTTGTTTTGCGAGGGACTGGTGCCAGGTGATGAAGCTTATCGAAGCCTACTATTAATTGACTTTTTTAAGTGAGCCGCGGTTACAAACTTCGGCTAGCGCCAGGCCCCACCGCAAGCTGGACTTGCCACCTAAATTTTCAATGCTCCTTATCGCTTCAATTTCCTTGGACTTGGAGATGAACCCCCCTGTAAACAACATCGAACGCAAGGTAATAAACCTACATAAAGGCGTGGCGCGTGAGATCTAACATCTCGACACGCTTAACTAAATTTAATTTCTTAACCCCAAGTCTGGGCGCCTTCAGAATGTAAAGCAACACCACTTAAATACTTGATTTATTTCGAGGCAGTTGATCGCTGTTTCAACGAGAATGGATCAAAATTGGATCACAGACTTGAGGTCACGACCCCACACGCCGCAAGTAAGCAGAAGTAAACGAGCTTTGGCGTCCCCGGCAGGGATCGAACCTGCGACCCCAAGTTTAGGAAACTTGTGCTCTATCCAACTGAGCTACGGAGACATAGTGGGTCATGGCAGCTAACTGCCTAGCTCATTTTCGGTGCTTTAGATGGGAATGTCAACTGATCCATTTTCGCTGGCGGGAACGAATTTGGGCCGGGCCTAGCCTCGACTCTTGGCGACGTAAAAGACGAGGGGGTCGACGGCGACGTTTTTATCGTCTTTATCTTTTACTCGAACTTCGAAGTGCAGGTGCGGGCCGGTGGCTTTGCCGCTCTGCCCGACTTTGGCGATCTCATCACCTTGCTCAACAACATCACCAACAGAAACTTCATTGCTATAGTTGTGGCCGTAAATGGTTAGTATCCCGTCACCTTTGAGGACAACGAGGTTGCCATAGCCACGGATGCCGTCACCACTGTAGACCACCTGCCCCGCATGGGCGGCTAGAATCGGCACGCCTTCTGACGCGGCGATGTCGACCCCTTCATGAAACGTGCCCCAACGCTGGCCAAAGACCGAGACCACCTTGGCGCCGGTGACAGGCCAGGCAAGCTTGCCGATATACCTGCGGGCGGCGCTAAGGCTAACCATTTTCTGCGAGTGCTGATCGGGCCCAATGTGCCCCTGCATTCCGACCAGCTTGGCGTCATTTTTATGGCGCGCGGTTGACTGGCCATAGTACGGGATATGCAGCACGCTGCCAGCGGGGAGATTACGAGGATTACGGATGCGGTTAACTTGGACGAGTTCATTGACGGTGATATCAAAACGGGCAGCAATCGACTGGACCGTGTCTCCCGGACCAATCGGATAAAGGATGTAGTTTATATCTTCCGGCGTGGTAAAAAGGCTGCACGATACCAGGAGGATGGCGCCCAACACTACCGCCAGCTCTCTCCCACAAAATTTCCTTCTAATAAGATCTAGCCAAACACATTTGAAATTTGGGAAATCCCAATAGCTTCTGGTGCGTGCTAGCATTAAATACATTTTGGACAAACCTCCGGTTTGACTCTGTTTCTTTAAATGTGTTTGGCTATGTTGTCCCTTCATTCGACTCTCTTCGCTCGCTCATGACAGACTACCTCAGACCCTGAGCGAACGGAGTGAGTCGAAGGGCCTGGGGTAGAAACTTCTTGCCCACTTATTTACTCGACTGCTTTTGTGCAACAAATGGGCAAGAAGTTTCTAATAGGAGTCGCAATTTCTGGGGTATCATGGCAGAAATTAGGTGGAAAAACTTATTTGGGGGAGAACTAGTAACTTAGTCCTGGCAAAAGCACTTACTTCCCTTCGACGAAACTGCAGGGCTCAAGTTGATAGAGAGTAACGCCACCCCCCTTTGCTTCCCAAAGGGTAAGGATCTGACCGCGGGTATCACCCACAGGAGCGATCATCCGTCCACCCGGATTTTTAAGCTGCGCGACAAGCTCGGGCTCTGCCCCAGTGAATGCGGCAGAGATAACGATCGCATCATAGGGGGCATGCTCGGCCCAGCCACGGCGCCCATCACCACGACGAATAAGAATATTTTGATAATCCAACTCATCCAGCTTACGCCGCGTACGCTGCGCCAAAAGGCCTACGTACTCAACGGCAAAAACTTGGGCGCCGGCCGCTGCCATTACGGCGCTGCAATAACCCGAGCCACAGCCTATCTCAAGCACACGCATACCACGGCGCAAGCCGATGATGCCGAGCATCCGAGCCACGGTTGAGGGCTTTGAAATGGTTTGTCCATAGCCGATGGGAAGCGCCGTGTCTTCAGTTGCACGGGGCGCAAAGCCACTCTCGACGAAACGATCGCGCGGCACTGCGGCGAAGGCATTAACGAGAACCTCAGCGGTCTCTTCATCGAGAACGCCGGCTTTTGCCACTACGGACTCGGCGAAACGCAGCCACCCTGGTGACAAGACTTTTGCTCGGCACGGAAGAACACTCACACCACCTCCTGAGGAAAATGTTACTCGCGCATAACTGCTCCGATCTTGGCCCACTCACTCCAATCAATCGAACTTGGGTCGATGCCTGGGTGAGTGCTAAACTATGAGCAGATACAATTCGCGCCTATTTCTAGACGATCAGCACAAGCAGGCAGTTGAAAAAGTGCCCTCCGTGGCGATTTTTCAACATCCTGGTCGGGTGTATTTTGCGACCCCAGGAGCAGTCACGCAACCCCATATTTTAACTCCCTTGAAGCGGCCCTCTTCCTAGGCAATATTAGGGAGAATGAGCAAGCAACTGCCCCATTACTATGACGTCTTATGCCTAAGCTCGTCGGCTACGGCCGATGAGATTCGACGCGCTTACCGCGTGCTGGCCCGACGTTACCACCCGGATGTTAACCCTGGTAAAGCCTCCGAAGAGAAATTCAAGGCTATCGCTGAAGCCTATAGCATCTTGGGCAACCCGGAGCTGCGCAGCCGCTACGACCTTGAATTTGGCGAGCAGCTGCGCGGTGGCGTGACGCAGAAGATCCGCGAATACCAAAAGCGCCAGGCGCAAGGGGAACGCACCGCCGCCCGCGCACGCTATTATGAGGAGGTCGAGCGCAGAAGGCGCACCACCCAGGGGCAACCGCGTCCAGCAGCTCGCCCATCCGCGCGAGTCCAAGACTCGCCCTTCGCGGGGATAAAAAAAAGCTTTGGGGCCTGGAAAGAGACTGTGTTGAATGCCGTAAAACTCCCCAAGCCACGTCGTGCCCACGAGAGCACGGCGACGTCTACGGCTAGCGCCGAGCACACCTCAACGATTGAGGTGCAGAAGATCTCTATCCTCGAGGTCTCGGTTTCTGCGGTCGATGCGCTGCACGGTATCAAGAAGAGCGTTGAGATCTCACAGCCGGAGGGGATGCGCAAAGTTTCGGTAACTATCCCCCCGGGAGTGCGCACCGGAACGGTGCTGCGCTTTCGCGATAAAGGTGGCTCAGGAGAGGAGTTGGTTTTTATTCTCCGTGTCGCAACCCATCCGTTCCTCTCGATTGAAAACAAGGGCTTAGTCGTGGAGGTTCCGATAAGCGTAGGCGAGGCATTTTCTGGGGCTAGCGTTACCCTTCCCACGCTTGATGACAGTATCGTTGTTCGCATACCGGCGGGCTCACAAAGCGGAAGCGAGATCCGAGTCAAGGGACATGGAATCGTTGACCGCAATGGCAATAAAGGAGATCTCTTCTACCGTCTGATGATAACCCTCCCCGATGCCATATCAGCGATTGGCCTTAAGGAAAAGATCTCTGAAATTGAAGGCTACTACGCCAACTCAGTGCGCCACCATTTTCCCAAGGGATTGCTCTCGCGTGACAAGTAAACTTATACCGAAAACTATGCTAGCCGACGATAGCCCGACCCTATCGCGCTTTCACCACCTGGCGGGGCTCTATTTTTTGCTGATCACCGTCATCGCTCAGCTCACTGGGGCGGTGCTCTTTGCCGCGCTGCACTCCTATATCACAAGCCTGCCGGTACCAGCACACACATACGGTTGGCAATATCTGTGCGCTACGGGGTGGTGCGTCCCGTTGGGGCTCGTGCTCCTCCCCCTCTGGGGCATATGCGCTTGGCTGATCTCGTACCTGCTCAAGCTCTCGCGCTGGTGGCAGATCCTCAACCTCGTCGTCGGCCCGCTCAGCGTCCTCTATCTGAGCATGGGGCTTCCGGCGTGGCTACTCCTCGTACCGATTGCGCTGGGAACGCTTACCTACCTGCCGGCTTTCTGGACACGAGTCCCCTACTATCCGACAAGTGAACCGATGTACCGCGCCATCGCCGCGGAACTTCCGCAGGATAAAGCATTTACCTTTATCGACCTTGGCTGCGGCTTTTCGGGCTTAATCAATTACCTAAGTCAGCGTTTTCCACAGTCCCACTTTAGCGGTGTCGAGATCGGACTACTGCCTTTTCTCGTCTCTCGATTACGATTCATGCGTCGCAAGAATGTGCGCATCCTGTTCAAGAGTTTTTGGAACATGCCGATTACTCCCTATGACGTGGTCTATACCTTCCTCGCACCAGGACCGATGCCAAAGCTATGGGAAAAGGCTTGTCAGGAGATGGAGCCTAACAGCGTACTCCTCGTTAACTCCTTCCAAGTTCCCGCCAAGGCAGAACGAATGATCGAGGTAGACGATGAACGCAAGTGCTGCTTGTACCGCTATCGGATTAAGGGGTGAGCAGGACGACCACGCTCACAAAGGATGAAGTTGCCCGGACTTATTTTTTCCAGCGAAGTCTGGAAAATAACGTAGATTCCTTGACCCTTGAAACGTGTACTAGATGAGTTGCATTTTCGAAGCGAGATTCTAGCCAAACACATTTGAAATTTGGGAGATCCCGACAGCTTTTGATGAAATGCGAGCGTTGAATACATTTTGGACAAACCTTCCAACTTCGCCCGACCTTGCGGTCGGTGCTTCCTACTTCGCCTTGCCTTCCGCCTTCGCTCGGCCTCGCGGCCGAAGCTATGGCGAGACAGGCTGCGGCAAGTGCTACGTAGGACAAGACGGCGGACAGGCGCGGCAAGTGCTTCCGACTTCGCCCGACCTCGCGGTCGGTGCTTCGTCGGACAAGTCGTAGGACAAGACGGCTAAGGCCGTGGGCTGCGGCCGAAAGCTGCAGCTGCATCAGATGCAGTCAGCGGAAAGCAGATCTCTGAAAGCAGATTACAGATCAACGCTCGTCGGTCTGAGGCATCGCCTCGCTAGAGTAATTACTCATAAAGCCCGGGAAATATTTTTCCCGTGCACCCGCACTTGCACGGCTTCCACACTTTTTGAGCACTCCCCCCACAAGACAGCCAACCCCCCAGATCTATTGATACATTTTATGCCGCGATGTGGGGTTAAGTTCCCCTGGCCATTCGCCGAAAAGATAACTGTTAAGAGTAGTTGTCTATCCTCTCGTCACAAGGGTCTACCATGAAGCTCATTTTGCAAATAGCTGACGCGCTCTATGCACTGCCACTCGAGTCCGTGGTCACGATGATACCAGTGACCGTTGTAGCGCCGTTACCCGGTGCGACAAAGACAGTTCGTGGTGGATTGCTGTACCGCGATACGGTAATTCCACTGATTGAAACGCGTCGACTGGTGGGCAACAAGACCTCACGCGAAGAGCATGACGAGCTAATTACGACTCTGGTGCAGCGCGAGAAAGAACACGTTGAATGGCTCGACGAACTCGCATCATCAGTCAAAGATCGCCGGGAATTTCGCAAAACGACCGACCCACGGCGCTGTGCTTTTGGCATGTGGTTCTACTCGTTCAAGCCTCGCGATCCGCTCATCTCCCATCAACTCGCGAAATTCGAAGTTCCACATGCTGCCATTCATGCACTCGGCACGACCGTTACGAACCTCTGCCATGAGGGGAAGCACGACGAGGCTATTCGACAGATCGCCGAGGCGAACGCAAATGAGTTTGGTCATATGATCAAGCTCTTCGGCGAGCTGCGCGCCATGCTCCAAGCCCACATTCGTGAGATCGCCGTGATTCTCAAGATCGGCACCAAGGTCACCGCCATCGTCTCGGACGACATCCTTGGCCTCAAGAACGAAAATAACTTCAAGGGTCAAGACAGCCAGCTCTCCTCGGGCAGTGACTACATAGAGAACGTCGTCGCCCTCGATGGCAAAAGCGTCTCGCTGCTCGACACCGATAAGATCTTTGCAATTGCGTCAACCGTGGAGCACGACGAATCAGCCACGTTTGCGGCAGCGCAAGCGTAGGGATCTCCACCGGGCGATGTGCAACTACACGATATTCGTGGTCTTCAAACGTTCAAGCAGTTTTGTCTCTAGCAATCTTAGCGTGCCGAAGCGCTGGCCGTCTTACGCTCTTTCTTGGCACGGAAAGCTTCCCAGGTAAAAACTACCGGTGAGGCGATAAAGATCGTTGAATAGGTGCCGGTGAGCACACCGACGGAGAGATACAAGCTTAAATCCGAAATCGCGCCACCGCCAAAGAGGTAGAGCGCCAGGGCGGCAAAGAAGGTCAGACCGCTGGTGATGATCGTTCGCGAGAGCATCATATTACAACAATCGTTCATCAGCGTGATCAGATCGTAGTCCTTACGCTTAAAGATCTCTTCACGAACCTTATCGAAGATCACGATCGTGTCGTTGACCGAATATCCGACGACGGTTAGAGCCGCGGCGACGGCAGCCATGTTAATATTGTGTCCGGCAAAAAGGTACACACCGGTAGCAACAACAACGTCATGCGCCAAGGAAACAAGCGCGCCGAGAGCAAAGGCGAATTCAAAACGGACCGTCACATAGGCGGCGATACCAAGGAGGGCGAGCACCATGGCCCAGAAGGCCTTTTGCTTAAGCTCTTTACCCGCGGTGGGGCCAACGAAATCGGTCTTCAGAACCTCGCCTTTACCGGCGAAGCTCTCTTTGATAGCAGCCATAACTTTATCGCGCAGCGGCTTGGCATCCTCAGCCTTGCCACCGACACGTATTGAGTACTCATCAGAGCGCCCGACCTCGAAGGCCTGGACGACGGCATCGCCGACACCCTGCTTTTGGATAGCGGCTCGCACGGCCTCACTATCAGCCCCCTCGCTGATCTTGATCACCATCTCGTGACCACCTTCAAAATCGATGTCGTAGCGATTGTCGGCGCGTGCAATCCACATGTACACCGAGAATGCAGTAAGGAGCAGGGAGAACACATATGCGTAGTGCCTGCGGCCTAAAAAATCGATATTTGTTTTGCCAATAATTTCTAACATGACACCCACCTATCCCTTAGACTGAGACACCCTTCTTGTTCACCATCGGGAAGACATCGAACCCCAAGCGTGAGACGAACACCGCGCTGTAAATCGTCGTTGCGATACCCACACAGAGCGTAACGGCGAAGCCTTTAATCGGACCTGTCCCGAGGAAGAGCAGGATCAATCCCGAGATCAGAGTCGTCAAGTTAGAGTCGATAATCGCCGACCAAGCCTTATGGAATCCGGCGTTAACCGCCGCATCGCGCGTGCCTCCGATCTTAACCTCATCACGGATACGCTCATAGATGATCACGTTGGCATCAACAGCCATGCCGAGGGTCAGTGCCAAGCCAGCCAGTCCGGGTAACGTCAGCGTAGCCTTAAACATCGCCAGCAAGGCGAGCATCAGCACCAAGTTTAGGACGAGAGTACCAACCGCCAGTGCCCCCGATTTTTTGTAGTAAATTATCATAAAGATGGCGATCCAGGCCAAGCCCAGAAGCATGGCAAAAGTCCCCTTCTGGATCGATTCAGCGCCGAGCGACGGCCCAACCGTACGCTCTTCGACAATGAACAGCGGCGCCGACAAAGCACCAGATTTAAGCACCGTCTTGAGCATCGCCGCCTCGTCCTTGGAGAATCCCCCCGTACCGCCGCTAATGACGCAGTCACCATGCTGAATCGGCTCATTAATCACCGGACGCGAATATTCGACACCGTCGAGGATAATCGAGAGCTGGCGACGCACATTCTCAGTGGTAAGACGCGAGAACTCAGTCGTTCCCTTACTCGTGAACTTGATAAAGACAGCGCGTTGGCCCTCGTGTGGCCCGACACTAGCCTCGGCGATCGAGTCGCCGGTCATAAGCGCCTGGTCTTCGACCTTTACCGACGCCGCCGCCTTATCCTTGATCGTGATCACATTCGCTTGGCTGGCACTATTGGGCACCAAACGGAACTCTAACTTCGCAACTCGCCCAACCAGGTTTTTTACCTTCTCGATATCGAGCTCTCCCGGCATCTGCAGCAAGATACGCTTACTACCGACCCTTTGAATCAGAGGCTCAGAGGTGCCAAACTGGTCAACGCGGTTACGCAGCGTTTCGATAGACTGGGAAACCGACTCGTCCTCTATCTTGGCAGCTTGAACTTCTGATATTCCGTAGGAAAGCTTAACGCGGTCGCCCTCGTCAGCTTGGCTCCCTACGAACGAAAGCTCCTTAAACCCGTTAAGCACGGTGTTCTTAGCCTTCTCCTCGCCCTGTTTATTGAGAAGCGTAATCTCGACCTGATTTTTATCGTTAGCGGCGACTCGCACAACGGCGACCTTATCGGTACGAAGCGCACTGCGGATGGCATTGGCCGTACTCTGCATGCGGCTCTTCACCGCTTCCTTGGTTTGAACCTCGTATACCAGATGCACACCACCACGCAGATCGAGCCCAAGCGAAATTGGCTGTGGCAACCACTTGCTGTCTTTAAAGACCTCATTCATCCCATCCGGCAGCGGCAGAGAGTATTTCTCTTTTAAAGCGCCCCCAAATTGGAAGATAGTCGGCAACAGGACGATTAGGCCCGCGACCAAGACGGCAAAAAATACAATAATTCTATTACGGAGTTCCGATTCCATGTAACTCAATGCAGCAGACTATGCTGCCTCCTTTGCTTCCTGTTTGACAATGTGAGCGTGCTCAAACTTGACCCGCACGTTACTGGCTATCTCGAGAAGTATATATTCTTTTTCCACGGCGGCAACTCTCCCAATTATTCCCGAGCTGGTTACCACCGAGTCCCCCTTCTTGAGGCTGGCATGCAACGCTGCCTGGGCCTTAAGTTTCTTCTGCTGTGGGCTAAAAACCAAGAAGTAGAAGACCATGAAAACGATGCCCAGCATGACCATCGTGTGAAAGAACATCTGGCCCTGTGGCGCCTGGCCGCCGGGGGCAGCGCTGGCCTGGGCGAATACCTCTGGGGCCCACGCAGCGCACAATCCTAACAAGCTGATTTTCTTCATAAATATCCAAAGATGAGGCTAAATGCCTCATATTAGTAGTAGTTCTTGCGAGCATTGGCAAGACTCACACGGAGAGTTCGGTAATTTGTTTGCGGAGACCGTTCTGTCAGCAGCGGCCACAGCTGATGCCGTCAGCAGAGATCTGACTGCAGATCTCTGCTAGCAGATTACAGAAGGCAGATAGCGAGCAGGGTCGGTTTAACACTCGCCGGTCTGAGGCATAAGCCTCGCTAGCATTCCGCCCCTACAAATGCCTAATATCCCCCCAATGGCGCTCAAAGGCTCAGAAATTGGAATGATCGCCGCCCTACTCTCGGCGATCACCTCCAGCATCGCCACGGTCTTTGTGACTGGCGCAAGTCGTGTTTTTGGACCATTTTTCCTCGTCACCTTTGGCACATTCTGCGGCGGCATCGTCCTCCTTATCTGCGCGCGCCTCTACGGACGCCTACCAACGCTGAAGGAGGTTCGCTCACAGCATCTGGACCGTTGGCCGGGCTTCCCGTCGCCTACCTTGTACTTGGTGAAAGACGAGACTCGACCCAACTTGTAGGTGGGCTCGTCGTCCTCATCACCTCGGCGGTCATAGCTACCGTCCACCGTAGAGGAACAATACCGGCGCCAAACGCTGCTGGTCCCACTGGTTCGAGCACAGCCACCGATGAATGACCCTGCTGTTGCATCCTTAACTCCTGCCCGCTACACTACCGGCTCAATATTTGAGTAATTGCCCGAAAAGTCCGGGTAAAGTGTTTTCCCGTGCACCGTTCGGCTGAGCTCACGTCGAAGCCTGCACGTGCACGGGAGAACTATCGTAGGTCTGAGGCCCAGCCTCACGACACCTCAATTTTCGACAGGCACCAATGTCCCCCCTTATCAGTCTTCAAGCAGTCACCAAGAGCTACACCACTCGTCCCCTTTTCGATGAGATCTCACTCGTCATCTCCGAGGGCGAACGGCTGGCCCTTATCGGCTCAAACGGATCAGGCAAATCGACGCTACTGAAAATTATGGCTGGGCTTGAACACCCGGACTCAGGTGAGGTCACACCGCGCAGACATCTGAGGGTCGGCTACGTCGCCCAGAATGACACGTTGCCCGAGGATGGCACGGTGGGCGAAATCCTAGCCGAAGCTGCGGCGGCTGACCACCGCGAAACCCAGTCATTGGTCGCGCGCTACATCGGTATCGGTGGTTTTTTAGGCAGAGATCAACAGGTCTCCTCCCTATCAGGCGGTTGGAAGAAGCGCCTGTGCATTACCCGCGAGCTAATCAAGGAGCCGGAGCTCTTACTCCTCGATGAGCCAACCAACCATCTCGACATCGGCAGCATCCTCTGGCTCGAGGAGGTCATTACCAACGCCTCCTTCGCCTCTCTGTTTGTAAGCCATGACCGCTATTTTATTGAAGAGGTCTCCCAGCGAGTGGTTGAACTCGACCGGCGCTTTCCCAAGGGATTTCTCTCGGTCCCCGGCTCGTACAGCGACTTCCTCATGGTGCGTAACGACTTCCTTGAACAGATGCAGAGCTACAAAGAGTCGCTCTCGAATAAGGTCCGGAACGAAGTTGAATGGCTTAAACGAGGTGCCCGGGCGCGGACCACCAAAGCCAAGGGGCGCATCACCGAGGCCCACCGCCTGATCAATGAGCTTAAAGGCATCGATCTTCGATCGGACAAAGCGCGCTTTGAATTCACCTCCACGGGACGCAAATCAAAGGAGCTGATCAAGGCCGAGGGCATATCCAAATCACTCGGGGGCAGAACCCTCTTTAGAAAACTAGACTTCCTCCTCTCGCCGGGCACGCGTCTCGGCGTGGTGGGTAACAACGGCAGCGGCAAAACAACCCTGCTCAAAACACTCCTCGGTCAGCTTAAGCCGGATGAGGGAAAGGTCACGCAGTCGTGGGAGCTTCGCGTCGTCTATTTCGACCAGGCGCGCCAGCAGCTCGACAAAGATCAGACCCTTAAGGCGGCACTCTGCCACGACGGCGACGCCGTCGTCTTTAATAACCGCGAGGTGCATGTCAGCTCGTGGGCCAAACGCTTTCTTTTTAACACCGATCAGCTCCAGCAGCCCATTCGAAACCTCTCCGGCGGCGAACAGGCGCGAGTACTGGTGGCACGCCTGATGCTGCAACCGGCGGACGTGCTCATCCTCGACGAGCCGACCAACGACCTCGACATCCCCACGCTCGAAGTTCTCGAAGAGACCCTCTGCGAATTCGAGGGCGCCGTGATTTTAGTTACTCACGACCGTTTCATGCTCGACCGCGTCTCAACCTCCGTAGTCGGCCTCTCCGGCGACGGCCGCGCCACCGTCTTTGCTGACTACACGCAGTGGGAGGTGATGCACGAAGAGGAGAAGAACTCGCCTAAAGCCGCCCCTACTAAAGAGGATAAGGCCTCACGCGCACAAAAAAGCGCCGCTGCCAAAAAGAAGCTAAGCTACGCCGAGCGCCTCGATCTTGAAAAGATCGAGCACAAGATCCTTGAAGCTGAAAAAAACGTATCTTCGCTCCAGAATGGGATGAATGATCCAAAAATTGTCGCCGATCACCTTGCGCTGCAAGGGCATTTCAACAAGCTCTCCACGGCGGAGAAAGATGTTGAGCGCCTCTATGCTCGATGGCACGAGCTGGAAACGAAGAAGAAGGAGCAGGACGAGGGGTAAGCCACTCATGCTAATTGCTCATTAAGTGTGGGTAGAGAAAATCGTGCGCGTGCTCCTGGTCGATGTAACTATACCGTCCGCAAAAAGTCTTGACGTAAAAAATATTCTCCTGACTTGAATCCGATCGAAGTTCTTTGGCTCCGTCTCAAGTCGTCACGTCCTTTTAGGCTTTCTCGGCCCCATTCCCAATCAAACAACATGCCTTGTGCTCGTTGCGACCCCCCATCGAGGATTCGCGTGCCTCTGCTGTCGCACCAACTAGCGGCGCGCGACGTGTCCTCCGACTTGTCCCCCGTAGCATCGACCGCGAGGTCGAGCGAAGGCGGAAGGCCGGGCGAAGGAGGAAGCGCGGCGCTCCCTTCGACTGACGCTCAGGACAGGCCGGCCGCCCCCGCTATTCGCGGGGTCGCCAAGACTTTTTGCGGACTGCATAGCCGACCGCGACCGCGACCACGCTCACGAATTATTAAGTCACCCGGCGTTATTGAGTAGTTACGCGCAAACTAGAAAAACAGCTGAAATATATAATGATTTTTGCGTAGCCCGTGCAGGTGCACGGGCTACTTTTTACCCACACAAAAGCGCGAAGACACTATTTTTTTTTGGCGCGTGGAACGAGGTTTATACCTATCGCTTCGGTATACGTCACCACGGCGGTATCCCCAACTTTAATGCGTTTTAGATTCTCCGGATACTTGGCCTTAATTGTCTTTTTCTTATGGTCCGGCATGGTCAAGGTAACGGTTCCGGCGGTGGTATTGATCGCGGATATCATCACGGTAGTTCGGATCTGCTGACCAACTCCTGCGGCCGGGGCTGCGCTTGCATCGGCTCTTCCGGCTGCGCCAACGGCGACAACGGGATTCGCTTTCTCTTCGGCGGTCAGCGGGCGAACTTCAAACTCCATGGACTGCAAAAACTCTGCTTCAACGTTGTCCCCCGGCTTGATCTCGTTAAGACGTTTTACTTGATCCGAGGCCTTAACGGTGAAGACGTTACCTTCAGGTCCAACGAGGGTTACCTTTCGCGTGGCCATATCCACGCTCTTTACCCGAGCGGTGACTTTAACCACCACAGCGTCAACGCCAGCCAGAGGCTCTCCCATCGGCGTACGACCTTCAATCACTGTGGTGACTGGCTGCGGCACGGCATCTTGTTGAGCGCTCGACTGAGCCTGCTGCTGGGTAGCGCATCCAACACATAGAAGCGATAATAAAATAATCTTGCCTAATCTCATAATAATTCCCTCAAATATAAATATGTAACTGTTAGCCCCTTAGGTCATTTCAGGGTAACTGCTCAATAACCCCGGGCACTACAGTCTTGGTCCTGGTCTAGCTTCTTGGTCTTTTCCATGGTCTTGGTCAAGAGAGTGACCGAGATAAGGACCACGACCAGGGATTACGACCAGGACCAAGACTAGGGTAAAGTGTTACCCACACTTAATGAGCAATTACATTTCAGACACGCAAACGACCTACTTTACCCCGAGAAGCTCAACGTCGAAAACCAGATCGGCATTGGGCGGAATAGCACCGCCAGCACCGCGGGCTCCGTAGCCAAGCTTCGAAGGAATATACAGCGTGCGCTTACCGCCAACCTTCATCCCGGCGACCCCTTCGTCCCAGCCGGCAATAACTCGATGGGCACCGAGCGAGAAGCTAAATGGCTGCCCACGATCGAGCGAGCTATCGAACTTCTTTCCCTTCGTGTCGTTGGCACCAAGCAGCCAGCCGGTGTAATGCACATCGACCCCTTTGCCGGCAACTGCCTCCGTCCCAGTTCCTACAACCGTGTCCTGATAGCGTAATCCAGACGCGGTGGTGACTACCTTACTCTCTGCCATGCTTGTACCTGCCCAAAAAAGAATTATTGTGCCAATAACAAAATGCTTTAATACTCTTATCATAATATTCTACCCAAAAAATAGTGTGGCCCTGCCGCCGAGACTGCGAAGTTTCGACGTACACCCAACAAGTTCATGTTGTCGTACCGCATCTTACGCTACGGTAAAAGCGCAGGTTGAAGCAAGATGTTTTTTGATACGCGCCCTATCCATGCTCGATTCAGAGCGGCAACACCACCAGCGGAATCTCAACCTCCTGCCGGGTAAGTCCGCCGTGGTTGCCGTAGAACTTCTGCTTATAAGTTTCGTTCCGGCTAAGAAATACCGAGTTGCCCGCATACGGCAATATTACCGTATCTCCCACACGCGCTAGAAATCTTGGGCTGGCTTGGCTCACAGCGCCGAACAACCCGCGCTTGGCCAACTCGGCGCAGCTCCAGACCTCCGCCAAGCCATCGAGCCTAGCGCTAATTTTTTGCCGTACGAGCTGGCGATCACTCTCAGGAATATGGAGGAAGAGATCGCGCGAGGAACCGGCTGGTCCTAAAATTCTTTTTTCGGTCCTTGCACAAAGAGATCGGGAAGCTCCTTGTCAAGGTACACGGTCGATGCCGGATCCATCTCTACCGCTCCGTGGTCAGCGAAGAGAAGTATAAGCGTATTACCTGCACTCTTAACGGCGTGCTGATACCAGCGATCGAGCTCACCGAAAACTCGCTCTAATTCTGCGGCGAACTCCGGGGATCCTGGCCCATAGTGATGCGAAGCGACATCGACCGAGAACACGTAAATGAAGTGGTACGCGCGTTCCTGTCGTGCCAGCTGCCCATTCAGTTGAACCAACGCTTCGTCGAAGGAGGAATTGACGTGCACATCAGCCCCCGGCATAGTCGCCCGATTAAAGGGCGAATGTGCATAGCCGCCATCCATATAAAGATGCACGGCGATGTTATTTTCCCGTAAGCGTTGATAGTGCTTGCTTGCATAAAATAGGCTTTGGGGATCGACTCCAGCTTCGCCTGTGGCTGGCATTTTATTTTTATCAGCAGCTACCTCATGACCTTGGGCGCATCCTAGTGGGTACCCCTACCTTCCTTGAGATGGAGGAGCAAGATCCTCCGTACCTCTGCAATTGTTGCCGGATGTTCCAAGCAGGAATGCGGAGACGGAACAAGCTTCTCGGAGGCCGCACCATCAAGGTGGGAGCTTTCATAGCGCACGACACCATCATCACTGCCGGGGCCTACGGGCGAATCCTGCACCCCGATAATTGAGTGATAGGTAACAGCCGACGATATCGGCGTGTTGATATACCCGGCTAAGATCGGGGAATCAGGCCGCAGATTATCGACGCTTGTTTTGGCAACACTTATAAAATCATCGTTGTTGAGCTCTGGGTTGAGATACTCTTTATTCTTGGAGAATATGGCGTTGCGCTTGCTGATTATCGTAGCCGGAACCGAGATTAGCCAGCGCGTTAATCTGCTAACGATAGATGCCTTCGCTACCTCACTGCCACGAAGTGGAGCAGCGATGAACACCGCTCGATGAATGAATGGCAAAGCCTCGAACTGGCCGACTTCGCGCAGAAACACACGTTCTTCATCGGTAAGATTAAGCTTGTCTATCGGCACGGTGAAAAATGCGCTCCAAACCTTATCGCTGTTCTCGATCACCATAGAACGGCTAAGGATGCCGCCCATACTATGCCCGATAATCACCATCTGATTAAAGGTCGGGCTGGTGCCGTCAGGGTCAAATTTCTTGGCTGCCTCTCGAAGTGCGGCCCGCAGATGCGTACTCGTTGCGACAATGGGCAACCCCGTCGGATAACTAAATACCCAAAACTGATATTTCTTACGGATCTCGTCAACTCCCATCAAGTCATTAACCATCTGGATGTACGTTGCTGGTGAGGAATAGAGACCATGCACGAGGACAACAGGTATCTTCGTGGGGTCATACGGCTGAACAAAGGTAAGTCTTATTTTATCAATATGCTGCCCTGCATTGAGCAGCGCATCCAGAACATACCGCCCAGGGTTTACACGACTGAGCATGACACCAAATGCTGCAGAATAATCGGCTTCTATCGGATATTCGCTGTTGTTAATCCTTACGGTGTCCTGCTTAAAGGGATTAATGACTGAAACCATGACATCACGCACGGCATTATGTGCATCGCTCGAGTTACCCACTCGCGGGGAGAACTGAAAGAGTATCGTGACTGGAGATGACACCACGGGAGTAGCGAATGGATCGTAGTTGGCTGCACCGGGCGTATTTTTCCTCTCGCCGACGAAAGGTGCTCCAATACCTTGACTACTATACAGATTCTTTAAGCTGCTGGCCTTGATATCGTAGGCAGGGGTATATTTTTCAAAAACTTTTGGCGGAGCCTGATTCTCAAGGTCTGGATTACGTGTGAAGCGATAGAGAGTCGTACCAATCTGTACCTGCCAAGGGAGGTCCCATGGGGCCTTCTCGGTTTCGCGGATATCAACAATCTTAGAAATCGCTGCGTTATACAGTTCAGTCATATAGCGCCCGAAGGGCGAAACATAAGATTGTGAAAGTTTGTCGTTATTATAAAAGAGAAAGTCGTAGGCATTTGCAGCTGCCATAAGGTAGTACTCTGCCGACTTGAGGCGCTTTCCGCTTGCGCAAAGTTTGTTGGCATAAAAGAATGCCGTTTCGGCGCGAGCCTGTGCCTGCTCGGTTTCTCGTCCCCCGATATGACTATCCTCCATCGTCGTGATGACCTTGGCTGGATCTTTTCTGAACTGCTCCTCTAAGTCGAGGATCCGCAGCTCCTGAACCGTCCCCGCACTAAGCTCGCCGGTGCTTAAAACATTCTTATTTGACTCACTAAATCTCGCTGTCGGGTCGAGCTTGTCAACGAGATAGTTAACGGCGCAACCGTTCAGGGAGATGAGCAATACCACGAGGACCAATAACTTATTTAGAATGTTCGACAAGGGTTTGACATTTGACATACCTTCTCCGTTGTAATGAGCAGGAGGATAACAAGGCTTTACGAGGGCGTCACTCTTGGCCTGGGTTGCGCCTAAAAAGCTGTCTAAGCCGATCACTATCAATTTTAACGTACTCGGAGCTAATCTAAATAGCAACTATAAAGGTAACCCTAGACAAACCTATGTCGTGTCGTCGTGTCCCATCGTGATTTCGTGGCCCGATACAGGGCCTCGAAACTCCCCTCGCCTATCGCCTTACGAATGCGCGCCATAAGGTCGAGGTAGTGTGTGAGATTGTGGATACTCAATAGCTGTGGACCGAGCATCTCTCCAACCTTAAAAAGATGGTTGATATAACCTCGGCAGTAGCGCCGACAGGCGATGCAGCTACAGGCACCATCGAGCACCTCAGTTGACTCAGCGTACTGCGAATTTTTTATGTTGATGAAGGGCTCGTCACCGTTGATAAATGCGCGCCCAAATCGACCGGCACGTGTCGGCATAACGCAATCAAAAAGATCGACCCCCTCGTGTACAGCGGTGACGATATCCTCCGGTGTGCCCACCCCCATCAGGTAGCGTATCTTCTGCTCAGGAAGTTGGCGCGCGTGATAGCTTAAAACCTCGTACATCACCTCTTTGGGCTCGCCAACGCTCAGACCACCGATAGCCATACCATCAAAAGGGATCTCGCTGAGCATCTGCGCCGCTTGGGCGCGCAGATCGGCGTGACGCCCCCCCTGCGTAATACCGAAGATCGCCGTGCTCTCTTTTTTTCGTGCTGCCAGCGAGCGCTTAGCCCAACGTACGGTAAGCTCCAGCGACTTTTTTACCTGATCATAGGTAAGATCGGATGCCGGACACTCATCGAGCACCATCGCCACATCAACGCCGAGCTGCTCTTGGATGGCGATTGAGCCTTCGGGGCTTAAAAACATCTTGGCGCCATCGAGATGCGAGCGAAATTCAACCCCCTCTTCGTTGATCTTTCTGATGCCGCGCAGGCTAAATACCTGATAGCCACCGCTGTCACTTAGTATCGGACCCGGCCAGGCAGCAAAACGATGGATCCCGCCCAAGCGTTCAACTACCGCCGGACCAGGGCGAAGCCAAAGATGATACGTATTAACGAGGGTGATCTGCGTGCCGAGCTCTTTGAGCCGTTCACAGTCCACCCCCTTGACGCTGCCACGTGTACCGACCGGCATAAACTGCGGAGTTTCAAAACTTCCATGCGCCGTTTCGTAACACCCCAGTCGAGCATAGCCATCGCTTTTAATGTGCGTATAATTTTTGAGCATGACTCAGGCTAACCCAATTTTGGCACACTTGTCTAAGTAGTTCCTGTCCTACGGACAGGAACTAACAATAAACCCAAGGTTTATGCGTTATCACCTTGCGAGCGACAAACCTAGCGCTATACTTGGGCTATTCGTATTTCAACTTATTCGTAAAGCTCTGAGCTCTTAGACCCGACATAGCTAGAAGTTTAACTTGGACACATACATTATGAATCTCCATCGATCAATCAGCTTCTTTTTCGCTCTCGCAGCGCTCGTGGTTACCCCTATTTGTCAAGCTGATGTTGTGGAAGAATTCAATGCTCCGTATGCACCAAAGGCACTCGCAGCGGATCTGGATGGAAGCATCTGGTATACGGGCGCCGAGGTGATTGGCCATATCGGAGCTGATGGTGTGCTCATCGGAACCTATGCACTTCCGGCAACGACGACGATTGGTCAGATCGCGCAGGGCGACGATAATCGGATGTGGTTCTCATATTCGATCCCCGAGTCTGCACCCGGAGCCGGAGACAGCGAAGCTGGAATTGCAGCCATTGCGGCCAACGGAACGATCACCCGCTATGCGGGCTTAATTGGAACAAACCCAATGGCCGCTGGTCTCGATGGATCTCTCTGGCACATAGGCTCATCAAATATTACCCACTTCGCCACCGATGGAACGGGGCAGCAGTTCGATGTGCCGCAATTTGACAGCATACCGGGAAGCGCAAGCCCAAATGCCCTCGTCGCCGGACCTGATGGAAACATGTGGTACGTCGATCGCTTTGCTGATTGGGTTGGCAAAATCTCCCCATCGGGCGACACCACGACCTACAAGATTACTCCGGAAAGCGCGGCTAATTCTATCACCGCAGGACCCGACGGCGCCTTGTGGTTTACGAGCGAATTTACCGGTGAAATTAGTCGCATCACCACCGTGGGTGTGATAACAAAATTTACGTTGACTAATGAGGCACATGGACTCTACGCGATTACGACTGGCCCCGATAAGCTCCTTTGGTATATCTCCAAAAATGGCTTAGGCCGAATGACCGTCAAGGGCAACGCTGAAATTATCTCCTCGCGAACAGACCTCAACCTTGGAGCTGATGATTCGCGCAGCATCGTCACGGGGAGCGATGGGAGCGTGTGGTTTGCCATCGCCTCAAGCAACAAAATTGGCCGGGTTACGCAGAGCCATGATTTGGTTCTTTCAGCCAGTGCACTGAAAAAATCGGGGATGAACACGACAACGACATTGACCCTGGTTCATAATGGTAATACGCCGACCGGGAAATCCATTCAGGTAAAGGCGTATCTTTCGAAAGACAAAACGCTCGATAGAAGAGATGTGATTCTCCTCAATAAAAGAGTATCGACGCTCTCGGCAAATCAGACAAAAACATTTAAGGTCAGCACGACTACTAGCACCTCTAAGGGAAAATATATCCTTGCCTGTGCCGATTGTGCGGGCGTGATCGCTGAAAGTGACGAAAAGAACAATAAAACTTCGTCAGTAAAGATTAAATAGAGCCTGTCCGGAAACAGCGAAAGCGCGATAGGACGGGAGAAATAAGTGAAATAGTAGAGTAGTATACGTGGCCAATTTCGAGGTTAAGCCCGAAAGAGGCACGCTATAATAGCGCCGACTAGTGAATTTTGAGG
>CAIXSY010000072.1 GCA_903922175.1 uncultured delta proteobacterium | reverse complement strand
TGCACTTGAACTGCTCCTGATTCCTGCCCCTGCCCCTTTTCCTAGTCCGATCACGAGGATAAGGGGCAGGAGCAGGAATCGGGAACAGTTCCAGTTCATGTTCAAGATTTAGAATTACCCAGACTTAATGAGCAATTACGGGTAGAGGTAGTAACTGCTCGTTTAACCCTGGGCGAAACAATCTTGGCGCGACTAATCCTGGTGGGTTATTGAGCATTTACAAGACACATAAGACCGAAAGCTGATAGCAGACATGCGGCATTAGTCTCTTCCGCACGAATGCGCGGGTCGGTCCATTCGCCCGGCCTCGCAGTCGGGAGCGGCAGCTGCATCAGATGCAGTCAGCAGAAACCTGATAGCAGATATCCGAAAGCGACGAGATACCCTATGACATTTTTTCAGCATTGTGCTGCATAGCTACAAAAGGTTAAATGCACCCCCATGAAGTCCATCTTCTCCCTTCTTGGCACCTTGCTTACCGCAATACTTGCGCTCAGCGCTTGCACCCCCGCAGCTCCCCCCTCCTCAGAACTGAGACCAGCTATCGTCGGCGAGGGGTTTGATTTAGCCGCCCGCGATCTGAAGGGAAGATTCTGGTCTAGCGAAGCCCTTCAGGGCAAAGTGGTCCTGATAACATTCTGGGCGAGTTGGTGTGGACAGTGCACGCAGGAGATGCCACTTCTTGAGGCGCTGCAGCGTGAGTATGCCGCCGATGGCCTGCAGATTCTAACGGTGGCAATAGACGACGATGCCGCCTCCGTATCAGCCTTCGTCCATGCCGCGGATCTGTCCTTGCCGGTGATTTACGACCGCTACGGCGAGCTAAAACAGATGTTCGCTATAACCACACTGCCCTCGACCTACCTCATAGACCGTAACGGGCGACAGCGTCGGATTCTCGACCCGGCAACCAGACAGTGGACCAATTTCGTGGCCGGCCCGCGCGCATGGAACAACACACGCACTCGCCAATTTATGGCAACGCTGCTGGATGAGAGCCCGCCTGCTACCTCAAATCCAAGCAATCATTGAGCGCCTGACGCACGGCCTTAAAATAGAGCAGCGAAAGGCTGCGATCGGCCGCGGCTATCTCGCGGCCCATCTGCAGATGCAGAACGCCGCCCTTGTCCCGGGTACCGAATGTACCCGAGATGTGTGAGATCACCTCATCGTTAAAGACCACATTCTCTTGGCGAATCGGCGTGACTGAGTTCAGTGCATCTATTATTGGATTCGTGTAAGCCATGTCACCAAGGCTAAAGGCACGGAAACTCCCCAGTTCGGCCGAGCCTATTCGAACCGTCGGCACCAGCTTCATGCGCTTGGCATCCGTCAGATAGATACAGCCACGAACAAAGCCCAGCTGTGGAACAAGCCGACTGACGAGGTAATTCAAGCCCTCAGTCGAAACCTGCTCGCGCTTTATATGCTGGTAGAGCTTTTCAAATTCCTCGTGCAGCGCCGCACTGAGACTCTTTAAATAGTTATTTCCAGCAAGTAGCTGACGGACGTACTGAGCATTCGCCGCCTTCACATTTTGCTCTTGCGAGATCTCGGTTCGAAACGCATCAGGCGAGAGCGTCACATAACTGGATTGCTGTTCACGAACCCTGGCAATAATCTGGTTCATGCCATCTGCACCGAGATAGTTGCGAACTTCGCTCACAACCATATCCCACTGCTTGGCTGAACCTGGATAGTGCTCAACATCATTCAGGCGGGCTAGTGCTTCGCCAAGCTCACAGATCTCTTTAAGTACCTCCCCCTCCCGCTGCGATGCGTCCCGCTCACGAAAGGCTGCTATGGGGTCTCCCTCCTCTGTGGCTGGCGTACTTTCACCTAGGGCTTGCCGCAGGGGCGCATAGCGGCTCCATCCAAACACCGCGCGTGAGCCGATCTGCGTCGGCGAGTAACCCAAGACTTTTTTTAGGATGCGATCTAAGTCGTCCTCTTCATTTTTAAGCGATGTCACCGCTTGGGAATAAATGCGTGGATAGTTGAAGGCGATAAGTGTCATCCCAAGTTGGCGCGCAAAGGCACAGGAATAAGCCAGATCGATGCTTATCCCCTGCTTGACGCCGATAATTTCGGCGGTACTGCAGGAGATGATAAAGTGTTTAATCCGCGCCACCTGATGCCGTACATGCGGATCAAAACTATGCGCAGAAATACTATCTGTCGGCACCTCAATCAGCGCTTGTAAGTTCTTAATCTCCGCTTGATGTAGAAGATCCAAGGGATTGCGTGCACGGTCACCGACGACGACCGTTGTGCCCATAGTTTTCAAACAGTGCCCAAAGAGCGCAAAGTCAGATTTTATATCACGGACCAGCCCATCACGATCCTCGTTGTAGGCCCCCTCTTTGAATTTCTTCTGAATATCCTTCAGCAACACCGTATTTACGGGGAACCACCCTTTCGAGAGGTACTCAAGTGGATCTTGAGCAGATGTTTTTCCTGTTGTTGCTACCACAGACTTTCAGCGCTCCCCTACGATCTTATCCCTAGTATCTATCGACAGGTCCGCAGATTTGGCACACTGCTTTCTTTAAGGGATCGGCTGACCACAGCGAGATAAATCGTGGCATTTTGGCAAGATAAAGCCCATTCTCATCAACTAGTTAGAGCCTGTCCGGAAAGACCCTGTTTTCTAAAAGCTACTTTTCTGGAGAACGAAAAGCGGCAAGAAATTAATAAATTGCCCCCAGCAGGACAAAGCGGCGATTGTGCCTTCTGCGCCAACTCCCGTGCCAGAGAAGCGCTATGCCCTCTCCTTTTCCGTAGACGAAAAGACATTTGCAGAGTTAGAGGAGGTGAAGGCACTGCTTTCTTCAAGCTTACCCCAAGGCGTAAGCCT
>CAIXSY010000071.1 GCA_903922175.1 uncultured delta proteobacterium | reverse complement strand
GTGGTCATGCTCGCGGTCGAAGAGTGCGCTGAATCGGTTAGCCGCCCCTTCTCACAGACTCTCAATTACCCTATTCATTCCTGAAAGTCAGCGCGTTTCTTCAAAAATACCCCTGTTCGGTAAGTGGCGAGCTTAGCTCGCCTTTTCTCACTTCGTGAGAAAAGGCGGCTAGTTACATCGACCAGGACCACGACCGTTCGACAAGCTCACGACAGGCCAGGGGCACGCGCACGATATTCTTTACCCGGCCTTAATGAGCAGATACTTTTCTTTGCCAAAACTAGTTGGTTTTACTATATAAAGTGAACTGACAGTGAGCGGTACCGACGCTTCCAAAAAACTCAATCCCCTCGTGGAGGATTTACGCATGGCCTTCGAAGTAAAGATGCCCCAGTTAAGCGATACGATGTATTCAGGCAAAATAGTTGTCTGGCACAAGAAAGAGGGCGACGTCGTTAATCGTGGCGACGCGTTGGCTGAGGTGGAAACGGACAAAGCAAATCTCCAGATCGAAGCCTTCTACCCCGGAACGATCCTTAAGATTATCGCCATAGCCGGCAGCACCACCAATGTGGGTGAGATAATTGCCTATATCGGGCAAGCTGGAGAGGTCGTTGGTGCATCTCCGTCCATACCATCAAAACCTGCTCCTGCAACGACAACGGCGCTGGTCACTCCCGCAGCACAGCCTAGAAATACCATTTCTACCGCCGAAGCAGCGCCCGCTGCAGTAATCGCAGGATCGGAACGAGTTAAAGCCTCGCCCTTGGCGCGCAAGCTAGCCGAACAGCGCAATATTAATCTCTCAGCCATTCAAGGTTCCGGCCCAGCAGGGCGTATTTTAAAAAAAGATCTCGACGAAACCAACCTAAAGGCACCCAGCACCAGGACTGCGGTAGCTCCCGCTTCGCCAGCGGCGAGCACTCCCCTGGCGACACCAGCCACCGCGGCGGCCACGCACGAAGCTACGCTTGGAACGGGGGCGTTTACGCCATTTTCAAAGATGCGCGATGCCATTGGACGACGCATGGTCGAGAGCGTCACCACCTGCCCGCACTTTTACGTCACGACCTCGGTCAACATGAAAGAAACCATGCGCTTGCGTGAGTTTCTCAAAGAGAATGCCGAATACAAGGGCATAAGCATTAACCATCTGGTGATAAAGGCCGCCGCCGTGGCCTTGAAAAATGAGCGCCGAGTCAATCGTGCGGTGCGAGACGGGCAGATCTATGACCCAGCGCAGATCAATGTCGGTATCGTCACGGCGATCGAAGACGGGCTCCTCATTCCGGTGATCAAAGATGCCGATGTCCTGAGCCTGCGCGATGTTATCTTCGAAGCACGCGCCGCCGTTGAACGCGCACGCGCTGGGCGCCCCAATGCGACTGACCTCACGGGAGGAACCTTTAGCATCTCGAACATGGGCATGTTTGATGTTGAGAATTTCACCGCCATCATTAACCCCGGTCAGGGCGCGATCCTAGCGATTAGCTCAGTCAAGGAGGAGGCCATCGTCGAAAACGGTCAGGTAGTAGCGGGGTTACGCATGAAGGCCACCGTTTCAGTCGATCACCGCATTATCGACGGCGTCATGGCAGGAACATTCCTTAAACACTTCAAGCAAGCTCTCGAGATGCCAGCACTACTGATGGGAACATAGACCATGTCGCTTGAAATCCCGCGTTCGCATAATCCCTCCGAAAGGCTTGTAAAACCTGGCTGGATTAAGGCTAAAGCTCCTGGCTCCCCGGAGTATCTCGAGACCAAGGATATCGTCCGCGGATTGCGCCTACACACGGTATGCGAAGAGGCGCACTGCCCAAATATCGGTGAATGCTGGACCCACCACACCGCCACCTTCCTGATCATGGGCGACCTCTGCACCCGTCGCTGCCACTTTTGCGCCGTAAAAAAGGGAGACGCTGAGACGCTCGTTGCGCTCGATCCTCACGAACCCAATCGAGTCGGAAGCGCCGTCAAAGAGCTCGGTCTGCAGCACGCCGTGATCACCTCCGTCGATCGCGACGATGTCGCCGACGGCGGCGCCGCACACTACGCCGCCACCGTAGGCGCAATTCACGCACAAGCACCGTCGTGCAAGATCGAACTGCTCATCCCCGACATGCAGGGGCACGTTGAGGACGTGAGGACCATCGTCAGCGCCGGGATCAATATCCTCAACCACAACCTAGAAACCGTGCCGCGACTCTACAAAAAGGTGCGCCCCTACGCCGGGTACATCCGCTCTCTGAGCGTCTTGCGCTGGGGTAAAGAGATCGATCCCTCGATCATGACAAAATCCGGCATCATGCTCGGCATCGGCGAGGAGCGGGACGAGGTTTTAGCTCTGATGGATGATCTGCGCGACGCCGGAGTCGATATCATGACCATCGGTCAATACCTAAGACCATCGGCTAAGCAGCTTCCGATAAGAGCGTGGGTTACCCCCGAAGAGTTTAAAGACTACGAAGAACAGGGGCTACGTCGCGGCTTTAAGTTCGTTGAGTCCGGCCCACTCGTGCGCAGCTCCTACCACGCCTGGAAGCATTCGCTACCCGTGGCAACAACATCCAATGCGAGTAGTCATGAAACTCCCGCCGCGTGAAGACGGGCTTCGCGCCATCAAGCGCTACGCACACTATCCGGTGATGCGCTACCGCTCAAACGTCTATGAACACTCGCGCCGCGTGGCCATGATCGTGCGTGAGCTCGCCCCCCTGGCCCATGAGCGCTGGGGGACTGGTTTTAATAAGGAACGTGCTGTGCTTCTTGCCCTCGTGCATGACGACATTGAGATCGTTACCGGCGATTATTTGGCAGGCAACAAAGCGCTGATGAGTACGGTCGAGCTGCAGAAGATCAAGGACGAAGAGCAATCGGCACTAACGATACTGGCGAAAGCCTACCCAACCAAGTTCCACAACTGCCACTACGAGGACCTGATCTACGAAGCATACCAAGCCGAGACAACGGAGGCCTTGCTCATGAAATATGCCGACAAATGGGACGGCTTCGGCGAAGCACTGCATGAGATCTTTGGCGGCAACATCTACTTTGCCAAACCGATCACGACTCAGCATGGCGAGATCGAGCCCGCCCCGCTCTACTATATCAATTTCCTGGGGCGCTTCCGCGAGCAAACGACAGCCTTGCGCGATCTCTTTGCTGTGCCCCATCCGCTGCTGGAAGCTCCCAGCCGTATCGACTTTCAGACTATCGCCGAATATGGGCAAGCGCACACCCGCGCCACCCTATCAGCGGCTAGCGACTATGCCCCTTATGACGCCTGGAAGAAGGCTGTGCTAGCATTCGGCGAACCGAGCGATATCGAAGCATTAGTGATGGTGCGTGAGTAATTGCTCATAGTTTGCGCAACTATACCGGTATACTATTTACGGCTGAGGCCGGGAGCTGTATTTGATGCGGTCAGCAGAGAACTGATAGCTGCTTACAGAAGCAGGCAACACGTAACTGCTCAATAACCCCGGGCGAAGAATATCGTGCGAATGCCCGGGTCGGTTCAACAATCGCAATCGGCATGCACCAATTTGCACACCTACGGCAGCACACGTCATACGAGGATCACGTAATATCATTGTAAACCGAACCTAAACTGTCACCTGCGCGCACGCGGCGTCATTGCCGAACCGGCTTGAAAATTGCACATACCCCTACAGATAGTAGACGTTGAGCTTACGCTCGACCGCACAGAAACGGCGCAGAATATGCGCCTGTTATTCAGATGAGGCGACATGAGATACGCACTGTTAGCAGCAATAATATTTTTGCCTTGCAGGGCGATAGCTGAAGAAACTGTCGACTGCTCCAGCTCCTGCCCCGATGGCCAGGTGATGGTAAGTTACGCTGATGGCAACAACAGCACCTGCCTCTGTGCACCTGCCGCACAGATGGACCAGACAGTTCCACAAACTGTTGAGGCGCCACAGCCCGGCGATGGATAAGGCGCACACCTTCTTATGCGATAAAAAAGCTGCGCCTAGATTTTGACCGAGACAGCTTACGTGGACGATGGATTAAGTGTACCAAGAGACGCGTATGAGCAAGGCACGAGGCTTTACCCTCTTCGAGCTACTTTTTACGCTCGCCCTTATGAGCGTCATGATCGGCCTCACCAGTTTCTACTTCAAGGGCCTGGCCGCTCCGGCGAGTAATGGGGCATTAGTCGTCGCGGGCTTCATTCGTAAGGCCCGGGCCAAAGCACTGGCCTCAACACTTGCCTACAGCGTGGCTCCCCTGTCACTTACACAGTTAAAAACTACCTATGCCAAAACCTGTAGCTCAACAGCTCAAACTACAGATAACGCCTTCAACCTAACCCTACCGAGTGGAGCCTACATGTCTACCGCAGCATGGTCGGTCTGTTTCAGCACACGTGGAATTGCCAACAGTAGTGTCGATATTACCGTCCACGATAGTGCGAACACCAAAACAGTACAGGTTGTCCTCGGAGGAGCGGTGCGAATTCAATGACTAACTATTCCACCAAACAGCGAGCTGCAGGTTTCACCCTAATTGAGGTACTGGTCTCGCTCAGCCTATTTAGAGCCTGTCCGGAAACAGCGAAAGCGCGATAGGACGGGAGAAATAAGTGAAATAGTAGAGTAGTATACGTGGCCAATTTCGAGGTTAAGCCCGAAAGAGGCACGCTATAATAGCGCCGACTAGTGAATTTTGAG
>CAIXSY010000070.1 GCA_903922175.1 uncultured delta proteobacterium | reverse complement strand
TATCTAAATTCTTAACCTCCCCACTCAGAGCTGCACGTACGGCGAGCATACTCTCGATACTATATCTCAACTCAGGTGCTTTGATGCTTTCAAGAACTTCTTTAGCCAGTGCCTCATTCATCCGCCGCTCTTCGTCGTAACGCAGTAGGCCAAACTGGTGGAACCTCATCCGCATCTGGTTCAGTACTCGGGTGTGGGCACGTACGAGCTGATCTCGCGTTCGTGCAATTACACGGCCAACCTCTTCTGCCTCGCTCGGAACACGAATCCCTTTTAACCTGCCTGCTTCAAGCTGCTCGGCGATCTTGAGAGAATCGCGCTTGTCCGTCTTAATCTTCTTTTGGGAGACCTCGATCGACGCGGCATGTACCACTATGCTCTTTATACCGTTACCTTCGAGGACCCGGTGCAGTCCAAAACCGCTAAATCCTGCCTCGTAGGCAGTCTGTACCTCAGCGCCTTTAAAATACTTCCCTATGAAATCCACGAGCGCTACCGGATCGGCAACTATCCGGCATCGTTTTGCTATTCTCCCGTCGCAACGGCAGGTTACCGTGTATTGCCTCAAATGCACGTCGATTCCTATGAAGACTTTTTGCCCGCTATAGTCTATATGTCTATCAGTCATTTTATTCTCCGATTCAAAAATGCTCAGTGTTTCTCCACTGAGCGTTGTTATTTGAATCGGAGTTTTTCATACTTAGTCATGGTTGTCGCTATGCGAAGCATAGCGACTCGCTGACAACTCTGACAAACGTAACGTTCGTGCCACCAAGCGCTCGGGATGACATAAAAAATACGGTCCTCTCACTGCTCCTATTCTATATGGGCACAGTAGTAACCCTCTGGTTAGCAATAACCACCGTTGGTTTTTTCTAACCAACGGATCAACCTCTTCTCCACTAACTATCCTCGTCATTTAAACACGTTAGCGTTTTTCGATGCGCTGGCACAGAGATTGCTCTAGTAGGTCGCATCTTCACGGTTGGTGTCTGAGTACTGGAGAAAAATATGATTGAACAAAAAGCGACATCGAGATTTTACCTGCGCGACAAGCATCATGCTGTTGACCCTTCGGGTACAGAGGTTGAGTTGCCCAATCGGGATGACCTGATTTATCGCACCAAGGGAGAAGAGCTCATTCTGCGGATTGATTTTGATTTTGTCGGTGACGTCTGTTTTACCACGCACGTCTTCCTTCCTAAAAAGCTGTACTGGATCTCTGGGCGACCACTGACGAAGTCCGAGATCGTCACTCTGCAGATTGATATTCGTGATGCTCTTGTTGCCTTCGACTCTCTTGTTCTCTTCAAGGGTCATGAATGGGTTGAAAAGTGCCTCAATCAACTCGGGGAGGACTAAGCCATGGAATTAGATAAAAAGATATTAGAGATCATGGAATTTATTAACAGTACCAAGTGTCGCGTGTCGACCGGACTGAATGAATCGATCGTGAATGCAACGAACTTTTCGAGGGATGCGTTTAAGCCCTCTCCGGATATTGGGAGATACAGCCCGCTGCACGAAACGCCGGGTGGTCGCGCGGTGACAACGTTGATCAATGGAGATAACTTCACTCGTTTGCAAGAGGAGCGAATTTGGCAAGCTCTTGAGCAGCGCTACATAAAGGAAGCTCGGGGTGATCTGCGGATTCTTTCTGAACCAGGGGCGCTTCCCAAAGCAACTTTTCAGAACCAAATGCTGCAGGCGATATTTACCAATCCATTAATTAAATCGCTTAACGGTGTGGCGATAGATTACTTTCGACCGCTGTATAAGGAGGAGCAGGGGCTGGACAAGAGACTTACCGCCCAGACCATTCTCGGAGCGGGTAGTGCCAATGTGAACGAGTTTGTGCAGAAGGCTCACGACGTGCTTCCTCGCAAGGTCGAAGACCAAGAGAAGAAGGCTATTCTCTTGGCTGTTGAAACGCTGGCGTTTCCGAAACTCATCCCTCAGCTTGACAGTTATCGCGCCTCGCAGGCCAAGCTGGTCGGGGCTGACAATAAGCTCGTTGCACACGAAGCGAATTATCAGGCGAGGATCTTCTTTAAGTCGTCGCCCTTTGTGTTCCTACCGTACTTATTACGCCGTGCGAAATATGGGAGGCTACTGCGCGATGCGACCAAAGAGACGGACAAGGCACAGTTGGCGTTTGACACCGTGGCCAAGGAGCTTCGCTCCACGCCCTTTGTCAAAAGCCTGAATGCTGAAGTCAACGAGCAGCTGCGCCGGCTCGGTGCTCCCGAGCTCGTCGTTGCCCTTACTCCCGCTCGAGAGGAGAGGATTCTTAAGAGCATCGAGCAGGCGATAAACCAGAAACTGATCGAAAATCCAAGCATGCCTTCGGTCATGCAGCCGATGGCTCCCAAGAGAGGTAAGCCGAGTCGCTGAGCACCGACGTTTAACGTGTGGGATTAGTGCTGCGTACGATTATGTACGGGGTTGTGGAAGGGGAAAGAGTATGAATTTAGCAGGACTGGCGTGGAAGGGAGTGATCTTTTGTGGCGTTATGCTGCTCGCGCTCTGGGTAGCAACTCAGTGGGTGGCAAGCGGCTATGGTTATGATGAACGTCTTGGTGGCAGGCTTTTCTCGCTCGGGCGTATCGGTGTCTTTGCCCCGTGGCGCTACATCATCTGGGTTCAGCACGGTTTACTGGGGGCAACTGGTGCCAAGGGGGTTTGGATATGTCTTATCGGCATGGTCTGTGCCACGAGAACTATCGCTTTGCTCGACACCTCAGCCTCGCCGCAAAAAGGCAAGGTGCATGGAAGCGCGACGTGGGGTGACTGGAAAACCCTGAAACGGGCCAAACTGTTTGCCAAAGGCGGCGTGGTGCTCGGCAAAACGGCAGACGGTCAAATTCTACAACACGATGGTCCGCAGCACATCGCCGTTATCGCGCCAACCCGCACCGGGAAGTCCTTAGGAATTAGCATCCCGACGCTTCTTGAGTGGCAGGGGTCGGCTATCGTGCTCGACGTAAAGAGTGAGCTGTTTAATGTTACATCGGGGTATCGCTCCACATTCTCGCGAGTGATCTACTATAACCCAACGGATGCGCGCACGGCACGTTTTAATCCACTGCTTGAGATCCGTGCCGGTGTGAGCGAGGTACGCGATGCCCAAAATATCGCAGACATGGTGGTAGATCCGCATGGACAGGGACTCGAGGGCGAGAATGAATTCTGGAAATCAAAGGGACGAGCTTTCCTCGTCGCTGCCATCCTGCACGTGTTTCATACCAAACCGGATAAGTCGCTGTACGGCGTTACGCGTCTGCTGGCTGACCCGACACGCCGAGTAGCGGATACGCTCAAGGAGATGTTGGCTATGGAGAGCACCATTCCTTGGGGGGGGAGTGTTATCGCCCAAGGAGCGCGCGAACTCGAAGATATGGCTGAGGAGACGCAGCGTGATGTGATTGCCACGGCGCTGCATAAGCTCGACCTGTTTAAAGAGCCCCTTTTACGCGCGGCAACGTCGTCATCAGATTTTTGCATCGACGAGCTGATGAATGCTTGTCGTCCGACAACGCTCTACTTGGCGATTCCGCCCTCGGATATCGACCGATTGCGCCCCATTTTGCGCCTGGTCTTGAATCAGATATTGCGCCGATTAACCGAGCAATCCGCTTCAACGCAACGTCTGCAGAAGCTGCTCTTGCTCCTCGATGAGTTTCACCTGCTCGGCCGAATGGATTTTTTTGACAGCGCGCTCGCTTTTATCGCCGGATACGGCATCAAGAGTGTGATTTTAACGCAATCGATTAATCAGCTGCAGAAAGCATATGGCAAGGAGCACTCGCTCTTGGAAAACGTGCATCTCAAGGTCTTTTTCACACCGAGTACGCTCGAAACCGCCTCATTAATTTCGAACACGCTCGGTAAGACTACGATCGGCTACCGCTCACGTTCAACGAACGCAAGGCTCTTCTCGATATTGCCCTCGACGCGTTCAGACAACATGAACTGGATCAGCCGTGAGCTGTTGACTCCGGACGAACTTCTCAAGTTGCCTTTTGAGTGTTCGCTGATCTTGGCAAACGGCGAGTCTCCGATTATGGCACATAAGCTGTTTTATGCGAATGAGAAAAGATACGCCAGCAAGATACTGCCTGCATGTGCCTTTGAACGCGGGGCGGAGCTTGAGCCTTTTGAGAACCCACGTGTCGTCTCGCCGCGAGCCGCCATCGAATCGCCGGCGAAGGTTCCGGCACAGTCGCTGCTTGATCAGTGCCTAACAACAGCACGTGTGCATTAAGAGGCATGCTACATCTTAAGAAAAGTTTGGTTGTGTATATGTCTAATAATAAAAAAAACAGAAAGGAGAATGTTATGAAGGTAAAGTTCGTCAAGTTAATTAGTAAGGCATCGCTCGCTTTAGTGTTGCTACCAACGCAGGTATTCGCCGCTGCGGCAGCCAGCGGAGCTATGCCGTGGGATAGCTCGCTTACCCAGTTTCAGGGGACTCTGACCGGCTCGACTGCCAAGCTTGTGCTAACGATTGCGATAGCAGTATCCGGCTTGGCCTTTTCGTTCGGAGAGCAGGGGGGCTTTATGCGTAAGGCTGCCGGTGTGGTTTTCGGTGGCTCGGTGGCGATGGGTGCGGTGAAGCTTGCTGAACTACTTTAGTTGAGAGCGATTATGGAAGGTTTTCGGGTACCGATTCATCGATCACTTACCCAGCCGATTCTTCTGGGAGGGGCTCCGCGTGACTTTGCCACTTTAAACGGAACACTGACAGCGTGCTTCGTTCTGGGAATGCACAGTTGGGCGGGGCTTCTCCTCGGGATCGGGCTACAGGCCGTCGCGGTTCAGCTGGCCAAGAGTGACCCGGAGTTTCTGGCTACTTTTAAACGCTGCGTGAAGTTTAAGCGCTACTACGAGTAATTACTTTGAGTACGAGGTCGTATGATTAATTTAGCTGAATTTCGACATCATCCAGATCGCTTATCGGATCTACTCAACTGGGCGGCATTTGTCTCGCCAACGGTGCTGCTTAACAAGGATGGCTCGTTGCAAAGTACGATCAAGTATCGTGGCCCGGACCTGGACTCGGCGACCGAGGCGGAGCTTATGGTAACCAGCGCTCGACTCAACCATGCGCTAAAGCGCCTGGGTAGCGGTTGGGCGCTATTTTCCGAGGCGCGGCGTGAGGTGACCAGGGGATATCCTAATTCGCAATGGGACAATCCCGTGGCCTACCTGATTGACCAGGAGCGCCGCACATTGTTCGAAGACCAGAACAATTACGAATCAGCCTACTATCTGACGTTGATGTACCTCCCCCCGGAGGAGACGACCAATAAATTGACAGCGCTCTTTGTTGAGGGGGGCGCGTCGGGTAGTGGGGTCTATGAGAGGATCCTTGAGTCGTTCAAGGCAGAGTTGCAGCGGGTGATGGACCTGTGTGAGCGCACCTTTCCTGAGGTGCGTATCTTGGAAGCAGAAGAAACTCTAACCTATCTTCACTCGATCATTTCGACAACGAAGCATGTCGTTAAGGTGCCGGAGATTCCGATGTATCTCGATGCCTATCTATGTGATACGCCGCTGACGCCTGGATTCGCGCCGAAGCTGGGTGAGCTTGAACTAGCGCTTATTTCGGTGATGGGGTTCCCGGGCCAGAGCCATCCCGGCTTGCTTGACAGCCTAAATCGGCTCGACCTCGAGTACCGCTGGGTGACCCGTTTTATCTGCCTCGACAAAGAACATGCACTCAAAGAGCTCGAAGGTTACAAGAGAAAATGGTTCTCCAAACGCAAGGGGATAACCTCTCTGATTAAGGAGATGATGACTCGCGAGCAATCTGCGTTGGAGAACTCGGAAGCGATCGATAAGGCCAACGACTCTGACGAGGCGCTGCGTGAGCTAGGAACTGACGATGTGGCGTATGGCTTTTTTAGCATGACCTTGGTCCTCTCCGCGCCTGATAGTGAGACCCTGCGGCTTGCAGTCCAGAAAGCACAGAAGGCGATCAACACCCTCGGATTCGTAACCAAGCGCGAGACGGTTAACTCCGTTGATGCCTGGCTGGGCACGATACCGGGTAACCCGCGCAACAATATTCGCCGTCCGCTGCTGCATACATTAAACCTTGTGCACATGATGCCTGGGGTGAGCGCGGTCTGGGCTGGTCCGGCTGAGAACAAGCACCTCGCCGGCCCGCCTTTGCTCTACGCCCAGACCAGCGGTTCGACCCCCTTTCGCTACGTGACCCATACGGGTGACGTCGGTCACACCCTGATCCTAGGTCCGACAGGCTCCGGCAAATCGACGCTGCTGGCGTTGATGGAAGCCCAGTTTTTACGTTATCCCGAGGCCCAGGTTTACATCTTTGATAAGGGCGGCAGTGCTAAGGCGCTGACGTACGGTGTCGGTGGCGATTACTACGAATTAGCAGCGGAGGGGAGCGGGCTAGCATTGCAGCCGCTCGGTAGTATCGATGAGGAGAGTGAGCGCAGCTGGGCCCACGGATTTATATTGGACATCTTGACCAAGGAGAATGTTAAAATTACCCCCGACCACAAACGAGCGGTGTGGAACGCCCTTGGCTCATTGGCCTCGGTTCCAAAACCACAGCGCACGCTGTACGGCCTGACGGTGCATCTGCAAAACGACGAGTTGCGTAAGGCTCTTCATCCATACACGCTCAAAGGACCGTTCGGCAGGTTGCTTGATAGCTCGATCGATACGCTGCGCGCCGCGCGTTGGCAGTGCTTTGAAATGGAAACACTTATGGAGACGCCGCAGGTGGTCCTGCCGGTGCTTTCCTACCTCTTTCATCGTCTTGAGGAGCGCTTCACCGGCGTTCCGACGATGCTCGTTCTTGATGAGGCCTGGTTGTTCCTCGATCATCCGGCGTTTGCTGCCAAGATCCGCGAGTGGCTTAAGGTGCTGCGCAAAGCGAACGTCATGGTGGTCTTTGCCACGCAGTCGTTGGCTGATATTGACCAGAGCAGTATTGCGGCGACGATTAAAGAAGCCTGCTTTACAAAGCTCTTCCTTCCCAATGCCACGGCGTTGCACGAACAGGGTGCCGCTTTCTACAAGCGATTCGGGCTTAACGACACCCAACTTCAGATCTTAGCTCATGCCTATCCCAAGCGCGACTACTACTTAGTTTCTCCGCAAGGAAATAGGCTCTTTAGCCTTTCAATGGGGCCCGTAGCGCTCGCGTACTGCGGCAACTCCACGAAAAAGGCTCAAGTCTTAATGGATGGGTTAAGAGCGCAGCACAAAGACGTTGCTGCGTACAATATATCGCTCTTGCATGAACTCGGCTTGCCAGAAGCGGCTGATTGCATGAAAGAGCTTAGCACAATGGAGGCAGCAGCATGAAAACGTTAAAAACACTTGTTATTACTATGGGTACTGTATTGGTTATGCACGCCGGCAGCGCGTATGCCGGAGGCGTTCCGGTGATAGATGCCGCGGCAATTGCTAATCTGGTTAAGCAGATTGAGCAGGCCAAGGAGATGATTAAGTCGATGAACAAGCAGTACGACCTAATTAAGAAGTACGCCGAAGTTGATCATGTCAGCTTGGCTAGTAAAAAATTTGCTCGATACTTGAGTGATTTTCGCAAAGGCTATACCAACATTGAAAAGATAATGAGCATGAAAAAAGGCGGCTACCAGAACATGTTTGATCAGATTGGGCGGCTCGACTCGGTGTATGGATCTTACCACGATGGCTGGAAAAAAATAAAAGGTGAGTCGCCGGAGGTGAAGATGATGAAGAAGGAGATGCTCTGGACCAAGATTCAGATGAAGCACGCGGCTAAGGTTGGAGCTGCCATCCGTCAGACTATTCCGGAGAGCCAAGCGCGGATCGAATCATTGCTTAACGATACTCAGAGGGCACCGGGAATGTTGTTAGCAACCAAGATCGGTAATCAGATCATGGGAGAAATTGGCACAGGACTGCAGACCTTGAACGTGCAGATGAATGAGTTTCTTCAGGCGTACGCGGCCAAATCGCTCGAAGAAAACATGAGCAAAGGTCTCGATACAAAGAAGGTGGATGAACTTATGGCCGACTGGGGAACCTATAAAGCAAAGGCTTCGGCAAAGCTGAATCCGGTTGTGGTGAAGGAGTAATTGCAAATGGAAACTCCCATGCTATCGCTGAACTTTATACTGAACTTTTTTGAGAAGTCATTCAACGTTGGGCGCGCCGCCATCCATGGCGACGCTATCAAGCTGATCACGGTGCTCTTTAGTATCGAGATTGCGCTTGCTGGGCTTTATCTGGCCCTCGGAAGTAACGAGGGCCTGCTTCAAGCCGCAAAACGCGTCCTGTTTGCCGGACTACTCATGTTCTTTATCAATAACTATGACACCATAACGCACGACGTCGTCGGCGGTTTTATTTATGCCGGTGAATTGGCGGGGAGTGGCAAGAAGGATCTGCCGACATTCCAGAACCCGGACGGGATTATAGAAAGAGCTTTCACCCTCGTTAAGCCCGGGATGGTGCAGCTTGACGAGTCTGCTAAGGCGAGCTGGTACGGGATACCAACCGTTGAATCGATGATGATTATGATCTGCATGATCGTCACGCTTGTTTCCCTGTTTCTGATCGCTATTCAGGGGTTTGTCACCTACCTGGAGTTTTTGCTTATCTCTTCGGCCGGTCTAATCTTGTTGCCGTTTGGCGCATTTGGTCCCACCCGTTTTCTGGCTGAGAAAACGTTCGCGGCGGTAATTTCGTTCGGAATTAAGCTGATGGTGCTCGGTATTATCATGGGCATCTCCGCACAGGTAATGGACATGCTGGTTGTGCCTGAGGTGGTAACGCTGCAAACTGGGTTTAATTGCATCGTCATATCCTTGGCCCTATGCTTTTTGGCTCTGCATGCACCGGGAGTGGCGGCGGGACTGCTGCACGGCCAGCCATCCCTGACGATGGGGCAGGTGGCGAGCTCGGCGCAGGCTGGTCTGAGTGGTGCAAAGAGTGCAGCCGGTGCGGCAATGAGTGTTGGCTCGGCGGCGTTCGGGGCTGGTAAGCTGGCTCTGGCAGCAGCAACAAGTGGAGGTGCCGCGGTGCTTGGGGCCGCGGTAGGAGGGGCGGCTGAGGCGATTTCGACTCCCTCAAGTGCGGGCGGGCGGGGCGATGGGCAATCCAAGGGCGGTAGCGCTTCGAGCTCAGCCGCCGGCAAGGGGAAGGAGGGTGGCTCCGGAATGGCGGGTGGCAAGGGAGCTGGTGCCAGTAATAGCGGATTTAAGCCTTCAAGTGGCAACTCTCAGGCTGGTGCGGGCGCAGCGGCTCAAGGCCAGTCTCTCGGCGGAGATAAGAGTGCGTCTGACGGCAGCGTGGCGCAGGCAGCGGCGCAGCACGGCCAGAAGAGCGACGATGCCCAGGATGGGCAGCAAGGTAAGGGAGACTCTGCCGGAATGGGCAGCCATGGGGACGATGCTTCATCCGGGGCGAGTGAGTCATCGCAGGCGGCAGCAGGGGGGGAAACGGGTTCCTCAGCGGCAGCTGATGACGGGGCCACTGGATCGTCAGCGCAGGCTAATGCGCAGAGTGGGGACGCGGGTGCTGTGTCGGCGTGCGCCGGAGAGGGGAGTGCCGCTGGGTCGAGTGAAAGAGGCAAGCTGGCGACTGGGGGACGTGCAGCGATGGGGGCCGTGAGTGGTGTTGCTCGTCTGGGAATGAGTGTGGGCAAGGGGTGTCTTAATAGCGTCGTGGACGCAGGCAGAGAGCGAATCAGCAAAGCCATGGCGGCGCCTGCTGCGGCGTATCAGCGTGGACTGCAGCTTGGCGGGAGTTTTAAGGCTTCGGTCAACGCTTACGGTTCAAACAAGGCAGCTTAGCCCCTCGGGACTTAGGACTAACGTTCATTACCAGTAACACGCAACGCGAATAACACGCATTACAAGGAGAACAAGACATGAAACTAGCGTATTTGAATCCACCAATCAGCATGAAGCCAACCGAGCCCGCAGAGACCGCATTTCTTCGGGCGCGTCAAGAGTGGGATACCCGCATGGGGAGCACTCTTGTCCAAGCGCGCAATTGGCGTATGGCTTTCTTCGGCACGGTTGTGCTGCTCGCGCTTTTGTGCGCTGCAAATATCGCGCTTATTAAGCAGAGCAAGGTGATTCCGATTGTCGTCGGGATCGACCGTGAGAAGGGGGAGCCGGTGGTTATCGGCAGAGCCAGCGAGGTGCGCTATACGGCTGGACCGATGGAGATTAAGTACTTTTTAAGCAACTTTATCCGGCTCGTGCGTGCGGTCCCGAGCGATTCCGTGGTGATCAAGCAGAACTGGCTGCGGGCCTATAAGTTTCTTCGCTCGGATGCCGCCACCATGCTCAACAACCTGATCGACTCGGACTCTGAAAGTGCACTGAAGGAGATAGGCAAGAAGACGGTGATCGTTCAGCCGGTTTCGGTGACACAGGTGGCAGAGAGTAACTCCTATCAGATGCGTTGGCACGAAACCATGTACTCGATCGACGGTATGAAGCTCGATGAGTACACCATGGTCGGCGTGTTTTCGATTGAGATCGACACCCCACGCGATGAGGAGACGTTGCAGGAGAATCCACTTGGTCTATTCATCGCCAACTTTCAGTGGAATCGCGAGCTGAAGTAGGGGGGGGGTCATGAAACCGCACCATGTTGTCACTCCGGTCCTTACGGTGACTGTCTTACTCTGGCAGCACGGCATTGCTGTACTCAGATCGTGGCAATTTAGTCCCCGAGTTCAGCCCAAATGCCTATCCAGCTGTACCGCTTGTCATTATAAGATGCCACCTTATTTTTGATTAGGCTTCGACTCTTTGGTAATATTTCGAGGTGGGCGCTGTGTTAGGTAATTCGTTGCCCGATGACGGTTTTTGGTCCAGTTAAGCTCCTCATGTTGCAGGTTCTACATGACATCATTAGCTGACTTCGCACCTAAAACCATCGGCACTATGAAGGATTCGATGCAATTACCAAATTACAATATTATAGGTCACCTATGTCTAGATAAAGTGCCGCCTAGTTAGAGCCTGTCCGGAAACAGCGAAAGCGCGATAGGACGGGAGAAATAAGTGAAATAGTAGAGTAGTATACGTGGCCAATTTCGAGGTTAAGCCCGAAAGAGGCACGCTATAATAGCGCCGACTAGTGAATTTTGAG
>CAIXSY010000069.1 GCA_903922175.1 uncultured delta proteobacterium | reverse complement strand
TCACTTGAAAAACTGACCGCGGCGGCGGCGCCTGCCGTCAGCTTTGTCCTGCTGGGGGCAATTTATTAATTTCTTGCCGCTTTTCGTTCTCCAGAAAAGTAGCTTTTAGAAAACAGGGTCTTTCCGGACAGGCTCTAGCTAGTCAGCACTTTCTTCGTTGCCGCTATTTCCCCCGGACGACGGAGGCTTCGACGTGAGCGCTCAGCCGAACGTTCCCTCGCTAAAAGCTTTGTTACCCGATATTTTTGTGCAGGGTTGCGCTGGGGATGACATTCTTCATTGAAGTCATCCCGAGCGCTTGAACGATTTCAGCTCTGAATCTCTCCTTACCCTCTCGACCCATTACTGACGCCGCCGAAGGCGAACACTTTGGGGCTGTCCCAGCACTAATGCTCGCCTGCCTTCGAAGCTTTGGGGACAGCCCCTAGTCGTGCTCTTCCGCCGCGCACTTCATCTTAACGAAGCGCACCTCGCCGAGCACGGTTTCCTTAAGCCCCTCAGCGGCCTTGCGCACGAGGACCAGGTCCTGATCGGCCTCCCCCAGGGGGAGAATTAATCGTCCTTCGGGTTTAAGTTGACGAATGAGCTCACGTGGAATCTTGGGGGGAGCCGCCGAAACGAGGATCACATCAAACGGCGCTTTTTCAGGAAGTCCATTATTACCATCCCCCTCCTGACAGTGCACACGGGAATAGCCAGCCTCAACGAGCACGGCCTGCGCAGATTTTAAGAGCTCACCGTCGATCTCGACACTAAATACGTCACCTGCCAACTCAGCCAACAGCGCCGCCTCATATCCCGACCCAGTACCAACCTCGAGAACTCGATCTTTGGCCCCGATCTGCGCTTCTTCAAGCATCAAAGCGATGATGTATGGCTGTGAAATAGTCTCGTCAGGACCAAGCGTAAGCGGACAATCGTCATAGGAAAGCTCGCGCTGAGCAACCGGCACAAACAGATGACGTGGCACCTTACGCATGGCGGCGATAACGCGCTCATTCTTGATGCCACGCCCAAGCAACTGCTCGTCCACCATACGTGCACGCGCTGAATCAAACTCAACTTGTTTCTTCAACTCTCATCTCCTTGGAGACATGAGCAACTGGGAGCAACTATCCTCCGCGAAGGACCTACGCCTGGGGCGCCGTCTCCTCAATCACATCTGGCCAAAGACAAACTACGTCATGTTCAGGGATCTTGTATATACCAAGTTCATCGCCATAGCGATTGAAGCCATAACGCACAGCACCACCGTTATCACGAATAAGATCGCGACAAGCCTTATCCTGCCCACTGAACCAAAGCTGTTGGTACTTCTCGAGCAAGCTCGTATCGTCGAGCAACTCGCGATCGATCATCGCCACACAACGGGTATCAACATAGACATGCCCGCGCGCCTCGGCAGTATCCTTACTCATCGACTTCGGATCGGGGGAATCACCCTCAGGGTGAACAACTATCGAATAGGCGAATGGATCACGATCGATACGATAGGTGCCCGGCTGAAGCTGAACAACACTTCCGCCGTAATCCTTAATTACCAAGTCTTTGGCCTCAGGCCCTTCGTTGATGATCGCCACGACGCGTTCAATAAACTGAGGATTGGCTAGCATGAACTGGTCAATAAGAACCAAAGCGCCACTTTCAACCGCTATGCGCTCACGCTTATTGCCGCTCTCCGCGCTCTGACGTGGATTTGATGAGCGAGAGAACCTACGCCCCTGCCCGCCTCGACGACCACGCCCACCACCACCACCACTACCGCCGCGATATTGACCGCCGCCGCGACCCTGACCACCACGGCCACCGCGACCACGACCACCACCACCACCACCACCACCACCACCACCGTATCCCCTACCACCCATAGAAAATCCTAGTTAGAACAATTAATCTGTCCGCTCGCGAGGGCATCCCGGAACGAACTCTGTATGAAGATAAGCGTTATAGCCTGCCCAGAATCAAGACGTACCCGACTTAGAAGAATCTCGCACGCAAGTGCCGAGGAGAACCTTAGCTCTCCCCCTGGGGTCGGATATATCGAAGAATCAGGCCAAGAGCAGAATACTTACCCAACTGCAGCGCCCGCAATAGGCGTGCCTGAGGCTAGCAAACTCTCCTCTAAATGAAAACATCTCCCTTGATTATTATAGCAGACGCAAAAAGTCTTGGCGCGACTCGTCCCCCGTCTTGTCCTACGTAGCACTTGCCGCGAGGTCGAGCGAAGGGGGAAGCGACTCTAAATGTGTCTGCTATATCCCCCGTAGCACGTTGAAATAAAAGGAATTTTTATTTCAATGGCGAAGGGGGATCGCGAGATACCACCGCCAAGACTTTTTGCGGATGGTATAGCCACAAATGACGCTGCAAAGGTTAAGCTCTTGATAAACATGGACGATATTCACCAGAGGAAGGTTTCCGAAGGGGTTATATCTCATGGCACATACTCTTTTCGAGTCTCAAGTAGTTGAATTAACACCTGAAGTTCCGGCGGGCGGCTCGGTCTGCTTTGATCCTGACAATATCCGCCTTGAGGGGTCCTATAGCGACCAGATCTTGGCCTATCGCGCTCGCAGGATATGGACCGAAACCCTAGAACGCTGCTTTCTGCTTGATCTTTCACATGATTTCGAGATCAAAGTTATCACAAATACCAGCGAAGGTGGCTTTACCTTGCGTTGCGGGTTTCTCACCGCATGCGCCCGATATGCTTTTTGGCGTTTGACAAATCAGCAGGCCCCGGAGGCACAGTACCTGATTGAAACTGGACATATCCCGCACTGCGAATCGCAGCATGACGAATTTGCCTGCGCCCCAGATCTTCGCCCGATTGAGGAGGCCCCCATCAAACCACTGGTTGATGAGCCGAATGAAGGCAACTTACGCGCATCGGTGAAATCGTTGATCGAGAGGATCAAACGGCGGCTAAGGCACTAGGCATCACTGCTCCTACCAGATTGTTAGAGCACCATTGGCGCGATAGGCCAGTGCTACGTAGGACAAGACGGCTAAGGCCGCCGACTGCTACCGAGAGCTGCAGCTGAGGCTGTCAGCAGAAAGCTGATTTCAGATCGCCGATAACGGATTAGGTCCGAGGGTAACTACTCGCCCCCTCGTCAAGCTGTGCGTATATTCTTAACAAAATGACCATTTCTAGAACCGATGACGCTGACGTCCAAGGTCCAACGCCGGACGTCTAACGTCGACGTTTTACGTCCGGCGTAAGACGTTTGACGTCAGCGTTATCCGATGAGGGGCGCGCAGTTACGTCCGAGGCAAAGCCTCGCTAGGTCTAACCTCTTCCTTCACCACTCTCCGGAATCCATGCTTCTCGCCCCACAGCGTAGGCTCACTGCTCCACGAACGCAGCAGCTCATATTCAGCATCTGAGATATAGGCGTTCTCTTGGGCCACCTGAAGTAGCTCCGCAAACCCCAAAAGAGAGTGCAAGGCGACATTTATCTTAGTGAATGCGTCGCGAGACTCTTGAAACTCATAGTTAAAAATAGAGAGACATGTTTCGGCAACCGCCCCCTCCGCACGCAGCGCCTCAAGGGCGGAGGTGGAGCTCGTCCCCATGGAGATGAGATCCTCGACTAACAAGACGCGTTGCCCTGCTCGCAAAAATCCTTCAACACGTTTGCCGGCACCGTGGCCCTTGGGCTTATCCCTCACATAGACAAAGGGAGATTTGAGTCGATCAGCCAGAGTCATGCCAAAAGGGATACCGGCAGTTGCCGTTCCCGCGATCACCTCATAGGGGATCTCATTATGGGTAATTAGATCGATAAACCCCTGGGCGACTAAGTCGCGATGCTCGTAGTTTCCGAGGAGCAAGCGATTGTCGTTATAGATCGGCATGCGATAACCAGAGACCCAGGTGAATGGGTTCTTGGGATTTAGTTTTATGGCCTTAATCTCAAGAGCGATCTGGGCAAGCCGATGGCTAATGCTGCTCATAGGGCATCTATCTCCAGTAAGGAATTTGCCCCCATTCTGACCCGTTTTACGGGGGGAATCAAGCTACACCCGGCCGCATAAAGTTTTGAGGTAAAAGCGCATTGATGCCGACGGAGGAGCGCGCGTACGCGCGCTCCTAGCCCACCTTCGGCGCGAGAACCTTTCGCTCCGACACCGTGCAGGCAAGTAAAGCCAAGTACTCTCCGGGCACAGCCTCGCATTAGGGAAAACAGGGGGGCAAACGGGTCTGGTTCAAGGTAGCTTCAAAGCACAATGACTTATCGTGGATTAGGGCTAAAAGTTTCCCAAGATCCGCAAGGAAAGCTACCTTGTACCAGTGTGTTGTGTGTTTGGGCTGCAGCTGAATCTGATGCAGACAGCTGATAGCTGACTGCAGATCTCAGATAGCAGATTACAGGATGCTCGACTCTCTCTTCCGCGCGAATGCGCGGCTCGGCTCAACAGTTCAAGTTCAAGATTTAGGATTACCCGGTGTTATTGGGCAATTACCAGGCTTCACGATGGCATGCCCGAAGATATAGCTGCACACCGGCACCCCGAGCACCAATCCCCAAACCCCAAAGAGTTTTCCGCCGACGGTAAGGATGATCAGCACGAGTACGGGATTGATATGCAGGTGGTGCCCGTATATGCGCGGGTTGAGAAAATAGGTTTCAATGAAATGAATCAGCAAAATCAAACCCACTGCCCAAAACATGATGTAGACGCCGCCGCTCTGCAGCCCTAGCAAACAGATCGGCACCGAACTAATAAAAACCCCGGCCACGGGGATGAAGCTGCAGAGAAAGACGATAATCGATAGAAAAGCCATCTGATCGCGCAGACCTAACAGCTGCAAACCGATCGCGGTGAGGATCGTGTTAAGCAGTGCAATAAATAGCTGCGCTTCGAGCGCGCGCCCAAGAACGCCGGCAAAATGGTAAACACTGCCTGCCACCTCACTATAAATAAATCCAAGCTTGGTTTGCTCAAGGCTACGCACACTCTCACTCAGCTTCGGGAAATCGAGAAGAATCAAAAATGAAAAAAGAAGTGACAACAGAAATGCTGATATCGCACCGAGCACCTGTGCGCTGATGCCGCGTACCGTCTCGACCGCCTTTTTGATGTCGATCTGCTCCTCCTCGCTTCCACCTATGCCGAACCCCTTCTGGAGCAGCGCTGCCGTCGGCGAAGCATCGGGGGTCCAGCGGGTAAACTTGCCATCAGTGCCGAGCATGCCTGTCAACTCAGGTATCTCAGGAGTGAGCTTCTCGAAGATCGGATAACGCAAACTCAGCCCTATCAGCTCGCGATCGAAGGCCTTGAGATAATCCGTATATCGCGCCGCCACAAGCTCGGCCTGCACCCTAAAGTGTGGACCGATATAGCTGGCTATTCCGATGAGTATCCCAAGAAAGATAACTGCCACGATCACCACCCGTGCCACACGATTGCTGATGCGTGATTTCAAACGCACGATGGCGTGCCCCTGAATGTATGAGAAAACAAAGGTCAAAAAGAGCAACAAAGAAAACGAGCGCAGGATATAGAGTATGGTAAAGATCAGTCCCCACACAAACAATCTACTGGCTAAGGCCAAAAGGCGATCCCAACGCTCCGGCAACGATCGCAACGAGTGTGAGTTTTTAAGATCAATCATAGAGCACCGTGCCTTGAATCACAGATTAGGTTAGGCCTCAGCAATTTTCTCAGACTGTGGCAACAATTCAACCGCTTGCAGCTGCCGTGGCAACAGCTCCACCGGGGCCAAAACCTCGATCTCGGCCTCAGTTCCCGTCGTCTTTAGTTCATGGAAATGACGCGCGCTAACGAGAACCCGCGATTCAAGGGTGCCAACCGCATGATTATAGGAATCGACCGCCTTGCCAAGACGGTTCCCCACTTCGGCAAAGTGCTCGGCCATATCACCGATGCGTTTGTAAAGATCCTTGCCCAGACTGCAGATCTCCTCCGCACTCTCGGCCATCTGCTCCTGGCGCCAGCCATAGGCCACAGCCTTGAGCAGCGCGATCAACGTTGTCGGCGTGGCGATGATCACACGCTGCTCTACTCCCTGCTCAATCAGCGTCGGATCGTTTTCAAGCGCCGCACTAAAAAAGGTTTCTCCCGGTAAAAATAAGATCACAAATTCCGGTGCAGGCTGAAACTGATCCCAGTAGGCTTTGCGGCTAAGCGCAGCCACGTGCTCGCGAATATGCCGGGCATGATCGGCAAGGCGTGCATTTTTTGTTGGCTCGTCGTGGGCTTCGATCGCCTCGAGGTAGCCCGCCAGCGGCGCTTTGGCATCGACAACAACATTTTTGCCTCCCGGCAAGCGGATGATTAAGTCTGGTCGAAGCTTGCCATCCTCAGTGGTAACCGATTGTTGCTCCTGAAAATCACAATGATCCAGCATGCCGGCGAGCTCGACGACTCGCTTCAACTGAATCTCACCCCAGCGACCACGCACGCGCGGCGTCCCAAGCGCGCGCACGAGGTTGTTTGTCTCCGTGCGCAACCCCTGCTGCATATCAAGCAATCCGCGCACCTGCTGCGTTAACCCTTCATAGGCCCCAACGCGCGCTATCTCGACCTCTTGAATGCGTTGATCGAACTTCTCTAGCGATTCACGCACGGGTTTTACCATCTCACCGATGGCGATCTGGCGTTTTTCAAGATCGCCTTTGGCTCCCTCATGAAAACGCTCTAGAGCCTTAGTTGCCAGGTCAATAAACGACTGATTGTTACTCTTGAGCGCATCGGAGGATAAAGCCTTAAAAGCATTCGAAAGCTCTTCCTGCGCACTCTGCAGCAACAGGAGCTTTTCTTCGCCGGCCTTGCGTTCTTTTTCCAGAGTGGTCTCTAACCGAGCGCGCACAACTTGGAGATTGGCAAGGTCTGTGCCAAGCTGGTTCTCACGTTGCTTGCCTTCACCCGACCTCTGCGAAATCTCGGCGATCTGCTGCTCCCGTAGGGAGAGCCTTTCACGCAGCGTGGCAAGCTCCGCATCGGCTTGACTGCGCGCCAACGCCAATGCGCTAACGCGGCGGGTCTTTTCGAAGAAAGACACCGCACCCGCGCCAAGGATAAGACCAGCCAGAAGCCAAATTAACGATAGTTCCATATCGACTGAGAGTAGCGCAAAAGGCGGCACGCCGCCAGGTTTGCTGATGCTGGTAAGCCGAAGAAAATTACCTATTTATTAGGTCCGCTCTGCTGACTTAGGCATCGCTTCCACGGATACGGCATCCAAGAATGGCATTGGCAATTGACATCCATTTAGCACTTTCATGCCTGGATACGTTGTAGCAGTATGGGCGCACAATAGGGGTTTGTCTTGCTCAGTCACTCACTTATTAAGAAGGCCCCCATTTTGTAATAACCCCCTTTTTTTGTAAACGGTAGTCGCAACTTCTGGGCCATAATTGCAGAACTTATGTAAAAAAACTTGGTGACTGGTCAGCACCTTGCCATTGCATACAACATGTTTCACACGGAGATCCACCGAGGCCTCACAGAGTTCCACAGGAGGCTGCGTGGTGGGCCCAGCACTATCCCCTCCGTGTAACTCCGTGAGACCTCGGTGGATCTCCGTGCAAGACATAGCTCTTATTGCGCATCTTCCATTGGCGCTGACTAGATGCAAAACTTGTTTGGGGTAAAGATAGAGCTCATGTGGATCTATGTTTTTCGGAATAAATTCATCCGGCTGCTGATTGCCGGGGCACTCCTTTGGTTCGTCATCAAAAGTGTCGACGGGGCACAACTATCAAACTCTCTCTCCTCGCTAACACTTCCCGGAATAGCGCTACTTATAGCAATCTCTCTCGTACTACTTTTGGTAAGCGCTATTAAGTGGCGTTTTTTCATCTCCGCTTGTGGCCAGGCTCCCTCACTTGTCAGCCTGATGCAGTTCTATCTGATAGGCTACCTGGTCAACCTCTGGGTACCCTCATTTGTAAGTACCGATGTCGTGCGGGGCTGGTACCTTGGCAAACGCACATCTGCTAAAAGTGCTGCTGCCTCCACACTCCTCGATCGTTACACGAGCATACTCGCCGTCGCATTCTTTGGCCTCGCTGCCATGCCGCTGGCCCAAGGAGTGACCCCACAGATGAAGTGGGGCTTTGCTATCCTCTGTCTCGGTCTCGCTATTCTTAGCCTGCTCTTCGCCATCTCCCCCCTGCTGGTCAGCTGGATGGGCAAACACCCGTCCTCCCTAGCGCAACGCGTTGCTCCTTTCCTAGAAAAGTGTGCGGTAGCCAGGAGTTATGCCCTTGAGCACCCGGGGCTAATGCTTAAAACTCTGCTCGCCGCCTGCTGCGTCGAGGTCTTGATGGTTTTAAATGTCTACGCCTGTGCCTGGGCGATAGGCTGCGACACCCTCAACCTGTGGGCCCTGGCAGTGGCGGTGCCGCTCATCCTCGCACTCAGCAGCATCCCGCTAACACCGGCTGGATTGGGCATCCAGGAGAACGTCTTCCTCTATTTCCTACAAAGCCTCGGAGCTAACTCCGGCCAAGCATTATCGGTAGCCCTGCTCATGCGCGCCAAACTCGTGTTTTTGGCATTCGGCGGTTGGGTGGCATGGACACAGGTGAAGGTGCTGCCGGACGAGGGAAAGTGAAGATGAGAGCTAACGAGGCTGCGCCTCAGACGGAAGAGTGTTGAACCGATCCTGCTTCTGTACTCAGTGATCTGCAGTCAGCTTTCCGCGGACAGCATCCGATGCTGCTCGCTGCCACAGTCGACGGCCTTAGCCCTATTTTTTGACCCTTTCTCAAAAATTACGCCCCTTGACCGACTACCCGTGCCACGCAGTCGAGTTCCCACTCCAGAGGCATAAACTTTATTGGGTCGGGGTAGCGTAAGCGGCACTCTGCGAGCTCTCTAAGAGGGAAATACCCATCAAGCTTCTCAAGAGTAGCATGTAAGCGCATGGTATCGAACCAAGAGCGCTCAACGAGTTGAATATGTAGATGCGGCCACCAGTTGCCGTTATCAGGTGGCCCGCCAATCTCACCCAAAATTGCTCCCTTTTTAACTTCATCTCCCTCCTTGACCGCAATACGCTGCAGGTGGGAATAAATAACCGCGCAGTCTCTATCATCCATCACTCCAGGTTGTAGTATTAGACGAGGCCCCCAGCCTCCGCTAAGGGTGTGGTCGTCGTCACTTAACAGGACCGTAAAATCCTGCTGTGCTTTAAGTGGAGTGCCTTTCGGCAGGTTTACATCGATTCCGGCGTGCAGGACCTCATCCCCAATCCCGTCTAGATAGCTCCCTTTCCAGAGCCTACTACGCGGCTCGAGGTACCCGCCAAAGCTCCAGCCATAGGAGTGAACTGCATGGAATCGCGCGATGAGCTGTTCAAAAACGGTAGCGTTTAGATATGGCGCATCTCCACCCTCCTTCAAAAGCTCACTTTGGCTATGGACCACCGGCACCGAGTAGAGAATGCGAAAATCGATCGGACCAAAGTTTGTAAGGGGAACCCGTACGTCACTTTTGACGCCGGGATGCCGTTCTAGAGCCAGAAGTGGCGAATTTTTTGGGTCCATAAACGACATTTTTAATGCTTTAGAACTGCTTAGTTAGCTTCTAAGTTTACGTGACCACGGCGACACCGGCTTGCCTACGGTATAAACTCGTATAGCCTCTTACCTATCCCTAGTAAAGCAATCTTAAGGTAAGGCAATGATTAAAGGCGAGATTCTGCAACTTCGTGCATTAGAAAAAAACGATCTGGCGTTCCTGCACGAGCTTCACAACAACTACAAGACGATGAATTACTTCTTCGAGGAGCCGTACGAAACAACGCGCGAGCTTGAAGACCTCTTCGAAAAACACATCCATAACCAAACCGAGCGCCGCTTTTTAATCCAGGAGGTCATAACCGGCCATCCTGTCGGCGTCCTGAGTCTAATGGAGATCGATGAGATAAACCGCAAATGCGAAATTGATATCATCATCCATGATAAGTTTCAGGGTCAGGGCTTTGGCAAGCAGGGCTTTGTGCTGGGAGTCAAGTATGCCTTCGACATCTTGAACCTAGAGAAGGTCTATCTTTTGCTGCTTCCCGGCAATACTCCCGGGATGAAGATTTACGAGTACGTTGGCTTCAAAAAGGAGTGCCGCCTGCGAAAGGAGTACTTTGTGAACGGCGAGTACGTCGACGTGCAGCGCATGTGCATGTTCCGTACCCAGTGGGTACGCCAGCGTGGGCGCCTGCAGTGCGATGTCGGGTTCGATAGCTTTGTGGCAAAGACCGTGGCTCGATCACGAAGAGATGTTCCGAAGATGCCACCGGAGGCGGTTCCAACGATGACGCTCATGGAAGTCGTTAAGGCAGCTTAGGAGCCTTTTCCGTACTTGCCAGCATTCCAGTCATCCAAGATATTCGCCAATTTGGCTCGCTGCGTAGGAATGCTAAGATTTAAGGATACAGGTACACGCTTGCTATCCTTCAGCGCAAGCAGTAGTCGAGACAGTGACCGGCGTTCCCCAGCACTTAGCAATTTACCCCTTCCCGCTTTTCTAATAATAATACCCTGCTCATCCCCAAGAATAGAACCAAATAAATTGCCCTCATCCGCGGCTTGAACCCAACTCGCCAATGCTTGGATTAGCTCAGGCGGTAAGCTCGGCTGAGGATTCGGTGGTGGTGGTGGAAGGGTAGCGGCATGCAGCGCTGTGGTTTCTCCCTGACTCCTAGCCAACTTGTTCGCGGCGGGGCCCCCTACCCTTTCAGTAGTCGAAGGAGAAGGCGCGGGAACAACCGTCACAGCCCCTCCCGTAGGGAGAGGCGCCTCGGTCATTTCGACAATGCGAACCTCCGCATTGGGTAGCGGAGCTACAACCGGAGACTCAACTCTAGACGACACACTATCTGGTATTGTTGGAGATGTCTCTGGCACGCCAGTATTGCCCCCCATAGCCTCAGGCTGGGACGGTGAAGAGGGCGGAGATGTCGGCAAGGTATCTTCTCTCCCCGCAGCTACAGCCGCTACAATCTTCGACTTAGGCTCAGTTTTTAGCAGCGGGACGGCACAAACGACTCCGTCCGCCAGCTTTATCGATCTCCACTCACCTAAAGCCGGATCGCGTATCGAATCAAATACGAATACTCGCTTAACGCCATCCGGGCCCTCAACCCAAGCGATTGAACCACCGCAGTGCCGCTCAAGCGCGTGAATGGCTGGTGGCACGGCTTCATGGAGGTAGGTACTATGGCAGGCTGAGGATGACGCAACTCCAGCAAGCTCGGCCCTCAAAATCTGCTCACCTGACCCGAATGCGGCAACTATCGATGGAATATTTAGTCGTGGCTGCCAATTCGATGTATATCCCTTTGCGAGGATTAAAGCCTTTTGAAGCCTGTGCACCACTTCTCCGTTAGGCTCAGGCGCTATTTTTGGATAGTCTCCATAAACAGTTACCGCTTGTGCACCGGTCAGCGCGATAGTCTCAAGCACACGCGGCGCCCTTCCCGCCATCAGATGGACTTTTAAAGTATCCCCTGCGGCCAGAAACTCAGGCCTCGCTGCGGCCAGAAGTTCGCGGGCACGTGCAGTGCTAACCATCCCGGTCTTGATCGCTGGCTCCAAGCGCATAACTGCTGGTGAGAGTTCATACGTAGATTCACCTCTCACTTTTATGAGGAGCGCCGCCAAGCCACTAGCTTTTTTCTCAAGCCACTGCCGGGCCACTCTAATCTCGGCTTGATAAGCTATATCGGCAAGTGTATCGAGTCTTTCCAGCAGTTGAAGCGAGATAACAGTCGGCGGGAGATCTCGATTCAGGAGTCCTGCAAACGTTGGCAGAGTCTCCTCGCTGCCAAGCGATTTTGCTTTAGCGAGGGCTCTTTGCACGAGCTCCGCGTTTGAACATACCCCCGCTAATTGCGGTTGACCTTGCAGCTCCTTAGCCAGCCTTGCCGTTGCCGAGTCGTCGATGACACGCGCATGCTGCAGACTCGCCAAACGCAGCCCTAAATGCAGAACGATAACCTCAGCCCGAAGCGACTCACTGCCTGCCGGGAGATCTCGAGAAAGCGCACCTGCAATCTCACGAACGATCGGAGCCACAAGCTCCGTCGGCTTGGTTGGACGAATCTGATCTATGAGCGCAGGCAGAATTTTATTGGTAACAAATTCAAGTACACACCTCGAAAGTTGTGTTAGGTAGGCACGCTGGTCCGAATTCAGTTCTGCCAGCGGCGTGTGCGTTAGCTCATTCTGCAGGGCGCTTATTCGCTCTTTAACCTTCGCTGAAAAGTTACCCAGATCCTCCTGGATAAATTTACGCAATGCCGCTGCCTGACCTGCTTGTCGTAAATCACGAACATCGGGGATCAGGTCAAACGTCAATGGAGAGCCACCAACTGTGGTATTCCCATATGCCGAATCCCAGGTGGCGTGAAAAACGCCATAGCGGAAATCAGTGTTATCCATAAGCCGCAGAGAGTGCGTCACTAAGTCCAACACCAGCCGCGACAACCGAGGTTCGTCGGCGCGAAGAGTCCCACGAGCAGCAGCAAGAGTATACTCCAAGATACACAGCTCAACTGGATACTCAGTCGAGCGTGGCTCAACTGCTACGCTTTTCTCGGTGACAAGAGAGGTTGTTTGAATCATGGGAACAGCTCAAATATTCCGACTTACTAGACTTTACCAGCCTGCATGCCGCCAATCAAATAAACTATACCGTCCGCAGGGCGTAAGAATGTTCGGCCTAATTACCTGATAAAACACGAATTTTAATTTTAACGCGAAGGAACGAAGGAACGAAGGATTACAATGCATTACCTTCGTTCCTTCCCTCCTTCGCGTTAAAAACAATTCTTGCGCCCTATACCGTCCGCTTATGAGAGCCGATGAGTCTGACGTCTAAGTTCTATGACGCTTAGTGTCCGTGTTAGCCGATGAGGGGGCGAGTAGTTACGACTGGGGAATACGATTGGGGAACACCCATCGATCTGCCACACTCATCAACCACACTGCACCGAACAGTTCCGTACTATTGAGGACTATGAGCGACAGGTAAGATGGCGTACCTCCTAATCTATTTCCTGTTAAGTCACACTAGCCTTAGATTGTGCCATAAGCGATAATAAATTCCCGATCAATAGCCCCGACCTGGTAATTGTATCTTTGGTCGATAGGGACGGTAAAACGACAACCACGTCGGAGCAACTTGTAGAGCCTCCGACCGCAGATCGTGGTGGAAATGTCTCCTTTCATCTAAGTCATGACATGTATTTGACGACAAGAGTATTAGGGCGCACCTCCTTCTCCATGCAAAACCCGCCGCCGGGAATGCCGAAAGACTATCTTGGTATGAAGGAGATCGCCTCGCCCAGCACTACAGATTCCGCTCGAATCTCAGCTGCTATTACCAGTGCGAAGACGCAGGATCCGAGATTCCCCACCTACACGCCCCTTTATACGGCGACGGATTCCACCGGAAACAGTGTCTGTCTACTTCGGGCTATGGGACGATCTACTCTTGAAGCACAGTTTGTTCTTTGGAGGAGTGGCCAAGGCGAATGTCGGATCACCTCCGCCAGCGACAAGGGAACGGGGCAGATAGATGTCACGGTCAAAGATAAAACGGGTTCGAAGGATCAAAAATACGTGTTCGGCGCTCAGAAAGGGGAAGTCATGTTTTTTGATGATCTCGAGAAGTCCGACCCGACTTCCACCACACTTACATTGACAACCGATCGAAATAAAATCGAGCTAATAATACAGCCGTTGATGAAGAAGAAGTAGGTACAGGGATCTGAGCTATTCGGCCTTTTTAATTGCAATCTGTGGCCCTGGGAAGGGGCCAATGTTCGTTACTACTCCGGTCACATCCACAAGGTGGCTGGAATTTGTATTTACACCAGTTGGCCAGCCAGGTGCATCTTTAAGGATAACCACATAAGCTTGAGCAGTGTTCGTCGTACCGGAAGCTAGGCTGATCTCAAAACAAACATACGTTGCCTTCGACTTAGAATCGGCATACCCCTTATAGACCACCTGAGCTCGAGATCGCTCTAAACGAGCACCATTAATCTGGACAACTTCGCCCATATGTCTTTCGAGCTGACGGGGACTGAGATCATTAAGAACTGTAGCCCTGGCCCTGTTTCCAGCTGGACTATCAGCAGCGTATGCTTCGAGCTGAGCACTGGGAAGCAATAAAGCTGTGGCAGCCCAAAAGACTCTACCCAACCTTCTTAACGAAGGAGAACTTGGTGTGGCAGTAGCAGAGTGCGGTTGTTGCTTCGGGTTCATATACATCCTCCGTATGCGCAAATGTTTGAAAACTATAGCATGGATTACGCTGCTACACACGGTGCACACCGGGAGAAAGGTAAGATTGAGGGTGCACCATCCACCCTTCCTGGAATTGTCCTGATTATAATCAGATCAAGAGGTTAGGCAAATAATTCGTAACTGCTCAATAAGTGTGGGCGATTTTTGATCTTCGTGCCCCCGCTCTTTCTCACACTCCGCGCGGTGCATGAGAGTAGAGCTACGGTAGAGCTACTGTTTCACCAACCTCCAGACCTCGGCTCGGCGAGAGCCGAGACGGGAGAGATCTGGCAGCTTTCCGCTGACTGCATCTGATGCAGCTGCTGCTTTCGGCCGCAGCCCACGGCCTTAGCCGTAACTCCTGATCAAGACTGAGAACACCCACCCAACCGCCATTCCTGGGATTGTCCTGACAATAATCAGATCAAGAGGTTACGCCAATAATTCAATGGGTGTCCTTAATCGAGGCTTCCTAAAAGCTAGGAGCTATGCGAAGCATAGCGACTTAAGTTACCTTACAGATCTCTTCATAAGCGCGCTGAACCTCCTTGAAAAGTTCATCCGCCTGGCGACGCTGCTCCGGAGAGAGGCGACGCGCGACCAAACGATCCGGGTGATATTTGAGCACCTTCTTGCGATAGGCTTTTTTTATGGAGGCCGGGCTCGCCCCGGGCCGAACTCCTAAGATGCGATAGTACTCTCGTACTCCGGCAAAGGGATCGGGCGGGGATTCGGGAGGCGCTTGATCTTCTTCGTATTGTCTGGCCGTGGACTCTTCCCAGCTCTGCTGCTGCCAAGTCTGTTGTTGATATGGGGAGCTAAATTTATCGTAGAGCGCCCGCCGTACCCGAAACGCCAGCATCAACAAAAGTCTCAGCGTTGTCGGGATAATAATCACGACAACTCCGACAAAGACTAAGAAGATAAATATACGTGGCATGCTCCCTCACTGACTTCACTCACAGCGTACCGTACTTAGGTCGACGCGGTGCGCCGAGAAGTATTCCTTTTTAAGAAATACGACGAACCCATCGCTAACCGTACCGCTGCGAAACACACTGCACCATTTGCCCCCTTCGAGCAGAATTGAGGTCAAGGGACTCTCCCACTTCCACAGAATCGTATTCGGCTGCACCATCTCGATGAACTTCTGCCAACCTGCGCGGCCATTGAGAGCCACATAAAAAGCCCCCCAGAGATCTTCTGATATTATATTGGTGCGCCCATCAATGGCAACTTTGTGCTGCGGCTCACCGGCTGAGTTGCTCATACGATAGAGCAGATAACCACCGCTACCAAACGGGTTAAGTAGCGGATGTGGCAAGTTTTTCTTCAAGATGAAATCAACGGCAGCGACCGGTGTTACCTGGCGATCAATCGGGTTCTGCCAAAGGGGAAAAATCTTCCAGAAAGCCAAACAGGCGATTAGAAACACGAGTCCTGGCCCCTCAATCTTTGAGAATAATATGCGCAGCCGTTCAAAGGCCTGCACAAGATTGTTTTCTTCTCCCACCGAGCGCTCGTGCACTGTCCGCCAATAGGCGGCGATGACCGCAGCCACAACGATCACCGCAAAGGGCATGAACTTAACCACTGCCAGCCCTCCGATAACAAAGATTCCGAGCATAATCAGCCGTGCCGGAGGGAACTTCTGTGGTTGCTCATGGAAAAATACGGCCAGGATCGCAATCCCAATTATTAAAAAGGCGGTGACATACTGAGTTATATTGGCCGGCTGAAATTCATAAATTGACTGGTGCGAGAACGGATGTGACGTCGTCTGCACGAACATGATCCACTCACCACCAAGGTAAGGGGTGAAAAGCGTACCGACGAAGCAACACGCTAGTGCTGTCAGCACCTCGCGCCAGTTCGATCCCTTAAATATCCAACCCGCCAGCATAAGCATACCGAGAATGGCGGAGAGATGCGTATTGGCCCAGAGCGCCATGAGCGCAAAGAGAGCAAACTTATTGGCCCGGTTGAGGCCCTGACGGCTAACCGTATCGGCAACGACGATCAGCAGAACAAAATAGACCCACACCAAGACCTGCGGCCGAAGCGTAAAGTGGCTAAAACAAGCCACGCTTGCGTAGATACCAGCGAGTGTGCCGAAAAAATAATCTCCGGCAATGCGGCTTAAGCCCCAGCACAGAGCCGTTGCCAAAACAATGGCGAGCACACATTGCAAAACGAACAGACCTGGAATGGCAAACCACTTATCAACCAGGGCAAAAAGGATCTCCGTGCTCCAGGAATAGGCCTTCCACGGCATGCCTGAGCCAAACATGGTCCAGTAATCGACTGAAGGCACACTGCGATTGGCGATAATCCAACGACCAATGGTGATGTGCCACCACAGATCGGGGTCTTTGACCGAGGTGCAGATGTACAGCCCGGTATAGATCACGGTTACGATCCAGAGTATTATTTTCATGACTATTTAACCATTTGAAATAACTATGTATTATCAAACGTAGACACTCGGATGCAACAGCTCAGACCACTTTGCCCTCCCTCCAGCCCTCTGTTGTTAAAGCTGCATAGGGCACTTTCTTTACCACAGAGGGAAAGGCAGACGGTGGATATAACCGTTTCCACGTACCCCCTTGAACGTCTATGTTCAGGTTCAAAGCAAGACGTAATTGCTCAATAAGTCAGAGTAAAATGTTTTCCCGTGCACCTGCATGTGCACGGGTCACCACACTTAATGAGCGGTTAATGCAAAACTTGCTAATCGCATCTAGACCACTATACAGACAATCCGCTAGCTTAAGGAACATCTGATTTATAAAGGCATCAACGATGAATCTAAAGAATCACATCCGCAACATCCCTGACTTCCCCAAACCTGGGATTCTCTATCGTGATATCACCCCCCTCTTAGGTGAGCCGGAGGCCTTGCAGCGCGTCATCGACGAACTCACCGCATACCTACGCGCAGAGAAGATTGAAGCCATTGCTGCTGTAGAGTCGCGAGGCTTTATCTTCGGCACCCCCGTAGCCTGTCGTCTTGGGGTTCCCTTTGTTCCCGTACGAAAACCGGGAAAGTTGCCCTATAAAACTCTCACGGTGGAGTACTCTCTAGAATATGGCAGTGGGCAGCTTGATATCCACGAAGACAGCATTAAGCCCGGCGCACGTGTTGCCATAATCGACGATCTACTGGCCACCGGTGGCACCGCCGCCGCTGCTGGAGAACTCGTACGTAAGTGCGGCGGCATTGTGGCTGCGTATGCGTTTGTGATCGAACTTACAGCACTCGCTGGTCGCAAGCTTCTTGGTGATACACCGGTGCACTCACTGATGCAGTTTTAGCCAAACTATCACGTCGGCATACGGTACTGCTTCATCCGCGCTTCGATGCGCGTAGCAACGGGAGCAACTTCACCGGAGAACTCCCGGTGCGTGATGCGTTCGAAGGCACTGATGTAATGGCGGGCGATCTGCAGACGATGCGTCTCGGTAAATTCGGGAATCGGACCGTTACCCATGTACCCTTGGCTCAGTAACCACTGTCTCGTAGGCTCTTTGTCGAGCATCTCTGGCGATTCCCCGCTTAAGAAGCATCTCTTATAGCTTTCTTGGACCCAGTAGCGCGAGGAGTCGAGAGTATGAATCTCATCAACCAGCATAAGCTTGCCTTGGTATAGTCCAAGCTCATATTTGGTGTCGACCAGGATTAAGCCACTCTTCTCAGCCTCAACCTGCCCCATAGCAAACAATGCCAGCGCCGCTTCACGCGCCTGAGCCCATGTTTTGCGATCGACTAAACTAGAGGAAACGATCTCCTCTTCTGATATCGGCGCATCGTGGCTGCCTTTAGCCGCCTTGGTCGAAGGGGTAATGATGATCTCGGGGAGCTTCTCTGAGGGCCTCAACCCAGCGGGCAAGACCACACCACTGATCGCTCGACCGGCCTGATAGTCGCGCCAAGCGCTACCGGTAAGATAGGCCCGAACCACGATCTCAACCGGAAAAACGGCGCAATTTCTGACAACCATGACATTCGGGTCGGGAAGATCGAGGATGTCATTGGCAATAATATCTCGCGAGCGATCAAACCAATACGCAGCAAGCTCCGTCAGCACCTGCCCCTTGAATGGCACCGTCGTCACGACAACGTCAAAGCAGCTCAAACGATCGGAGGTGATAAGCACCCGCACATCCCCTCGGGTATAATTGTCGCGCACCTTCCCTTCGTAGCGTTCGCCGAGAAAGCCACAATTGGTGTGCGTCAGGACATTGGGCAGCTGCCGATAAAGATCCGCATCGCTAATCATATCAGTCTCCGTTTTTTTACGGCAGGTGCCGCCTTCTTTTTCTTTTTTTCCGATCGTCCCCTATGGTGCTTTCGCTGCAATGTCTTCAAAGCTTCAAGATTACTCTTGGCGATAAGCTCCGCTTGTGAGACATGGGCGCGCTGCCATGAGCGCATGGCAGAAGTAAGCAGCGGTCGTACCTGCTTGCCCTCTCGGCGATTGCCGCCGTTTTTTGCCAAGATCATTCGTGCCAGCGCTTCATTATTGAGTAGCGCTGCGCTTAACTCTAAATTACTCGGTCCGCGAATATATCTGCGAGCGACGCGAAATGCCCAAATGGCACAACGCAGCTCGGCCGCCTGTACTTTCGGTCCACGGAATGCTTGGGCAAGATGATAGTTTCCGATCTGCCACAACGGATAGGCGCGATGAACGAACGTGGTCCAGGCATGGCCCATATCAGATGATTCTTGGAGGTAGCTCATCCTCCTCTCCCAGAGAGCCAAGCTCTCTCGTCCCGCTTCTCCCGCCGATTCTCCCTCAATTAAGCCACGAAACAGAAGTGCTAAAAAGCGCGCGCTGTCACCTTCCGGCTTTAAAGACATCCCAACCATCGAGACGTAGGTGACGGGGCGAAGACCATAGAACTTGTGAATCTCCTCTACGGGCACCAATGACGCCGGTGTGCGCAGCCCCTCGGGAAAGGCGATGGTTAACCACCCGCCACTTCCCCACACCAAAGGGCGCATCGATCGATCACGCCGGAAAAGCTCTCCGGCCTGGGCTGGCGAGGCGGGAGCTTCATAGGAACGTTGCACGCGGACATCGCTTCCCAGAAGAGACTCGATGATCTTCTCACGAAAGATTCGGCTCTTAGTCTCCAGCTCGTCATCCGCAAAGCGCGCCACAACGAAGCTTCCACGCTGCTCACGGGGAGGGCCATAGGCACTAATCGCCCCTAATGTGGCACCCCCAAAAGCAAGGATCAATAGCGTTCGTGGAACCCGAAAACTGCCGATGCGTAAATTCCACAGGAGCAACACAGCAAATGGAAAAAGGATCAACTGCGCAATCGAGACGCTCAGCGGTAGATACACCCCGATATGGACACGGGTAAGAGCATAAAAGACGATTAGCATCGCCCCGAACCCAACATACACACGATTCATGGGCGTTTTCATAGGTGTATTATATAGCGCATGCAGCTCGGACTGGGAAGTCTATGGGCACTACTCAATAATTGTGGGTAGAAGAAACGTGAGCGTGCTCCTGGCCTGTCGTGAGCTTGTCGAACGGTCGTGAACGTGGTCGATATAACTGGGTGATTTCGACCAGGAGCACGTTCACGCCACCGATTCTGTGACTACTACTACCCGGGCTTAATGAGTACTTATAGTCTAGCTGTCCATAACTTGATCAACCTTAGCCTGAAGCAGCGTGAACAGATCGAGACTGCTATTCGGGTCAACTATCTCGGCGATCTCTGCCGGAGAGATAGTAACATAACGGATACCACAGACGCGCAGCAGTGGTGCAAGGATGCGCTGATGTTCCTCCTCTTGAATATCGATGCTATGCTCAAAACCACCGAAGAACTCTACTACCATGCACGGGGCATCCTGCTGATCGACAATGGCAAACAGGCATTTACTGCGTTTAGCCCACCCCATCAGCGTACTATCGGCAAGAACAGCGGCTTCGGGGAGCTCTCCGCCACACACCGCCAACGCCGACATATGCGGCACTACATTCTCATGGCCAAAAAAGTCCACTAAAAGTCTAAATAACTGAGCCTCGGGGAGGGTAAGTGCAACCATGTCACCATATATTGAAAGGAAACTTCTTGCTTATACCATCCGCAAAAAGTCTTGACGGGGTACTTCGCAATCCGCCTTCGCTCGACCTTCCGCCGTCGCTCGGCCTCACAGCCGAAGCTATGGCGAGACGGGCTGCGATCGAGGCTACTGGGGACAGGTCGCGACAAGACTTTCTGCACCTGCTATAGTTGTCGCACAAAACGATGGTGACAAACAAATGGATGAGCGAAGAAAAGTTCACTAGTCCTCATTGCTCCTGATAGATAATTTACTAAAAAGACAAGAAAACTTATCAAAATGGATAAAAATGCCCCCATCTGCCCCTCTCCGTTTATTGCAGCGGCCGCCGTGTGTGATATAGACTTAACCCGTGGCCATTCTACCGATCAGTACATACCCTGACCCTATCCTGCGTGAACCAACGCAAGAGGTAACGCGTTACGATAAGGAGCTGAGAACGTTTCTCGACTCACTTGCCGAGACTATGTATAAGGCACACGGTATAGGCCTAGCCTCTCCCCAAGTTGCCGTGCTTAAACGAGTCACCGTGATCGATATCTCCGAAGAGCGCAACGAAAGAATCGACCTGGTCAACCCACATATCGTCTGGCGCGATGGCAAGGTCCCTTCCGAAGAGGGATGTCTCAGTATCCCCGGGTACCGTGATACCATTAAGCGCTCCAAGGAGATCGTCGTCCAGATGCAGGACAGCTCTGGTAAGGATCTGGAGATCAAAGCTGAGGGACTCCTCAGTATCTGCATTCAGCACGAGGTCGACCACCTCGATGGCATCCTTTTCATCGACCACTTAAGCCGTCTAAAGCGTGAGCTATTTAAGCGCTGGTTAAAAAGACAGGGACCGCTTGAATAAGCTGAGAATTCTCTTTTACGGCACCCCCGATTTTGCCGCGTGCGGCTTGGCTCATCTATTAGCCGTGCCGGAGTTCGAGGTGTGCGCCGTCGTAACCCAGCCCGATAAACCCGCTGGACGCGGCGGCGCCCTACAGACCTCGCCGGTCAAAAAACTAGCCGTAACACACGCCATTGCGGTGCTGCAACCGCACAGTGTCCGCAAAGAAGAAGGCCCATTCACCGAGGCGCTTAAAGCCTTTGCCCCGATTGATGTCGGCGTGGTGATCGCCTTCGGACAGATCCTGCCACTGAGCGTGCTTCAGATCCCGCGGGCGGGCTCGATCAACATCCACGCTTCCTTGCTTCCGCGCTGGCGCGGCGCCGCACCGATGCAACGCGCCCTCATGAGCGGAGATAAGGAGACGGGCATCTGCCTTATGCGCATGGAAGCGGGCCTCGATACCGGCCCGGTCTACGTGCGGTCCCCCACTACGATAGAAGCGGGTGAAACCTTCGGCAGTCTCCACAACCGTCTGGCTGAGGAGGGCGGCCGATTGCTGGTTAAACATCTCGCCCAGATCGCTGGCGGTGAATTACCCGCCATTCCACAAAGCGCTGATGGGGTTACCCATGCCGCTAAAATTAACTCACCAGAGACTCAGATCAACTGGACAAAAGGCGCCTCCGAAATAGCCAATCTTGTGTGCGCGCTCTCACCTGTGCCGAGTGCCTTTACGATGCTCGGGGGGAAACGCCTTAAAGTACTCTTGGCCTCCACCGCCCCCCATAACATCGTCTCAGCCACAGAACCCGGCGAAATAATTAGAATAGATCCTCAGTCCTTAGAGGTAAGCTGCGGCACAGGAAGTATTCACCTGCACGAGGTGCAACTTGAGGGCAAGAAAAAGATGAAAGTTGCCGACTTCCTAAGGGGCACGAACATCGCTGCACACACCCGCTTGGGAGGGTAATGGAACTAAGCACTCTTTCGGACACTGAACTTCTAACGCGCATCAGAGAAGATGATGCCGATGCACTCGAGGTGTTGCTTGGACGCCACTATAAGCTGGTTCATGGGGTGGCCTTTCGTCTTTCAGGTTCATCCAGTGATGCCCAGGACATCACCCAAGATGTGTTGGTAAGGGCAGCGCGCTCTATCCGCAGCTTCCAGGGTAAGTCAAAGTTTAGCACCTGGTTGTACCGCATCGCCACCAACGCCGCCTACGATTTCGGGAAACGCAAAGGCCGGGAGGCCCGCCTCAAACAAGCCGCCACTGAAGATTATGAATTAAATAAGGTAGTTGGAAATAATGAAGATTTATCCAAGACTATTCAAGCAGCGCTCGTCAAACTATCAGATAAGGAGCGTGAAGCAGTCGTTCTAACCTTCTATGAAGGACTGACTCATGCCGAGGTTGCTCAGATTTTAGGCTGTGCCGAGACGACGGTGTCATGGCGAGTATTTACTGCCAAGAGGAAGTTAAAGCACTTATTAAAATTCTAACGTAACGTAACCTGAAGTAAGACAACCTATGGATGCGAAGGAACTGGAAAAACTGCTAAAATCGCACACGGTCCCGGAACCACGCCAAGAAATTATTCAAGAGCATCTCAATAAGGCGCGCCTAGCATTCACCTATGCCGCACAACCTACCCAAGAAAACCCGCGCCGCGCACGTTCATTGTGGTTTCTCCAAGGAGCCGTTTTCGGAACAGCAGCCTGTGCGCTACTCGCATTTGTGGTTCTGCAAAATGAGATCCTCACCCGCCCACTCGGACTAGATCCAGCATCCTCCTCAACCCAGCTAAGCCTTTTTGAGTCACTCACCTCATCTGCCCAAAACAGCACACCAGCCCTCAAAGATGCATTGCAGGTCATTTTTACCGCGCATAGCCACAATGGGTCTTCTACAGCAGCTGTTATCGAGCTTACCAAGGAGGGTAAATCCTACAAGCTAGTAACGTTCTGCGGAGACACGCTCTATCTCAAAGTTGACGACTCACTGCTTGAGCTGCACCCGACCCTGCAGTCCGACGGCTCGCTGGCCCTGATAACGAACAAAGGAAGCATCGTTGGCAACAGTACGCTCAACGTTGAGGGGGTAAGTATTAAGGCTTACGTTCTGCCGCCAGCGTAGCGGTGCGCAAAGCGGTGCGCTTCGCGCGCCGCTGGCCGTCCTCACCTAAGGTGGAACTTCTACGGGCTTGTCTATTTCGAAACTTGATTCAGTTCTAATTCAAAAGATATCCTAGCTCGTTCCACCGCCGCATTCCAAGCTTTTTGATGTGCGGGACTTAGGGCTGCCTTACCCAAAGTAACAAGATCCTGGCTGACGGCCTTTGGTAATTCCCTACGCCAGGCTTCAACCAACGTCTCCACAACAGGAGGGGAACCAGAGGGGGAACCAGAGGAGAGGGGGAAGAAGGGGGCAGGGAACCAGAGGACACCCAGAAAATGGGGGCAGGGAACCAGAGGACACCCAGAAAATGGGGGCAGGGAACCAGAGGACACCCAGAAAATTATTTCCGAAATTCTCTCCATTCTCAACTCTCGGCGGCAGGGAACCAGAGGACACCCAGAAAATTATTTCCGAAATTCTCTCCATTCTCAACTCTCGGCTACGAAAATATCATTTCCAAGAAAGCTACGTAGAGCCTGTCCGGAAACAGCGAAAGCGCGATAGGACGGGAGAAATAAGTGAAATAGTAGAGTAGTATACGTGGCCAATTTCGAGGTTAAGCCCGAAAGAGGCACGCTATAATAGCGCCGACTAGTGAATTTTGAGGCT
>CAIXSY010000068.1 GCA_903922175.1 uncultured delta proteobacterium | reverse complement strand
CTCAAAATTCACTAGTCGGCGCTATTATAGCGTGCCTCTTTCGGGCTTAACCTCGAAATTGGCCACGTATACTACTCTACTATTTCACTTATTTCTCCCGTCCTATCGCGCTTTCGCTGTTTCCGGACAGGCTCTAGTTAGCATAACACCCCGTTAGATGGTAAATTTTGGCTCTTTCGTCAGATGGACAAGGTATAGATAACCTACAGGTACAACCAGTTGGTTCGGCCCAGGGAGCGGCCCCGACTCCGTTTCTCTTTACCTGTACTCCCGCCATGGCCGATTCCGTACTTGCTACGATTAGACGTGAGGCTTCTCAGGCACGACAGTTTTGGCAACGTCACTACCTGGAGCATCAAGTGCTTTCGACTACCTCTCCGCTCTCATCTGAGGTGGTTAGGAAACTCCAGGAGATACTCGCCGAGGCGAAAGAGTAGGTGAGGGGGGCTTCACTTTCCCCAAAAAGCATCTAGGCTTTCTATATTAGCAGCCATCTCACGTTCAACTGGCGCAGTGAGCTCCTTCATATTATTAATCGCAAGACGGATGCAGTTAGCTTCGGTATTGTTCCCTTGGCTATCTAAAAGCTTAAGTACCTCAATAACAAGGCTGCCCAGCACGCATCTTAAGGTTGTATCGTGTCGAATCAACGAAAGGTGGGCAATTGATTGAGGCGGAACGGGTTCGGTCACTCTCACAAATAGCTCAGAGGGGGCGTAGATGCTTTTTCCGATAGTGCGCTCTGCAAGGCAGAGGGAAAATCCGGCCAGAGATCTGATGTCAAAGAAGCGTTCGTCGAAGTGCTGAGCTATTTCTGCGGGAAGGGGAATTTGCTTCCCGACACGCATTAGTACCTCCCATGCTTCTTTGAACGCGAGAGAAAGTTCCGGCTCTCTTGGGTGCAGCGCGACGGCCCGGTGATATTCTTCATGTCTAAGGAAAGTTAACCCGAGAGGTCGGTTTTTAAGCATGCTTTGCTCAATCAGAATATTTCCGGGAACCTGTAGGCCGTTGAACCCATCTTGCAGAATATTCTTGGGACAGTTATAGCGACGACTGAGTAGAGGTATGCTTATTTTAACAAATTCCAGACTAAGATCCGAAACCTGTAGCAAGGTAAACGGCGAATCGAAGGGATCGGCTATTGAGGGATGTCGAAACATTCGCAGCTGCCAGTTATAAAGTGCGCGATCATTGCCATGTTTAACTGCCTCAGCCTCGAATTTTTCATCGGGGAACATGCTCGGTCCATTCATGATGCGCATAATTATGCGCGGCACAGCAAATCGGCCAGTACGAAATTCGTTGAAGGGGTTCTTGGAAAGCGAGCTACGATGGGGTAAGATCAATTGATCCCCTAATCCTCTGTTCTTTCTCGCAATGGTGGCCGATCTTGACCTTGTTTGTTCTGACAACTTCATGGGCGGTGCTTCTCAATACGACTGGGGAGATTGTAAGCCAATGTCCGTCGTATTCTACCCTGTTCGCAGAGCTAAGCAAACGTTACCCTCGCTGACTCAGCATCGATTTGGAAGCGGGTGCCCGTCCCGGTAATAATGCCAGCGCCATGATAATCAGCTGACTAATCGTAAACACGAGGAGCCACGTAAAAGCCTTTGCCGTATAGCCGTAGGAATGTAGCCCAATATTGAGCATGTTAACGCCGAACCACGCCATCGCCGTGATTACATTCCCGAAAATTGCCATGGCCATGAGCGCCTTGCCGACGACGATGCGGTTTGCTCGGGCGTGAAGCATAAACATTACCCATAGCACGATAAGGAGCGCGCCGTTCTCCTTAGGATCCCAGCCCCAAAAACGGCCCCATGACTGATCGGCCCAGATCCCGCCGAGGACGGTGCCGATAAAACTGAAAAAAGCGCTAAAGCAGAGTACACCGTATAAAACGTTCTCCAATTCAAGGGCCGCGCCCTTTTCGGGGATAAAGCTGCGATCGAAAGCGCGGCGCACGAGATAGAGTATGCCGATAGCACCGGCAAGAAAGGTGGCGCTATAGCCGATCGTAATCGTGACGACGTGAGTGGCGAGCCAAAAATTGGAATCAAGCACGGCGCGCATCATCTCCATCGTGTCTCCGTCGAGGGAGAGATGATGGGCGATAATCAACGTAATAAATCCGATCGCACTCGCCAGAGAGCTAAAAACGGTGCGCCGGTATCGCCACTCAAGCATCACGCCGAGCAGAACGGCGCCCCAGCCTACAAAAACGGCTGACGAGTACAGGTTGGTGACCGGGGGACGACCCTGCAGGATGACTCGCGAGATTAGTCCCGAGCTATGCAGCAAAAATGCGACGACAAAGATCGCAAATGCCGTTACGTTGAGTGTTTCCTTTTTGAGCAGCCAATAGGCAAAACAAAGCAGAAGGACAACGACATAAAGCAGCATGCTTTTATAGAAAGGCTCGAATTGGTTAAAAAGCACCTCGTTGTGAGCCTGGGAGAGATCCTTGGGGGTACGCTGCTCAAGCAGTGCTGATAAGCTGTGCAGTTTGTCATTGAACCTCTGTGCCTGCCCCTCTCGAAAAGCATCGGACAGTTCGGCCCAGGCGACTAAGATCGGATCTACCTTTCCATTTCGTAGGGTCTGGCGCAGAGACTGCGCCGTGGTGATCCAGTTGTTGTCACTGCGAGACTCTGCCTCGCTATAAACGGGGCGAATCTCCGTAGATTGCTCAACCGCCTCGTATTGATCAAGAACCGGCTTTACCTGGGCGAGCAGCTCCTCCCCTGAGGGGCGCGCGCTTTGCTCCATCGTGGCGGCAGAGTTAAGTTTCTGGGCTAGGAAATTGAGACCAGCGGCCGCTTCGGTGACGGTGGCTGAGTGAATACTATTTTGAAGCCTCATATAGAGGCTAATCTTTCTATAGAGGTCTAAAACTGCCGACTCAAAGCCTGACCTTTTTTCCTCATCAATCTGACTTGCGCGCCGTGCTTGTTGCTCGATCTCACCAAGATGTGGCTCGATGGTGCTGAAATCATACAAGGGACTCGCGCTCTGCTCAACTCGAAGGAGACCTAACACCTCGGGGTGGTCAATTCGAAAAGTCTTGTAGCCGTAGGTCTTGGCGGGGGAAAACATCAGCTCCGTTAACCACACCATAGCGCGAGCACTCTCGGCCCCATCAATCTTCAGTGTCTGCTTTCCTGAAAGGAGAAGGAGGGATGTGCGCGCCACGGTATCGAGAGGCTTTATTCTTCCGGAGTGCAGAACGGGTGTCTGTCCAAAGAGTTCGTAGTTAAAGCCTCCGTCTTCCTTCACGTGGGGCAAGAATGAGAGTAGGTAGGCGAGCGCGAGCAGGACTGCGCTGAAGGGGACGAGGAACGTGGCACGGAAGATCTTGTTACGCATTCAACCTCACGTTTTTCTTGAAAGCATGCCCCAAAAATTCGATTATGAGACCGAGGCAGACGAGCACACAGGAGATGTAGGGGACGAGCCAGCCGGGGTTTCGAACGACCTGAAAGATTGAGAGCGTATCGTTCTTGCCGTAGCTAGCCTGATAGAAAGCCAGGCCCCCGTAGCGCAGGGGATTGTTCATATAGATCAGCGCTTCGCGAGTCTCGTTCTTCTCTGGGTTATGTATTTTGACCAGGCTGGAGAAGTTGCGTGGGATATCGGTCCCCGGATAGACGTCATGCGAGAACTTCAATAGGGTCAGCGAAAACGGCAAGTACTGGCGCGCACGTCGCATGACGAGCGTTATGCTCTGGCCGTTCAAGCTCAGCTCTTCACCTTCCGCATTTTCCATGGAGAGAAGTAAGCGCTCCCGCTTGGCACCTGTATTGGTGGTGATCTGGATCATCGCCCCGGCAGAGCTCCCCTCTTCGTCGCTTGCGGGAGCGGGCATGCTCACCAGAGCCAAGCTCGTTCCCGATCCGATCGTGGCGAGTCCGTGTTCGTCGCGTGTTAGTCGTCGAAGCCTTGAGTTAGGGTATGCTTGGAGGGTTTTTATCGAAAAAGGCAGATCGGGATGCGTTAAGACCTTATCTTTCTTCAGCAGTGAAAACGGAATGCTGACAACCTGATCAGCGGAAGCGCTGTCTTTTATAGTGACCGCGAGCTCCACCTGATTGCGGCTCTCAGCGAAGTTTGAATTCTGGCGCAGCTCGATCGGCATGACCAGCTCTTCTGATGCCAATTGGGTAAAGACCTGGCCGATGAGCAGCAAGATTATTCCGCCGTGAGTAATGAGGAGTCCCTTGCGTGAAAGGTACAACTCAGTTCTCTGAATCATCGAGGCGAGCATGTTCGTTAGCCAGAGAACCGCCAGGGTGAGCCCACCGGGGAACACCGGCAGCTTTGCTCCGCCAACGGTGGCATAGACCCAGAAGCTATTGAAGAATCGCTGCTGCGCCGCAAACGTGCCGATCTCAACCTGCGCTAGCGTGCCGATGATAACCAGCGCCATCGCCAGAGCGATACAGAAAAGGGTGAAAAGCGGGGAGGCGAGCAGTTTAAAAAAAGAGTCGTGATTTTTTAGCATTATTCTTTATCATTGAATTTGACGCTGCCTAAAAACTGGAGGAAGTCCTGTTTCGCAGCGGCGACGGTTTCATCTTCTCCCATGAGCTTGAAAAACCAGGCGCTGTCGCCTCGCACCTGCATCGCCGCCACGATGTGAGCTTTATATTTCTTCTCGATTAAAGGATCTTTACCGGCTAGATCCACCACGCCAAATTCTCCTGCGGGAAACTTCTGCCGTGTCATGAGGGCCAATGCCTCAGCGTCGCTAACGGGGGCTAATCCAACCTGGCTGCGCCAAAGGTTGACGTTCGCCGCCTCGCCACCGCCGGTTCCATTAAGCGGCACGACAGAGATCTGAGCTTTTTGGCCATTTTTGCCGGTGATTTCAAAGTTTCCGACCCTGAGTGTCGTTGTCGGTTTCTCTTCCCAGCTAGCGGGTTTGGTCCAGGTGGGCTTATTGGCCTGGTTTTTAGAAGCACTCGTCATGCTCATGCCCTCATGCGGGTTGGCGGCAACGGCCTTGGCGGCAGCTCCAGCCATCTCCGCGCTGTGCTCTCTTCTAAGGCTATCGCCATTAAGAACGGGCATGCTCGCCTGGTTCTGGCCGGGTGCAGCGGCGTGTGCTGTGCTTGGCTGCGTGTCGGTGGGCACCTTGTATGAGGTAATATTATCGCTGCGGCAGCTAGAGGCGGTTATGATAAGTGCGAAAGATAAGCTAAGGAGTTGTGTGTTCTTCATAGGTTAGGATTTAAGCACTTCCTTTTCAGAAGATCAACGATCGAGCGCCGCGCTTCCTCCTTCGCCCGGCCTTCCGCCGTCGCTCGGCCTCGCGGCCGATGCTATGGCGTGACAGGCTGCGGCCGGTGCTTCCTACTTCGCCTTGCCTCGCGGCAAGTGCTACGTAGGACAAGACGGAGGACACGTCGCGCGCCGCTGGTTGGTGCGACAGCAGAGGCATGCGAAGCCTCAATGGGAGGCCGCAAGAAGCGCAATGCAGGTTGTTTGACTGGGAATGGAGCCGAAAAAGTCTAAAATGACGAGACGACTTGAGACAGAGCCAAAGAACTTCGATCGGGTTTAAGTCAGGAGAATACGGAGGTAGGTACTTTGGCTCAATGTGATGCCAGTTGAGAGAAGCAGCACGATGCCAAGAAGCATTGTCGAGCACGAGCACGGAGCGCTCTATAGCGGATAGCGGATAGCGGATAGCGGATAGCGGATAGCGGATAGCGGATAGCGGATAGCGGATAGCGGATAGCGGATAGCGGATAGCGGATAGCGGCT
>CAIXSY010000067.1 GCA_903922175.1 uncultured delta proteobacterium | reverse complement strand
CTCAAAATTCACTAGTCGGCGCTATTATAGCGTGCCTCTTTCGGGCTTAACCTCGAAATTGGCCACGTATACTACTCTACTATTTCACTTATTTCTCCCGTCCTATCGCGCTTTCGCTGTTTCCGGACAGGCTCTAGTTATCTAAAAAGCTTCTCTTCATTGCTCATGCCTCCTCCGGATGAGTGCTTACGACAAGCCTAAGCCACCTCCTCAATTCTTCCGTAGTTCGTGACGACCTCTTTCCAGACGCCATTCGCGTCCATGACTAATTCATGAGAACGGCGCTTGAAGTAACTACGCGACGGGGCTTGTATAGCTATTCTCTGCGGATTTTCGAATGCTCTTAAATCCACAGCTAAATTGTGGTGGCGGCCGTCTGGTCGGTCCTTCTCCTCCTCAAGACTCCCCGGATAGCGATCGTGTGGCCTATGCCGCATGGGGATCGGTGTCCGTGCCTGCTCCGCTGGTTGCAGGGCAGCGCTCGCCTGTTCCTGCCGTGCCTGCTGTTGCTGCTGCTCAGCTCTTAGGAGGTGGTTATGAGAAACCTGGTACATATCCTTAAGCCCCTGGCTTCTTAAGTCATTAAGAGAGGAGCCAGGCTGCTCAGAGCTTGGGGCCTGCTTTGTCGCTGCATTCGGGGCTGAATTCTCGACAGGGGTGGCGGCGACATTGACCGTTGCTCGCGCAGGAGCAGTTTGTGGAGCTTTGACTGCAGGAGCCGACCTGGTAGCCGTTGTGGGCACCTCAGCTGAAGGGCTCGGCAGCTGTCCTTTATGTACATAGCCATTAACGCTGCCTGTTGCAGGGGCTCTTTGGCCGATTGCTTGGGCTTCGCTAGGTGTGCTGGCGACCTTGACTGTTGTTCGCGCTGGAGCAGTTTGTGGAGCTTTGACTGCAGGGGCTGACCTGCTAGCCGGAGTGGTAAACTCAGCCGAAGGGCTGGGCAGCGGCCCTTTATGCACATAGCCATTAAAGCTACTTGTTGCTGGGGCTCTTTGGACGATCGCTTGGGCTTCGCTCTCTATCGCGCCCGTAGCCGCAGGTATCGTAGCCTTAACTCCACCCAAGAGCGCGGCGCTAGCTTGGGTCGCCGCAGCATGTCGTCTTAAGGCGCTAAGCGCCTGTCCGACAATCGTCGTCGGCCTCGGGGACGAATCATGGGCTGCTTCTACCTCGTCCACAGTCGGTGTTCCTCTGCCATCTGCCCGCGCCTCAGCAACTGCTTCGTCGCGCTGCTTGGCCTTAGTTTGCTCTACTCGCGCAGAGGTAGGCTTCATCCGGGCGATCTGACCAGGAGCCTGTGACAAAGTGTGCTCCTCTGAGAATTGCCTTAGTGCCGCTTGTCTCTCGGCCTCAGCTCCGTGTTCAGCTGAGATAGCTCGCCATCCGTTAAGACCCTTTCGTGCTTCTTTGACCTCAGCTTGAGCCGCGGCATTAGGTGTAGTGGCACGCCGAGCGATTGCATTGTTAAGCCGCTCCTCCCAAATGGGAGTTAGGTACTCATGAAGATCCCCCTCAAGTTTGTGGATACGACTGGCAAGCGCTGTTCTCGCTTCCTCGCTCATCGGACTAAGTCGCCACGGCAGTCGATTGCGCTCTAAGATGCGGTAGCAGTAGTTTAACTCACTCTCTTTTATCTTCATGAGGATGGGGAGATTATTGGCGAGGTTACTCGCTCCAGCCGCTTCGTTGGCGCTAATCACGCTTTCAAGGGCGCGGCTCTCAACTTCGAGCAGGCGCAGCTCGGCCCAGATCTCTTGGCTTCCACCTAAGCGGAAGCGCGCCAGCTCCGTACTCGGGTTGGCAGGTTCAGCCAGCGCAGATTGAGATTGCTGACGGGTGAGAAACCTCGGCGCCGGTGTATCGACACGGATACCGACTGGTCTAGTCTGAGGATTAAAGCGAGGGGTCGGGGGAGTTATCGGTCCATTGCGGCTAGGGGGTAGCTTTGGGGTAGCGCCTTGGACTCTTAACTGTGAAACTGAGATTCCAGGCTGAGGGGCGTCATCGACCAGGTTTAGTCTAGCTTCCAACTCCGAGAACTCGGCCTTTCGGTAGTCTGCTCGAAGTTGCTCCATGCGCTCGTAACGGGATGCTAATTGGAACTTCGCTTCATTCAGAACCTCTGGGCGTTTGAAGAGTTGGCGTAAGCTGAATAATCCGCCGAGAGCCAAACCGGTGACTGCTCCATATGCCGCTCGATCGAACCCCTGATGAGCCAGCATAATAGACGCTTCAAGCGGATCGTAATTAGCCCATAGGTTCTCATCGAGAGCTCCGCCGTAGAGAGGGGAGCCGGCGGCCATAACTGCACCACCCGCGCCTCCGGAAGCAGAATTTATGAGGAAGCGAAGGCGTGGGCTTGACTGAAGTATGCGGTAGCCGATCTGTTGAAAGGCATTGTTTTGGATAGTCGCATCGGAGATCTCATTCTTGGCGATGCTGATCAGCATGCGCTGCTCAAGCTCTTTTCGCCCGGCCTGAAGAAGTGCCTCCTCGGACATGTTCGTTGCCGCGGCGCCTAACCTTTCAGCTCCAAGATTTTTCAGATAGTTTTCTGCCACCGGATCTTTCATCTTGGCTAATGTTTGTGCGGCAAGTCTTTGCGCGGCAAGCTTTCGCATCGACTGCTCAAGGGCTGCTTGCGTTCCCGCAGCGAGGACCTGTTGGTTTCCAAGGTCAAGGACCGCCTCACCGAGAGTATCTGTGGCGGTCTGTCGTAATGGATTTGCGTGAAGGGCCTGCTTGCCCATTGCTAGGGCGATCGTCTTTTCGGCACCGTCAGCAGCACGGGCGCTTGCGCTGCCCACGGCTCGAGTTGCCATAGAATGTACCGCTTTCCCAGCATAGGCGCCGCCTACAAGAACGGCGGACTGGGCATAGGCGGAAAGGACGTCGGCTGAGAACTCTTCGACTCCGCCGTATCCTTCAGGGCCTTTTAAGATAATCTTGCTACCGGCCCGCGCTGCCAAAGCACCGGCACCGGTGGCGGCAAAAGCCGTCCAGCCTGTGCCTCCGGTAAGGGCACCACCAACGGCGATGGCTGTAAAGGTGGCCACATCTGCCGTGGTGTCGGCCAGTTGGTCTTTCGCCGCTCGGAATGTGTCCATCTCCATGCCGACGGTACGCACGAGCGACTCTAACTTGGCCATCTCGGCAGGGCTAAGCATCGTGCCGCTCCTGAGACGTTTATTCATGGCATTGAGTTCGTCTACCTGATTAAGTGCGATATCAACAATGGTGTTGCGCTCGGCGTAGTGCGATCCGACAAGTTTATCCGAAGCAAGGTAGGTAAGCTCCGTTCCGTAGTGTAGCATGGGGGCCACCGCACCGCTCGATTCGTGCTTAAAACGCGCATTGAGGTAGGCCACCTGATGCTCCGATTGGGCGATGAAGTTTTCTCGCGCATCTTCAGGCTTCGTCGAGGTCGGAGGCTTTGGGTGTGTGTATTTCCAGACGGCATCAAAGCGATCGTGTCCCTGAAGTTCCAAGGTTAGGGCGGCGAAAAGACAGTCTCCCTTGTCTCCTTTGGAGAGCTCGTGTGCCAAGGAATGGCCACCAATCCAACCACCATTGAAGATTCGTCTCTCAGGTAAGGTAAGGTGAGATGCGATGTCATTGAACTCATGGCGAACAGCTTTGCACTCTTTATCGTTCAGCGAGCCGTAAATTTCAACTAGGTCATGGACTCGTTTTTCATCCGTCCCGTATCGGCCGAGTGTGGCTCCGTAGAATTCGGCGGCGACAGATGATCGCCCATCACGAAGTAGGCCTACGACATCAGTGCTGTTAAGAGCGTCACGTTCGGCACCGGTCCAAACACTAGCGAACGAGTGTTTAATCTGAGCTTCAGCCTGCGTAAGGCTTAGGCCGACCTGATGCAGGACCTGGTCTCGATACTGCCGATACAGCGCTTGGAGGGCGACGGTCTCGGGGTTAGTATCGGCCCCGGTTTTTAGCAGTGCATCCCTCAGAGCGAGGCCCGACTCGGTGCAGAACTTATCAACCCCCAGACCTGCGCTGATTGCAGCTTTATCAGCGCGTGATATTCCGTATTGAAATTTAGCCGCAGAAAATGCAAGCTCTTCCGGTGTACAGTTCCCAAGCTCATCGACGGTGTCGCTTTGTCCTCGAAATGCTAGCGCGGCTTTTATGAGCGGTAGCTCATCTTTGGCGCTATAACGCGAGTTGAGCATGAGGCTGACGATCGGCTTGCCCTTCTCCCTCGAGGCAAGTTCCAGCACGCGATCAAAATCCTCTGTCGAATAACGCAGCGCCAGATCTTTGATCAGGTCGGCAGTATCAGGTGCGTTACTTTGGGGAACGACACCGTACTTTTTGTCGTTAATCAGCATCAGCAGGTTCGCCGCATCGCAGATCGTCTCACCATCGGCTTGACCGGCGGCTTTGGCCGCGATCCCCTTTAGGTATTGAAGTTTCTCTTTGTCGCCCGCAGCATATTCGCTCAATGCTTTGCCAAATGGAGGCAGCCCGATCATCTGGGCGTAGTGGTTAAATGAAGCCTCAATGTTGGCTAATCCGCCGGTAATATTTCCAATCACCTTGAGTGTGTCGATAGCCGAGGTGAGGTCTTCGGACTTACTAATTATTCCTTTCTTTTCAAGGTCTTTCGCGAGGCTGATAGCCAGTGCAGAAAAGAGATCGCCTTGTTTCAGCTTTTCCATCTTCTCTTGTTCGTGCCCGTCAAGCTTGGCGGTTGACTCCTCAACTGTGGGCAGATTATCGGCCTTGAACTTGAGCGAGGATAAACTAACCGCTTTTTGATAGAGCTTGGTCAAAGAATCTTTAGCAGCCCTCGCTTGAGCGAGCATGCTATGCTCGGCTGGGGCGCTCCAGCTTCCCTCCTTCTTTAGCTTCTCAACCTTATATTCAGCCTCTTTTTGAATGGACTGTTTCCTCTGCTCAACATTTACGAGCTGATGCTGCAGCGCCTGGCTAACCTTCTCTGGGCTGGTGCTGCTGCCGGACCTGCTCGATGTGGTTATCTCATCGACCATCTTGGCGAGTAGTTTTAGCTGATCGAATGGTCCACTGTTTCGAACCGAGCGCTCGAAGTTATCAATATCGACTCCGTGTAAGGAGCCAGCGTGAGCGGCTAGATACTCAGCCTTTCTCTGCTTCGTGATGGTAACCTCAAACTTGGCCGCACCTCCATCGGACTCGGTTTTGCTGTTGTTCTTCTCCACCCAGTCTTTTTGGTAGAATCTAGATACGCCAATTTCTGGCCTTATCACCTCGATGGCGAGGAGGAGCTTATTTTCGCCCATAACGAAGTGCTTGATGCGGGAGACTAGGTCAAGCTTTGGCGCGCCTACGGTTGGCGCTGAAATCTCGGCGAAGGCTTGCTCGCTTATCAGGCTAGCGAGCTCCTCTTTTGTTCTCTCTTGGCGTCTCTGAGCCAGGCAGCTATCCTTGTAGCTTACGAGATTCTCAATCTCGATTGAATTTTTTTCCCGCAGAGGGTTGAGGACCTGCATAAAAGCCTCAAGCGCTGCGGCTCTCTCTGCGACAAGCTTTGGGTCTGGTTTCCGTAGAGCCTCTGCTTTGGCGAGGTTATCGCACAGGTTATCAATATTTCCTTGGCAGGCTCGCCCGAGAGCGAGAAGTGGATCTTTAACCCCTCTGCTCTCAAGCGTCTGTAGTGCCGCTAGCCACTGGGCAGTGGAGAGATCTTGTGCACTACCAAGGACTTTGGAAAGATAGGCCGCACTGCCGCTGGAGAGCGCCCCTTGGAGTACGGAAGCATTCGCGCCAGCGTCGGCTGACTTGCTTAGCGTCAGACCTGAGAGGAGTACGTCCGTGGCGCTGGAGAGTATCTGCCAAGCACGTGAATCAGAGGCAGCAGCTGATTCTGGTACGTTGGCTTTGGGCACAGCCATAAGCTCGGCTAGGCGGGCGAGTTCGGGGTTGGAGATTAGATACATCCCTTTGGTATGTTGGGTTACCCAATCCGGTAAGGCGTCGCCTCCGATCTGATAAAGCTTTGAGGCAAGCACGCGTGCATCCGCAGACGCTGTCGACGCAAACGAAAGAATCGTCGCCGTATCAATTCTGTACATCTCTTGATAGTCGGCAGGCTTACGATCCTCGGGATCTCCTCCACCTTGGATGGCTAATCGTTTGGCTGTGACATCGCTATCGGCTTTCCTTATCGCAGAAAGGAAATCGCCAACCTGTGCCACCTCAGCCTCAGCCTTAAGACGGGCAGCAGTGACGTGTTCGCTTAATACGATCTGTAGCGCAGGTGAGGACGTGAGTAGGTCGGCGTATTTGGCATCCAGCTCGCGTAAGCGACGTTCTAGAGTACTCTTATCTTGCCCTTCGGCTTCAGCATAAACGAGTTTCCGTTGAAAACTGCAGACCTCGTCGCTGTAAGTACGGAAGCGAAGTGCTTCTTCCGACAGCACCTTAGTATTCTCTACCTGGCGTGAACTTGGGGTGCGATCTGATCCTTGTGCCACGACCTCTTTTAAATGCTCTGTTTCGGCACGACTGGGTATAGGTGGGGCAGGGGGAACTAGACTGTCAGTCGCAGGCGGCGAGCTTGAATCTACTCCAAGGCGTCGGGCGTTTTCCTGCATCAGGAGTTCGTCGGAGATATTCGCACCGGGCAAGGCTCCGTTGCTCTTTGGCGCAGCTTTTGCGGTTGGCCCCTCATCTAAGGATGTCGTAATTAAGGCATTGGGCTTGGGCTGGGTTGTCTCCATTTGGCTGGGAGCTTTTGTTCCAACCTGCGACTCCGGTCTGTTAGGGGTAGATTCACTCATATAGTCCAGTCATTCTTGTTGGTTACTCTTAGAAACCAGGCTAATGCACCCTCTACTACTTGGCATGTTTCCCTCTATATAATGGGTTATGCTCACTTATGGTGAATGTGTTACCTAATAATTCACTTGCTAACTAGCTCATTTTATACAGTAAATTAAGAAGAGCGAAATGTCCTTGTGCCTCTGCCCTCTAGGTCCAGCTATCAGCGCTCTATTCTGTATCGGGGACGCAGTCGGTTCCGACTGAGCCAACAATCTCGCCGACATCATTGATCCCTAACGCAGCTCCTGAAACTGCGTCATCGGGGATCGGTAGGGTAGTGAGCTTGCCATGCTCGTAGACAAAGGGAAGATCGGCTGTGCCATTATTAATGGTGCCGATCACGGTGTTGCTGTTGTTGATCGCGGTGGCATGTAGGCTACTCCCCACTTGGCAGATGCGTTTCATCTTGCCGTCCCATGGCACCACTGCCTCCTGATGTGTATACTTACCTCAGGACGGGACTGATGAAGATTAAGGCGATAGCCGCGATGGACGAGTCTCGTGTAATCGGGATCCGCGGTGGTTTACCTTGGCATATTCCCGAGGACACGCGCAGATTTGCAGCACTAACAACGGGGCATACACTCCTAATGGGTGCCACCACCTATGACTCTCTGCCCAGCGGGAGTCGCCCACTTCCGCAGCGAAAGAGCATTGTTCTCTCTCGTTCGCGTACTCTGATTCCTGGGGCGGAGGTCTGGCCCTCGTTTGAAAGCTATCTTGAACACTGCCGCGATGGAGTAGAAAGACCGCTTAGCGATACCCTCTGGGTTGCTGGGGGTGAGCAGGTTTACCGGACGACACTCCAGTACTGGGATGAGATCTACCTTAGCCTTATCCCAGGTCGACATGAAGGAGACACCTATTTCCCCGAATTTGAGGCTAATTTTGAGCTTGTCAGCACGGAGCAGGGAAAGAGTTGTGCGTTTCTGTTGTACCGTCGCTTGTGATCAGGAGAGACTGAACGTTATGGTGAATATTCGCGGTGATGTGACATCGAACCGGATTCGTTTGTGATTTCAGGAAGATATGGGGCCACTCCGTAATTACTCATTAACCCCGGGTAAGAGCAACGCGATCGTGGTCGCGGTCGTGAACGTGGTAGAGCCACATCTTCGGAGCGCATGCGCTTCTTCGAGATCGCCCGAGCTTCTTTCTACACCACGCTAGGGGGGGCGAGTAATTACCTTTTATTTCAAAGGCGAAGGCGGATTACGAAGTACCACGACAAGACTTTTTGCGGATGGTCTAGGAGCGCGCGCAAGCGCGCTCCTCCGTCCGTGCCTGACTCCAGATAAGTTCAAAGAGCTTCCTCTGCATACTGCAGAGCTCGCGGCTGCGAATGATCAGGGCGTAGTTCTCCTCTTTGGACGAGATCAACGTTAGCTTGTCGTCGTAGATATACATTGAGATCGGAAAGGCCAAGTCCTCGCTCACATGGCGCACAATTCGCTTGTCGCGCGTGCTCGTGGTGAAGCGCGGGCTATAGCCGAACTTTTCAAAGGCTTTTTTGTCTTTCTCGTAAGTTCGTAACGCCCGTAAGGCGATCCCCGATTTAACTCGTCGCAGGGTGTAATCCATGAAGTACTCAGCCCCAGCGAACTCCTGGATATCAGCGATCGAGAGAAAGGCACAGAGTTCTTGTTCGCCACAGGTTAGGGTGTCTTCAAGTGCGGCGCGAGCTCCGTCGATGCCATCGAAGAGTTGAAAGGTTGGTGTCGAACGCAGCGGATTAATAATGCGGTAGAACTCCCCTAGCGAGGCGGTGAGCTTCTCTTTGGTGGCAGCCAACTCCTCCGTGCGCCGCTCAACGAAATGAATTAACTGCTTGGGATCGAGCGCGCTAAAATACTGCACCTTGTTGCGCGTGGTCTTACTGGCGAGCCCCATGCGTAGCAGGGTATGCAGCGCTACGTATGCCGTGCCACGGTTAAGTTTGCTCTTCTGAGCAATAAAACTTGTTGGTCTCGTGCCGTATTGCAGAAGTGTCAGGTAAGCTTTTTGCTCCTTATCACTCAACCCTAATTCCTGAAGTAACCCCTCGATCATCCTCGCTCCTTTAATCTTAAGCGGCGACATGCTGCTAGTATATTGTAGCACTTTTACCTCCGGCTTGCTTCCGTACCAATGCCGTCGGCGTATACTGGCAATAAAAGCGTGTTAATTCAGTTTGTTGGGTGGTGATTGATTATGCGTGTAGTTTTTTATGTTGCTGAGATAATATTTCAATTTGTCCTCTTACTCTTTGTAGTCTTAATTCCCAGCCGCGTCGAGGGAGAGGAGTCAGCGCTCGTGCTCGGTCTGCTGATGGAGCTTAGCGGTGACTTCGCCCCGAATGGCGATGATTGTCGACACGGCTATGAAGTGGCACAGGCTAACTATCTGCATGATGGCTATGCTGGTAAGCATCGCTTGCGCCTTGTCTTTGCCGATTCTCGTGGTGATGGGCGCACGGCGATGAGCGAATTTCGCCGATTGCTCGATGGCGAACGGGCTGTTGCTGTCATCTCCAATCGAAGCGCCGTGGTTATGGCTTTGAATCCACTTTCGAGGCGGGAAGGGGTGGCGCTTCTTGGCATCGCTGGTCACAGCGATTTTGTTAGGCAAAATCCCAATGCGGTTCGATTTTTCCCCAGTGCCAGTCAGGAGACTGACGCCTTGGTGAGTTTAGCTATTTCGGAAGGGGCGCGTCGTTTCGCCATGATCACCGCACAGGATGAATGGAATGTCTCCCTAAGCACAGAGTTCTCGCGTCATGTTCTGGCGAAGGGCGGGCGTGTGGTGTTCGACCAGCAGGTGTCTCCTTCTGAAGCGGACTTCTATTCGTTGATCGCAAGATTGAAGCAAAAAGACCCCGATATTATCTATGTCAATCTGGGGATTTCGCAGACCGGGGAGGTTATGCGTCGCATCCGCGAGCAGGGGATGAGGCAGCAGATTATGAGTACCTTTTGGGCGGGGAAGAGGGAGGCCATCTCCCTGGCTGGAAAGAGCGCTGCAGAGGGGGTTATCTTCGTCGAACCCAACCTGCAGCGCGAAAAATTCCTCGCTTCGCTACAGAGTTTGTATGGTAACCAACACGCCAGCGCCGTTACCTACTCCTGCTACGCTGCCGCCGCTGCGGCCATTCAGGCCATCGCTCAGCTGCCTGACGGCGAGGTGACTAAAACAGCACTTAATGCTGCTTTGGCCCAAACGAATGAAGTTTCGCTTCTTGATGAGCAGCTGCTGATGCGGGGTCGGGAGGCCTCGTTTCAGCTTGAGTATAAGACCGTGCATGAGGGGGCGGTGGTGGTGCGAGAGGGGGTTTTACAATTGCCCAATCATGTGAGATCCTTGGCTCTCAGTGAGTTCGAATAGCGTATGCGTCCTTAGCTCAGTTGGATAGAGCACTTGGCTTCGAACCAAGGGGTCGGGGGTTCGAATCCCTCAGGGCGCGCTTTTATCATCCCCATCTATATTCCGAGGGTAACACTATGTGCGGAATCGTCGGCTATATCGGAAAGCAGGATGCTCTTGGCGTCATCCTCGCTGGCCTAGAGAAGCTTGAGTACCGCGGTTATGACTCGGCCGGGGTGGCGGTGCTTGAGGGTGGCCAGATAAAAGTTACGCGCGCTCTTGGAAAGTTGGCGGAGTTAAAAAAACTGTTCGCCAAGCGAGATGCGCAAACAATCGCACCGCTCGGCATCGGGCATACGCGCTGGGCCACGCATGGCAAACCTTCAGAAAACAACGCTCACCCGCATACCGCCGGACGGGTGAGTCTGATTCACAACGGTATTATTGAAAACTACGTTGAGCTTCGCGAGAAGTTGCAGAGCGTCGGATGTGAGTTTAAGTCCGAGACGGATACCGAGATCGCAGCTCATCTTCTCAATCAAAACCTCAAGGCAGGACTGACACCGTACGAAGCTCTGAAAGCTACCTGTGCGCAGATCCGTGGATCCTATGCCTTTGTCGCCCTTGATGCCCAATCTCCGGACAGGCTGCTGATTGCGAAAAATGCCACCCCGATCGTCATCGGAATGGGTGAGGGTGAGGTCATTGTGGCGAGTGATATTACCGCGGTCCTGGCCGTTACCCGCCAGGTGACTATCCTTGAAGATGGCGACATCGCCGAGGTTAAGATTGGCTCGCTGCATATTGAAAACAACGGCAGCGTGGTTGAGCGCAAGCCCCAAACGATTACCTGGGATCCGCTGACCGCCCAAAAGGGCGGTTTTAAGCATTTTATGCTCAAAGAGATCTACGAACAGCCCCAGGTTATTCCGGAGACCTTCCGCGGTCGAATTGAGCTTGGTCGTCCCGGGGTTTCTTTACCGGAGCTTTCGCTTACAGCCGCCGAAGCACGGCGCATTACGCGAGTGGTGTTTGTCGCCTGCGGCACAGCGTTGCATGCTTGCCTTGTGGCCAAGTTCTATTTTGAATCACTGGTTGGCATCCCGTGCGAGGCCGACTACGCATCCGAGTTCCGCTACCGCAGCAGTACACTCGATGCTGACACCCTTGTTATCGCCGTGTCACAGTCGGGAGAGACCGCCGATACCCTTGCGGCGATAGAGAAGGCCGGACAGGTGGCGCGCACACTTGCCGTGTGTAACGTTTTGGGGTCGTCACTCTCGCGCAAGGTCAAGGATGTGATCTATACCAACGCTGGACCGGAGATTAGTGTCGCTTCGACCAAGGCGTTTACGACCCAGCTTGTGGCGCTGCATCTCCTGGCGCTGCGCTTCGGGGCCCTGCGTGGCACGCTGCAGCCGGAGGTTATGCGCGGCTGTGTCGAGAGTCTGATGCATCTGCCCAAGGTGTTTAGCGAGGCTCTGCGCTGTGATTCTCAGATCGAAGCGGCTGCCAAAAAATTCGCCAAGGCGCGCGATTTTCTCTTCTTGGGACGTGGTATCTGTTACCCGATCGCTCTCGAAGGGGCGATTAAACTAAAAGAGATCTCCTATATTCATGCCGAGGGGTACCCGGCAGGGGAGATGAAGCACGGGCCGATAGCGCTGATCGATGAGAATATGCCTGTGGTGGTCGTCCTACAGCGATCGGATCTGATGTTCGACAAAACTCTCTCCAATCTGCGCGAAGTCGAGTCGCGTAACGGTAAGATAATCGCCATCACCGACGTTGCCGGGCACAAAGCCCTCCAAGGGGTGTGCGATACCGTGGTCGAGCTGCCCTTTCTCTCTGAATTCATGAGTCCGATCATCCTGACTCTGCCCTTGCAGCTCTTGGCCTACCATGTGGCCGTGTTTAAAGGCACCGACGTCGACCTGCCCAGGAATTTGGCGAAGAGTGTGACGGTTGAATAGCAGCATTGCGCTGGCGCGCAATGCTGGATTTTTCTCGCACTGATTCGTGTGTTTTCGCGTGGTCCTTGAGGAAAATGAGGGGGGTGAAATGATATTTGTTACAAGAAAGGCATGCGCCGTGTTGTTTGTCGTCTTAATTGGGCTTGCAGCAATATGTGGCTATGTTTCGTATGGTGTGCAACTCTCCTCGTTGCAGAGTCTACTTGCCTTAAAAGACAAGGAGATCGCAGAACTTAAGGATGAGTTGGGCCGTGTTAAGCCTAATTCAGCCCACGTTGTTTTCCCTTCCCCCGAGTTAGAGAAGCAGGAAGAAAGAAGAAGCCCTCCTAAGCAACATGCATCATCTGATTTAAGTTACGATACACTTACGGCGTCGGAGAGGGAGAGAATCGATTCGTTTGAAGAGAGGCAACTTAACGAATATCGGGGAAAGGTTAAGCTTACTCAAACCGAGGAGGGGCGGCTTCGAGATCTCATGCGTACGAAGCTTTTGAAAGCTACCGCCGGTAATCGAATAAGCGGCGAAACGGGGCTTTCATACTCAATGAATAGTGACGAATTGGCGAGTGTCTTGTCTCCGGATACATACGAGAAGCTTAATGCTGTTGAAATGGAAGAGTATCACGCCCGGGAGGCTGACCGTTCGGAAAAGCGACTCTTCTATTTGAGTAAGAAGCTTTCGCTTTCTAAGGAAAAGGAGCAGTTACTGAGGGAGGCTCTTGCCTATGCAGATGAGCACTATTGGGAGGAGCGTGAAGCCGAGGAGGTCACGTTAAGTGAAAGCGAACGTCGTCAACCTTACCAACCTGCCCGATATAAAACGAAGCTTCTTCTTAAGAAGGCGCAAGACTTCCTTAGTGATGAAGAGCTAAACCAACTTGCAATCGCTCAAATTGATTGGAATTAATGGCCTGTAGCACCCACCCCCACCACTTCCCTCAGTGACTGCGCACAAATTAACGAAGAGGCTGGTGAGTTACCGCTCGGTGTGTGAGAGAAAGTACGAGGGGCAGCGCCATGGGAAGAGGCGCAATAATCGCTATGTTTTACACGGAGATCCACAGAGGTTTCACGGAGTTACACGGAGGGAATAGTGCTGGGCCCCACCACGCAGCCTCCTGTGGAACTCTGTGAGACCTCTGTGGATCTCCGTGTGAAACCAGCTGCATGTAATGCTAAGGTACTGACTAGTTACGCGTCAGGTTGGTTCGGATTTAAAATTGAACGTGTGGTGTTCCAATGCCGAGGATCCCGGTCTATCAAATTACTGTCCCTGAATATCAGGTTCGATCAAAACCGGACTGGGAAGCTATAGGGGATAAGATCGATCGCAAGTTGAAGCGCTACTTTTTGGGGAGATCCATAGCTCTGCGTTGTTTAAGTTCAAAGGATCATAGAGGCAAGACCCTTAATGAGCTTGTTCGCATCATCAAGCGGATTGGCACCGATCGCTACTCGCCTCGAAGGCAAGGGGACCGATATGCCAACAATGAAAAGAAGCTAATCGATTTTTTTGCTTTAGACTTTAGAGTCGGTCTGAGAACGAAAATGATGGCATTGTTTATTGAACCCTTCTTTACTTGGCCGCCTAAATTTGGTCGTTCACCTATAAGGCTCGATCTTGTGTTAATTTACGATCGTAAACAGGTTAAGCAGGTGCTTCACACCTATCCGGATAGATCCGAAAGAAAGCGAGATGGGTTCATCTTCCGGGAGCCGCAGCATAGGAGGCGGGCGCTTTTGGGGGTTATGAAGATACTTTAGCGTTGCCCCGCCATGCACGCAGCTCGTTTGTCGTGCGCTCTAGGGCGCTTCTGAGGTTGTCGGCCAGCCCCTGAGTGTCTGGCGTAATAGCCGAAGTCGCTTTTGATTCAAGCGTCTCGGCCAATTCTGCGGCTGTCGCCGCAAAGCAGATGCGGCATGAGCCTTTGATCGCGTGCGCTGCGCGTCGCAGGGCTTCGCTGTCCCCACGAGTCAGGGCTTCGTCGAGGTTGGATCGGAGTTTCTGGTGCTCGCCGAGAAAGGCGTCGACGACCTCGGCGATCATAGACTGGTTTCTACGCATGGAATTTTGCAAAGCAACGGCATCGAAGGCGGCCGCGGCCGCTGCCGGAGTTGCCTCTACCACGGATGCGTCGATGTGGTGGGCTGTCCCTGCGTGTTGAAGCGATTCGATGAAGTCAAAGAGCATTCGCTCATTGAGCGGTTTCGCAAGACTGGCATCAACTCCTGCCTGGGAGATACTTTCTCGGTCAGATATCTCAAGGATGTTGACGGACTCTCATCGCTTGTCTTTACCTCAAAAGGATTGCCTTTCGAGGAAGGTCTTTATTGATGGAGTCGGTGAGGTATCGTCTCATGGTACTATTATAAAGCCTATTTTAGATTTAGCAGGACCTTTCTAAGGTTTACCTTATAACTGACTTGTCGGCGATCTGCGGTCAGGTTTCTGCCGGCTGCATCAGCTGCGGGCGTGGCCGACGGCCTCAGCCGTTTGTGGCTGTCAGAACGTCGTCTAATTTTACAGCACCCCCAGCGGTTAAGGCGCACGTAAAGTTTTGCTCGGATAAAATTGTGCCTACTCCTGACCGAAGGCCAGGTGCTACAATGCGCAAAACGTGATTCACTGTCCACCTTCCCAAATTCATCTGTACGGAGTCTCCCCATGACGCGATTTAAGGACAACGTCGCTATCGTTACCGGCGCGAGTAGAGGTATCGGCCGTACCACGGCCTTGGCCCTTGCAGCGGAGGGAGCCTCGGTAGTCGTCAATTATGTTACCGACGAATCTGCGGCGCAGAAGACGTTGGAGGAGATCGCCAAATGTGGTGGGCGAGCGATCGCCCAGCAAGCAGATGTGGCTTAGAAACAATTGGGGCGTAATAATCTTGAACGATTATACCTATTTGCCAATTACTCCCCCCTCATTTTTTAGGCTGTTTTCAATGACACGTCGATTGGCTTGTCAGGATGAAGTTTAGCAGAAGGTTCTCGCACCGAAGGTGGGCTAGGAGCGCGCGCAAGCGCGCTCCTCCGTCCGCCATAAATGCGCTTTTCGAGCCAAGTCTTTTAGCGGACGGTATGCAGATGCTCCTGAATAACCTGCAGTATCTCCATAAATGCCGGCTGGTCAAAATGCCCTCTATGGTCAAATTCAAAGAAGTTTCTACCCCCGGAGAGACAACATAGCCAAACACATTTAAAAAAACAGAGTCAAGCCGAAGGTTTGTCCAAAATGCATTGAAGACTCGTGTCCCATCGGAAGCTGTTGTTTTTTCCCAAATTTCAAATGTGTTTGGTTAGCTTTTTTTAGATGACTCGAATATTTCCTTGAGTGACTAAAAGGAACGACCGGATCGTCCTTTGAGTGATAAAGAAATATATGGGTTGCCTTCGGTTCGATATTTTTTAATTTGCCCTGATCGAAGGCAAAGCTTGCAATCTTTTCTCCGACAAGCCCTTCGCTATCAAAAAGAGGACAGACGAGGTGCAACTGATCGATTCCCATGAACACTTATTTTTTTATTTAGCCAGTCCAAGTACCTGCAGCTAACCTATAGCTATTACTAGTGTTTATCAGCGCCATTGCTTTAAGTGTCTTAAAATAAACAGTCATTTCAGTAAGTTGCGACGATTCCTCTCTTGTTGAGTGGCGTTTTTGCGTGTAGAAAGGGGGAGCATGTGGGGGATTGTGGGGGCTGGTGGTGTTTTGTGCCATTTCTCTTGGGGGTCTGGAGTAATCTGTGGTGACGCGAGACGAGATCGGAGAGCAGCAAGATGCAGAGCCTGGGCAGGGCTCGGCTTCGCAGCCGTCAAAGCATCCGTCTTTTCGTGGGAATTTTATTCACGCCATCGACGAGAAGGGGCGCGTTAGTCTGCCGGTTGATTTTCGACGGGCGCTTGTGGCTAGTGGTGATGCCAGCGTGGTTCTAACCAACTACATCTCTGAGGGGGCGCGCTGTCTTGAGGGCTTCGGGCTTCGAGCCTGGGTCGAGTTCGAGGAGAAGCTTCGAGCCAAGAGCCGTTTCAATACTAAATTACAGAAGCTGGAAAATTTTTACCTAAGTCGCGCGGCTGAGTGCTCGATTGACTCAAATGGCAGAATTCTTTTGCCGCAGCACCTGCGCATCTATGCAGGAGTTGAAAAGGAGGTGACCTTTACCTCATCGATTCATGGATTTCGGATCTGGGATAAGCGGGTGTGGGAGGTGATCTTCGCCGCGGCGGAGCAGGCCCTGATGGAGAACCCGGATGCCTTCTCGGACATCGATATTTAACACGAGCTTTAACTAGGGAGACCCTCATGGAAGAGGAATATTTGGTCAGTAGCGAGGAACTTCCGTTTAGGAGTGAGACCTACCGCGTTTCAGTCTCGGTCAATGGCGCGGATTGCTCGGCTTCGCAGGTACATGTGCGCGTCGTCCTGCGGCCTAATGCGGATGGCGGCACTGACGTTGGGGTTGCCTGCGGTGTGCGCGATGTGCTCTCCGGGGAGATTCAAAACTGTTCTGCGGTCATTAGTGGGGGGGCGTGGTGAGCAGCGCTTCGGTGCATATTCCGGTGATGGTGGCGGAGGTGCTGACGTCGCTTCGCGCCGCTGAAGGTGGCGATTTCCTCGACTGCACGCTTGGCGGCGGCGGCCATACGCGAGCCCTGCTTGAAGCAAACCCCGCTAATCGCGTGACGGCTATTGATCGCGATCTGCGTGCGATTGAACGCGCCCGCGGCGCTCTTTCGACCTATGCCTCACGCCTTACGATTCTTCACGGGAGCTTCTCTACGCTAGATGATCTCGATCTTGGGCAGCGCTTTGACGGTATGCTCGCCGATCTCGGGCTCTCCACGGATCAGTTACAGGAGAGCCGCGGCTTTTCGTTTGGCGATATTGCAGCCCTTGATATGCGCATGGATGAAGAGGAGGGCCAAAGCGCAGCCGAATTTCTTAATACCATCTCTGAACACGAGCTCTTTGTCGTTTTGCGCCAAGGTGGTGTGGGGAATGAAGCTAAGGCGATTGCGCGTACTATCGTGAAACATCGCCCTCTGACAAGTGCCAAGGAGCTGGCGGATGTCGTGGCTAAGGTCCCGTCACGGAAGAAGGATGTTCATCCGGCTACTGTTGTTTTTCAAGCATTGCGTATGGCGGTCAACCGTGAGTTGCAGCAGATAGAGGATCTGATGGGTGTCGCCCCACGACTCGTCAAGAAGAGCGCCAGGTTTTCAGTGATCACGTTTCATTCGCTGGAAGATCGCGCCGTTACGGCGACGATGCGCGCTTGGGAAGGTGCTGACTTTTCAGCCTTATGGCCCGGGGCGAAACGACCTGAGGTGCTTGGTAAGGCGCTCTCACGTAAGCCAATTTCGGCGTCGGAGCAGGAGATTTTAGAAAATCCAAGCGCGCGCAGTGCGCGCTTACGAGTATTTCAGTTTGAGTAGCTTGAGTAGGGAGGCGGGATGGCAATCTGTTTAGAGTATCAATCGGTGTACGCCTGTAGGCGCGAGAGTACAGTGTTTCTCAAGTTTCACCTGCTCGCAGCGCTTTTGTTGTTGGCCGCGCTTGTAACTCGGGTGACGCTCAAGATTAATGGCACTCAAGTTGGCTATGCCCTGGCTCAGGAGCGCAGCCGTACGATAGAGCTTGACATGCAGCGCCGCGAGCTTGAGCTCCAGCGTTCGTTGATGCTGCGTCCGGACAGCCTTACCCGCGCCGCGCGTGGTCTTGGATTAGCGCCGCTCAACGTGGCACAGGCTAAAAAGCTTCGTTATTAGGGAGAATACGAATGTCGTACATCATGCACGATTACGCTAAGCAAAGAGTAAGCCCAGAAGAGATAGTCGCTCCAAAGAGCCGGCGGCTTCGCCTTCTCGTTCTCGTGCTCTTTGCGCTGCTCTGGTGCGGAGCCATTTTTTCTCGTCTGTATAGCCTACAGGTCGCCGACTTCGATCGCTGGCAGGATTGGGCGCTCAAGCAGCATTTCGCTGAGCTGCGTCTCTCCTCCGAACGTGGCCAGATCCTCGATCGCGGCGACAAGCTGCTGGCTATCTCTGTCCCGGCGCAGTCCATTTACGTACGCCCACGCCAGGTTCTTGATCGCCACGATGCTGCGCTTAAGATAGCGGGCGTGCTGCATCTTCCCGAGCACGACGTTCAAGTGAAGCTTGAACAGAATAAGCCCTTTGTCTGGATTCAACGTCAAATTCCTCGTGCTCTCGGAGACCAGGTTGTGGCCCTTAAAATTCCCGGCGTTGGGGCGGTGATGGAGGCTAAGCGAGTCTATCCGTTTAACGAGGCGGCAAGCACGCTGATCGGCAAGGTTGGTATCGATGGCGTCGGGCTCTCGGGTATTGAGAGCGTTTACGAAGGACAGCTTCATGGTGAGCAGATCAACACCCGCGCTGCGCGTGATGCTCTCGGTAATTTCATTCGGATTTCGAATGCCACGGGCGACTTCGAGCTGCCCAAGGGAAAGCCGATCCGTTTGACCGTTGATGCGGGGATGCAGCTGATTGTCGACGAGGAGCTTGAAGCTGGGCGCAAGGCTGCCAATGCCGATTCCGCCTTGGGCATTCTCATCGATTCTGATACAGGCGAAGTTTTGGCGATGAGCCAGGCACCACTCGTTAATCTAAACGCCGGTCAGGTTGGTGACAAAAATCAGCTTAAAAACCTGATGGTCGAAACCGTTTTCGAGCCCGGTTCAGTGATGAAACCGATAGTTGCCGCTGCAGCGTTGCAGGAGAAGGTCGTACGGCCTGAAGATATCATCGACTGTGAACGTGGGCAGTTTTCCTTTGCGCATCACGTGATCAAGGATGTGCATCCTTCAGCGGCGATTCCGTTCTTTGACGTGGTTGTTCGCTCCTCGAATATTGGTATGACTAAGGTTGGCATCCGCCTTGGGGCGGACCGTCTGTACCGCTATCTGCGTGCATTTGGTTTCGGACAGAGCACGGGGCTGGGATTGCCCGGCGAGAGTGGTGGCATTTTGCGCAACGTCAACACCTGGGCACAGGTTGACGTGGCCACGCATTCATTCGGGCAGGGGGTGGCAGTGACACCGTTACAGATGGTGCGAGCGATGGCGGCGATCGCTAATGGCGGACGCCTGCCGACGTTGAGCATCGTTGATCGTAGTGATGACTACCAGTCGCATCGCGTGATCTCTGAAGAAACGGCAGCCACGGTGCGTGAGATGCTCTACGGTGTCGTTGAAGATCAACATGGCACGGGTGGCAAAGCAGGGATCGAAGGGGTTCGAATCGGTGGTAAAACCGGCACGGCGCAGAAGGCCCGCAAAGACGGCAAGGGCTACGCCGCCGGGTCGTACGTAGCATCCTTCGTTGGTTTTGCTGATGCTTCAAGTTTGGGCATTAAGCAGTCGTTGACCCTGATGGTGGTGATTGATGAACCGCATGCCAAGACCATTTATGGAGGTACGCTTGCCGCACCTGTCTTCCAGCGCATTATGCAGCGGACCTTACACCTGGTAACGACACGCAACGAACTCCATACTCCGCAGTCTAAGAAGGGCTTCCTTGAGGCCGGTAGCAAGCAGCAACGAATTACGGGGAAGGGGTTGCTCTCCTAGAGTTGCGCTGCGCGCAACTCTGGCTACTGAGCTTTTATGGCCACACCTAGAGCCGAGGCTCCGCCCGTTTTTTTAGTCAGTTTCTGTTGCCGTTTCTGCTCTCGGTTGCCGTTAGCCGTAAGCTGGTTGCTGATGCCGTCAAGTTAGCTGACGTTAGCTATGGCGAGACAGGCTGCGGCAAATGCTACGTAGAACAAGATGGCTAAGGCCGTGGGCTGCGGCCGAAAGCTGCAGCTGCATCAGATGCAGTCAGCGGAAAGCAGATCTCTCCCGTCTCGGCTCTCGCTGAGCCGAGGTCTGGAGGTTAGTGAAACACCTTGCGGCGAGAGACGGAGAAAGCAGATTACAGATCAACGCTCGTCGGTCTGAGGCAGAGCCTCGCTAGACATTTGCCCCAACTTTCACGTAGATTCCAGGGACAGATCTAATCCGAGGGGAAGTATTAATGAGCACCGCAAGAGCTATTCCTACAAAACGTCTCGCCAGCGGATTCGAGCTTCCGTTGATCGAAAACATCGAAGGCGCTCGTCTAACCCTTGAGGATCAAGACATCGAGGAGCTTCGCGCGTCCTTTCCCGATCAACAAGATACGTCGGACCGTGTGCCCTTGGCGTAGTGTGCGCACCAGGCCTTGAGCCATGTACGGTCAGGTAGAACCTGGGCGCAGAGCTCAGACGCTCTGGGCGGTACATTTATTCGACGCAAGATAATTTACTTAGCGAGTAAACCATAGTCCTACCACCAACGTCTATCTTGCGTGCTGTCAATTCAGGACAGTCTATAAACGGTGAAGGGATTATATGAAAAAGATAATTTTGCTTGTGCTCTGTGTTCTTAGTCTAGGCTGCGTGCATCACCATTCCGATTCGCGTCATGATCATGGCTATGATGATCGCCCTCGGCATCAGGATCACCAAAGCGATCGTAATAGAAACGAAGGGCATGGCCGTGGAGGCTGGTACGACGGGCGCTAAACGATGGGTTCTGAGGTGATGTGGTGCATTTTAATAATTCGAACACGTGCACGAGAGAGCATTGAGCGCAGCTCCTCTCCCCAAAGGGCATTTCCGCGGATAGGCACGAGCGAAGGACCGTAGCTGCATCTGGTGCAGTCATCAGAACGCTGACGGCGGAGCGCTCCCGTCTCGACTCTCGCCGAGCCGATGTCTGGAGGTTAGTGAAACACCTTGCGGCGAGAGACGGAGAGAGCAGATTACAGAAGCGCAGGTCGTTTCAACACTCATCGGTCTCAGGCAAGCCCCATCCCTACACCGCAAATGCTTGCTCTATCAGATGACGGTTGGTGTCGAGACGTGCTTGGTAAGTTCCGCAGTCAAACTTAATAAAGATATCAATGGTGCCATCGTCTTTACGTTTCACCTCGATCTCTTCGGCGCTACTCGGGCCGATAGCCGAGAATATTTTGTAAGCGCCAGCCTGAGAAAACTCCCCGTTTCTAAAGCCGATACGGAGCATTAGTTTGAAAGCAGCTGATTTAACCGCCGGATCGGCTTCTCGTCCCGTAAAGCGCTCTAGCGATTGTTGGCAATTAAGCCTTTGATCGACCGTCGTGCTGTACTGATCGGGCTTGAAAAACATCTGATCGAGCGCGTTAATCAGGTCTATTTGAGCCGGCGCTGTGCTCTCTTTCTTTAGCAATCCAACAATATTGGGCATTGAAAACTGGGGGCCATTGTTAGGCTTTTTAAACTGAAAACTCATCTGCTGGACTAATTCTTGGCTTAGAGTGGGCAACAATCGAGCCTTGGCACAGAGTGATACATTTGGATCGTTAATCAGATCACGGCTTAAGGAGTCATAGGACGGGGCACTTTGAGCAGCGAGATATTTCAGGGCATTGACGCGCAGTGATTCCTCGGTTGGAGTGCGCGCGAATTCATGCGCCATCTCTGTAAACGGCGCGCTGGCGAGTGGTTTCGCCGCCAAGGCGAATAGGTCGCTTTTAACCTTGGGATCTCGGGTACTGCAGATCTCCTCGCACAAAACCTGTTCCAGCTGAATTCCAGACTGCTTGGCTAGTATCGTGAAGAGTTTGCCTCTAAGCTGCGCATCTGACTCTTTTCTAAAACAATTAAGCAGGTCGCTTAGCTGCTCACGTCCACCGACATCAGCAATACTCTTCGAAAGATTATCAACTAAGACGCCGCGAAACTTTAAATCAAGCGAGTCGTCTTGGATCAGCCTGACAATTATCTTTTGGAAAGAGTGGGAACATTCATTGGCCATGAGATCGGCGCTGAGGGCCAAGGCATGCTCACGAATTTCTTTGTCCGTGCAGCACAGTCCGCGTTCAAGCAGGGCGTAGAACTGAGTGTCATTTTTGCGCGGCGCCTCAAGCAGTGTCTTAAAAGAGACAAGATCCACTATTTCGCTTTTAGCTTGAGCACGAGTCGAAGAATTCGCTTTCTGCTCTGCAACATCCTTGGCGGCTTTCCAAAGATCGTCGGCGCGATGCGGCAGATCGCTTGAAACAAGAGCAGGTGTGGATTCCTGCTTATCACGGGCAAGCCCGGGCAAAACTGCGGCCATATCCACATATCTGCATACCGAAGCAAAATGCTTCAGTTGTTACTTAGAGCCTGTCCGGAAAGACCCTGTTTTCGAAAAGCTACTTTCCTTGAGGTGAAAATAGGCAAGAAATTAATAAAATCACCCGCGACGGGACGAAACAGACGGCAGCAGAGGCCGTCGCGGTCAGTTTTTCAAGTGAATG
>CAIXSY010000066.1 GCA_903922175.1 uncultured delta proteobacterium | reverse complement strand
AATACGCGCTGCTACGTAGACAGAGCGGCATCGAGCATCGTTTTGAATCTGGCTGAAGGACGTGGGCGCGGGACGAAAGCTGACCAGAAAAGATTATTCCATATGGCCTTTGGGTCGGTCAGAGAATGTCAGGCTATTCTAAGGCCGTGGGCCGCGGCTGTAGCTGCATCGGATGCAGTCAGCAGAAAACTGACTTCAGATCGCCCCCGTCTCCGCTCTCGCCGAGCCGAGGTCTGGAGGTTGGTAAAACACCTTGCGGCGAGAGACGGAGAGAGCCGATACCAGATCAACGCTCGTCGGTCTGAGGCTGGGCCTCGCTAGTGATAGCCCGACAGGCTGCCGGCGAGGATCTTCAACACACTCCCCGTCTTAACCCCCAGCTTACTGCCAACTCCGCCGTTGACCTCTAGCACATAACGGCTGGGGCTCTCGACTCTGCGCGGCTCGGTGTTGAGCACGGGAACGTTCTCGAGCATACCGACTACCTTCATATCTTTATCCAGAAAGATCATATCCAGCGGGATAAGCGTGTCCTTCATCCAGAAACTTTGCACGGCATCCGTTTTAAAGACAAAAAGCATGCCACGATCGAGTGGCATCTGACGTTCGTACATAAGCCCCTTTCTGCGATCGACTTCGCTCTCGACTACTTTCAACTTCAGCGTCGCTGTTTGCACGCTCCCATTAACGAAGGCAGCACGCAACAACGCAGCCTCAGTGCTTGTACTAAAATACGAATAAAGCCCGGCACCGATGACGAACAAGCCGATGACTAAGATTATCGACTCACGATATAGTGCCCGTCGTCGCTTCTCGTTCGTCCCCATACTCACTCTCCCTACATTAGAAACTAACTACTCAGAATCACAAAATCAGCCGTGGCTAACTATCACCTGCTCTTCTTAATCTCCTCAACAAGCCGCGGCACCGCCTCAAACAGGTCGGCCACCAAACCATAATCTGCCACCTCGAAGATAGGAGCATCGGGATCCTTATTAATCGCCACAATCACCTTGGAATCCTTCATCCCCGCAAGGTGCTGAATAGCTCCGGATATACCAACCGCGATATACAAATTTGGGGCGACGATCTTCCCAGTTTGCCCCACCTGCCAATCGTTGGGGGCGTAGCCGGAGTCGACCGCTTGTCGCGAGGCCCCAAGTGCAGCCTTGAGCTCATCGGCAAGAGGGAAGAGCACTTCTTGAAAACTCTCTGCCGAGCGAAGGGCACGTCCGCCACTAACCACAATATCGGCATCGGCAAGTTCGGGGCGCTCCCTCTTTGAAATCTCATAAGCCACGACCTTACCACAACGGCTAAGATCCAATGACAACGCCAACTCAGCTACGGATCCGGAGGCAGCGCCCTTTAGCGCAACGGCAAAGGCTGTGGCGCGAACCGTGACGACCTTACGCGTCGTCGTAATCTCGACATCTGCCAGTACATTCCCGGCATACATCGGGCGCTTAAGGCTTCCATCAGCATTTATGGCGATAACGTCCGAGGCCTGACCGGCATCCGCCAGCACGGCAACTCGCGGCAAAAGATCTTTAGTCGTGCTCGTAGCAGCTGCGACTAGGATATCACATCCACCCCGATCCATCGCTGCGTGGACCGCCTGCGCATACGTGCTTGCTAAGTACCGTTCAAGTGCGGGATCCTCAGAAAAAAGCACCTGCACGACGCCGAAGCCAAGAGCATCATTGGCTGCTACAGCCGCACCCTTTCCAAGACAGACGCCAACGATGCCAGCCTTGCCCCAACATCGGCGCAACTCTTCAGCGGCACTAAAGGCAGCGAGGGTTGACTTGAGCAGCTTCCCCTCGACGTGTTGTACAAAAACTAGAACATTCCCCATAAGCGAAACCGTCTCACCTACACTCTGTACTAAATTACCTTAGCTTCCTCGTGCAGCGCCTTGACCAGAGCCTCCACACTCTCCACCTTCCTCCCCGCTTTGCGCTTCACAAGAGCGGCGAGCCGCAAAACCTTAAGCTTAAGCGCTGGATCTACTCCCAAATCGGCGAGGCCCAACTCCTCAATCGGCTTCTTCTTCGCTTTCATGATATTCGGAGCAGATGCGTAGCGCGGAGTGTTCAATCGCAGGTCAGTTGAGACGACGCACGGCAAGGGGAGATTGAGGACCTCTAGCCCTCCGTCGATCTCACGCTTGACCGTTGCGCTTTGAGCGTCGATCTCAACCTTAGAGGCACAACAAGCTTGGGCGATACCCAAACGAGCCGCGAGAAGCTGCGCGGTTTGGCCGGAATCAGAGTCGATCGCCTGTTTCCCCATAATAACCAAAGAGTACGTACTCTTTGCGTAAATCGCAGCCAGGACTCGTGAGGCAAGATCAGAGTCAATCGGCCCCTCATACTTAACCAAGATAGCGCTATCGGCCCCCATCGCCATGGCATAGCGCAGTTGCGTTGCCACATCACTCGGGCCGATCCCAACGACCACAACCTCCGTGACCTGCCCTGCCTGCTTAAGGCGAATGGCCTCTTCGACTGCGATCTCGTCAAAGGGGTTAATGATCCATTTCACGCCGTCGGTCTCGATCCCCGAAGCATCAGGCTTGATCTTTATCTTCGCTTCGTAATCCGGAACGCGCTTGAGTGCGACTAGAATCTTCATACGCTCGCTAACCTTTAACTAGTTTCCGCTGACTCGATCGGAAACAAAATAAATGACCGTACAGACGCAATAATTTGCCAGGCAAGGCGACTACACTGCTTAAAGAAATTACAACCATCCCTGTGAGTTGGCAATGTAAAATGGTAACTGTTCAATAGCTTAGGGTAAAATCTTGTATCTGCTCAATAAGTGTAGGGAACATTTAGTGTTGGACCGCCGCCAACGGAGCAAATTTCGAGCATAGATCTCCAAGCGGCGGTTCAACACTTTGTTGAGCTGAGCCGATTCTTGGGCGCATTACGATTTTGCATCATTATAATCGGACATTAGCGGCTAAAATAGAATCTAGGCACGAATACTGCCTTAGGGATTTAGTCCCGCATTCTGCCCTAACTAGTTGATTGCTCGTGAAAGAAACAGCTACATTTCTATAGCGCTGTTCTAAATTAGGCACAGCTCTTCCTCCCAACTCTGCGTGATCTTAGTTCGCCTTTGGCGAAAGGCAAGAACATTCTCTTCGCATAGAGTAGCCACTAGAGCGATGGGCCAATGGCCCTAGCCAATGCTCCGGATTAGGCAAAAGACACAAGCCGCCAAACTATCCAGCAAACTGGTGGCCCCAGCGTTCTGGCTTAGGCTTAGGCCCTGTTAATTAATAAAGGTGTCAAGTT
>CAIXSY010000065.1 GCA_903922175.1 uncultured delta proteobacterium | reverse complement strand
CTCAAAATTCACTAGTCGGCGCTATTATAGCGTGCCTCTTTCGGGCTTAACCTCGAAATTGGCCACGTATACTACTCTACTATTTCACTTATTTCTCCCGTCCTATCGCGCTTTCGCTGTTTCCGGACAGGCTCTATATAGCTGAACTTCGCTTTGACCTCATTACCAGCTCAGCGGTACTTCATGCCGCGCTGCCAAAATTGCTAATTGACCCCAGTTCGGCGGACAGCGCACAAGAGGAAAAAGAGCGACTATTGAAGGCCATCGCGGAACGAGGCTGGACGGATGAACCTGGTCTACGAGAAGCGATCGAGGTACACTTTTCGAGAAAGACGGGCCCCTTTGCCTATCTGTTTCCCGACGATGGTGTCAACTATGCCTCAATATCTGGCATGGGGAGTTTCCAAGTAGGTCGGCTGCTCGAATCTAATCCATCTCCGCCAACTCAGCTCGCCATTGTCCGCGCGGCAAAATATATATCCGTACTCTTTTTTGGTGATATTAATACAAGAAGTGGCCAAATCGAAGTACTTTCCAAGCTTTCGTTCGATCCAGGTGACCCAAGCTCGCACGCAGGAACGAAGGAAGAGCTATTTCAGTACCTTGTAAAAGGGTCTAAGGACAACGCAGTCACTGAGGCGATTGTAAAGCACCAGCGAGATCAGACAGGGCCATTTTCAATGCGGCTTTGGGCTACATGCGTCCAGAGGCATGCCCAGGCGCAGTATCTAACTGATTCGAATGCAACAGGCTCTTCGGAGGCAGAAGCTCTTACCGCTCTTTCCCAAGCGCCGTGGATAAGACTAGAAAGTTTATGGAGAGTTAAGGGATTCCGTCTTCAATCCGAGGCATTGTCCAAGCTCTCCCGTGCGCCGGATGAAACTAGAAGTGTGGAGGAGTTGCAGCAGGACATTATAGCTCAACTTGAGCACGGAAAAGCACAAATTCGGCCAGACGAATGGGAATCTCTCAAAGGCCAAGTGCAACAAATGGCCAATGCTCGCGTGGGTGTTTTTGAAGGGCTACAATTTTAACTTCGCATCATCCGTTTCTGTCTCGTGAGGCTGTAAGTGCGGTTGTTTGGTGCGACTACAATGTCGCAGGCTCCAAGAGGAAAGGGCTACGCATCTGAAAAGCGGATACCAGCCAGGTTCTGTCCGCAAGGACAGAACCTATTTGAAGGACCCCGCATATCTTCCAAATTTCTCGCTGGCGAACTTCTGCAATGCCGCTTGCGGCGTTTCTGCCATTGGGGGCACGCCGGAGAAACTGACGAGGATCTCCCGCTGAGTGTTCAGCAGCCACCAAAACGGCGGTACACCTGGACTTGCCTTATGAGCAAACTCACCGACATTGTCGAGAGAGATGTTATTGCCGATCATATTGGCAGATTGAACCATAATCTCCGGACGATCCATGCCGACGACAACCTGTAGACCAACATGAGAGTTATAATCCAAAGCGGTGGCGACATCTCTTACACGCAGCGCAGAAGCACTGTCAGCCGAGCTGACAAAGACAACAAGGCACAAATTCTTACCTTCGCAGGGATTGTAGGCTTGAACAGCCCCCGATGATGGCATAAATACCGCGGGGAGCTTTGACCCGAGCAGATCCCCAGTTAATTGCGCGTAGAGAAGGAAGAGCAAAAGGAGCGAAACCACAACACAGAAAATGAATACACGAGTATCTTTAAACATCGCCCGTAAACGTATCGGCTCCTTTTTAGGAAACATTACCTCCTCTGGACTGGGCTCGGCCTGCTTGGCAGCAAAGCAATTATTGCAGAGGGCTCGCTGCCCCTCAAACTCTGCCCCACAACGCAAACAAATCATCGCCATAAAACACCCAGAGAGTGACTGTCCGGCAATTCAGACTTCACTCTACCCTTTTTGTAGAAGTTCCCGCAGTAAAGCTGGAACTTCTACAAAAAGGGTAGAGCGTCCCATTTTCCCCCGTTACGGACAGAGACTATTTAGACAAAGACTATTTAAACGGCAAAGAGAGAAGGCTTTCCACGAACAGATCGCTCCTGCAAAAAGTATCATAGACGTCGTCCGCTGACAACGCACGAGCCAGCACCTCTGCTTCATTGCGTCTGCCACTATTAAGTAGGATCCGTATACGCGCCAGGCCAATCGCCTCCAGATTTGGATGCCGCTGCCCAATCTCCTCTAATAGTGCCTCTGCCGCGCCAGAGTTTATAACCCTTTCGTAGTTAATACACGAGAGGACCACAAAGCAGGCTAACTCTTCATTGAGTGGCTCGTCTTCCTTTACGGCATAATCTGCGGCCTTAAGCGCCGCCAGAAAAGTTCGTCCTGCCAACCTCGTATCAATGCCCTCCATCTTGAGCGCCAATGAGGCAAAATTGAGCATCGTCGAGTATAATTTCTGAGGTGATCGCTTTTTTTTAACCGTCCGAACTATCTGATCGATGCGCTGGGCCCGTTGATGCACGGTGTGGCGCGCCAGAATCTCTGCTCTGCCGCTCGCCCCAATCGCACGACAGCGCGCCGGGTCAGCAAGCAGCCCACGAATAATCTCGGCCGCTTGATCGACGTCATTTTTCGGATACGTGACCAGATGCTCCCCTTCCCGAAACAGCTCAAGCAGTCCATTAGGCGAAGCTTCTGTGAGCAAGACCGCGCCGGACATCATCGCTTCAAAAACACGAAAGTTGAGGTCACCCTTCACAGTCTGATTAACCACGACCTCCGCATGCGGAAAGAGCTCCCAGAAATTACCCGTCTGCACATGAACTGGGGCCTTTTCTTTAAGAGCATCAAAGAACCGCACCCTGTCGGGATTTAACTTAGCATTGAGGGTTCCCACAAAAACCGCTTGGTAACGCTTATCATTGCTCGGCTCAATGTGGCGCGAGGCCCATAGCGGCATCCATTCCGGATGGTGACCAATGGCCTCAAAGTCTGGAAGATAGTCCTTCTGGGCAATGAGCGTATAATCAAATAGATTGGCCAGATACTTGTGCAGCTCAACATGGTGGTGCGTGTCGACCGAATAGAAGATTGTCGGCACCTCAGTTTCATCTAGCCCTAGAAAAACAATTGGTGCACTGTTGTCAAGGACGATAATAACATCAGGTGAGTGCTGCGGCATGGCATTTTTTATAACACTATCGATGTGCAGCAGCGGACCATCAATTTTGATATCGAGGTGATCGGCTAGGCCTGCGGTCACGACATGATGCCCCATCTCGCGCAGCTCAACGGCAAACCAGTCCTGGTTTAAAATAAGAATATTCATCTGCGTAATCGATAGTAATCCATCCTACCTGGCTTGACCTAAGAAGTCTCTGAAAAATTCAATTCTCTCGCTGCTCTCGTTGTGTAACCCCAATGTGTTCACACAACAAGTACAGCGAGAGCGGCGAGAAAAACACCGCAGTTGGGCTTTTCAGAGGCTCCCGTCAGTCATCAAACTACCTCCTCAGCGCCTCTCGCTCTGCATAGCTCGCGGCGCGCTCACCTTACTACGGATCAGCTCCCTAAGCTCACCTGCTCCGACATGTTTCGGCGAAAAGAGTTCGATCCTATCAACAGCCTGCATCGCCTCTTGATAGTAGCCCTGAGCATAGCAACAACCCGCCAAGGCATAGACGAATTCAAGGTCTGCCGGGTGCAGTTCAAGATACGCCTCAAGCGCTTTTTTAACATCCAACAGACGATCCAGGGGATAGCCAAGTTCAATAAGCCCGAGCAGCGCGCGAAGATTTTCACAGTTAATCTGTGTGGCTCGCAGGTAGAGGCCCCACGCTTTCTCGCGATCACCCTTAATCGAGGCACACAACCCCAGCCCAGCAAGCGCCACATCGTAGTTCGAATTTATGGCGCGGGCCTCCTCGAAGCAGCGCTGCGCGGAGCTCCAATCTCCCGCGTGAGCTGCCAGAGCTCCTCTACCACAAAGCCCGCGCGCCGATCGTGGGTTCTTCTCTAGCACTTTGGCATAAATCTCGGTTGCCAGAGAAAGTTCATCTTCCAACACCGCCACCTCAGCGCGAACTAAGTTAACACGCTCCTCGTGCTCAGCGCTGAGACCACGCTTTGTCAGTATGATCGCCAACTCATCTTTGACCTTGACCAGGTTCCTTCGGTGCTTGTCCTCCTCAATCATCGCAAGTCGTGTTTCGATATCAGCATTTAGCGGCAGTAACCCATCGGCCTTACGCATATAATCCATGGGATTTTCTTCAGGCACCGAAACGATGATCGTCTCTCGCTGAACAGGAGCTGCCGCTGCTGGTCGTACGTCCTGAGCTTTCTTTGCCTCCTCGATAACAGCACGCAACTCTGCTAGCCCAGCTCGTCCCGGCTCTTTTCCCTCCACTTTCATTAGCCACTCCTCCGCCTGCTTGAGGTCCCCCATGCGGAATAGGCATCCCGCAAGGCAGTACAGCATCCCCACATCAGTCGGGTTAAGGGCTACATACCGGCGCAGTGCCGGCTCAAGCGCGGCAAAACTACTCGTCGCATAGGCACACTCAACAAGCTGCCCAAGCGCCACAAGATTACCCGGCTCGCGACCGAGCACCGCCACAAAGCGCCCGGCTGCTCGAGCCTGCTGGCTATCCATTATTTCGCACATGCCTAAACCAGTGAGCGCCTTGGTGTCATCGGAATCACCTACCAAGGCACGCTCGAACAACGTGCGTGCCCGGCGATAATCACCCTGGGCCAGAATACAAGCTCCCCAGGTGCGCATCATGCGCACAGACTGTGGATTGAGCTTCTCCGCCTGGATGAAGAGTGCTTCAGCCTTTTGGAACTCGCCGCTCTTGGTGGCAAGTTCCGCCCGCTCAAGCGTCTCCTGAAATTCAATCGCCTGTGAAGCCATATCATATCCTCCAAATTCTCCTGCCCGGGCATTAACTGCGGGTGTCATACTCGAAGATGTAGCCGCCGTTTGTTTATTGGGGTACTCACTCATAGTCTTCTCCTGCGAAGCATCACTTCGCTGCTTTGCTACACGTTGATAAATTGCATAGGTCTCATCGGCCGCCTTTTGCCATGTGTACTGCGTGGCAAAATCTGAGTGCTGCGTGCGACGAGGTGCGCCATGGGCGGCAAGAACGGCAGTGCGCACCGACTGCTCATCTGCGGGGTCGCAGTAAAAAGCCCGCTCACCAAAATAGTCCGGTGCCGTGCCATTCTTAGTAACCACAACCGCGCAGCCATAGCGAGCAGCTTCAAGTGAGACCAAACCCGGCAGCTCATACCAGCTCGGCAACGCGTGCACCTTCGCTGCACGATACGCCGAGGCCAACATCTCATCCGAGATCCGTCCAAGGACGATCGTTCTCCCTTTACGAATAAACTTCTTCACTGCTTGCTCGTATTCCGGCTGGTAGCTAAAGCCCCCGGCGGCGAGCACCACAGGCAGATCCGACTCCTCTAACGCTTTAAGCAGCATCAGCTGGTTTTTACGAGACTCCAGACGTCCAACGCAGAGCACAAAATCACGAACTCCGTACTCACGTTCAAACAGCTGTGGGTCCCCAGCGTCACTCACCTCGCAACCAAGCTTGACTTCGAAAATATCCTGATGACACGGATAACAACTGCGCAGCACCTCTGATTCTCGCGAACCGTTACTCAACAGCGCCGCCGCATGCTCGGCGGTCCACGCATTATTGAACGGCCGACAAACCGGTATTCCACGCAGCTGTGAAAGAGCCACGTTCCACCAGGCGGAGCTCTGACCCCGCTGGCAATATTCGATCAGCGCCGCGGCATGAACCTGCGACTGATTGTGGAATAACGGAGCGTCTTCACACAGAGTCGTTACGATATAGGGAACTCCCGCACGATGTGCTCGCTCCGCAAAAGCACGAGCTAGCTCGGGTAAGGCAAAGTTAAAAATATGCACAAGGTCGTAATCGGCCGGATTTTGGCGCCCATCGAGATCAACCTGAACCTCAACGGCGTGTTTCTTGAGACCTTCGATAGTTTTTTCCATCACAACGGTATCACCACCACGCTGGCTAAAGGCGTTACTACGATTCTGAAAAAGTACCCGCAATGATGCTCGCCCCAAAACTCTAGGTTTCGCCGGTAGTGGCTCAGCGATATCTTTTCTTGTGGGAACAAATGCCAAATGGCGATAGATCTCAAGCAGCTTTTTGCCGACTTCGGGCCAGCGGTTGACTGCGCAGTAACGTGCGGCATTGGCCAAAATAGTTTCGCGCAGTACACCATCGCTACAAAGTAGGACTTGCGCGCTCAAGCCGGCTGAAAAACCCGAGGTAATATGCCAAACGGCATCTGCAAAGGGCTGAAACTGTGGGGCCAAAGAGGCCACAACGAGCGCGCCCGCACCGATAGCCAGAGAGCACGCTCCGGAAGCCTCGTAATACTTGCGATGATAATTCATCATCACCAGATCCGCCGCCACCAAATAGTCGCGCACTTCATCATCAGCGAAAAAGCGATCCTCAAATGTTATGCGATCACCAACGCCGAGGACGGAGGCAAGCTTTTTGAGCTGTTGATAACACTCGAGTGCCTGTGGCTTATCAATAACTTTGCCCAAAATTAATCCACGAGCTGGCATGCCTTGCTCGGTTAGATGGGAAACAGCTTCAATCACCGCTTCCATGCCCTTGTCGGGCTGAACAAAGCCTACGGAGAGAATTATATGCTCATTTTCGGCGATCTTGAGCTTAGCGCGCAGACGCAAGCGATCTTCGGCCGATGGTCGTTGACACTCATGCACACCATGCGGCAATACCCATATCTTGGCCGGGTCAACACCTTGCGCCACAACTTGTAGTCGATTCTCGGGTGTATGAACAATCACCCCATCGAGCATATCTCCAAAAACGTGCATGCCCGCATCAAGGGTGAACGTCGTGTGCATATGCGAGACGACTTTAATGCCCTGGCGTCGCAAGCGTCCGACCAAGTCATTCAAGCTTGGAGAAGCGTAGAATTTGTGGTCATGAAAATTGAGGTGCAATAGTCCTATATCGTGCCTGTGAATGGCTGCTTCAAGCACTGAGAGATCCGAGGAATCACGCTGCCAGACGCGCTCAACAAATGGCTCATCCGTGGCGGTCAATCCGCTCTCCCTCTTCTCTCCAAAAATAACGTAGCTTCCCGCCTCCAAGGTTGAGGTCAGGTACTTACAGTAGGTAGCGAGACCGCACTGCTGATTCCATGTCGTCATGAAGCCGACTTTCTTCGCGGTTATCATCGTCGCCGGTGCTGAATCCTGGCGAGAATAGCCTTCGCACAATGCCACCATCTCTTCGGCACACTTTTCCCAACTAAACCGTGCTCGCGTTATCCGCGCCGCATTTTCGCACATCTGTTTGTGCAGCATGGGGTTGCCAAGCAACGTCTCAATGCCGCCCTGCAAGGCATTGGCGGAAATCTCACTCACGAGTATGCCCGTTTCACCGAGAGTCATCGTCTCTTTCAGCCCGCCGACATCAAAAGCTACGACAGGGCAGCCAGTCGATTGCGCCTCAATCGAGGCTAGGCCCAGGGCCTCAAACCAGATTGATGGAGAGACAGAGATGCCTGCTCGTTGTAACGCGACGGCGATGTGCTGCTGATCTTTGGCGCCACGAAACGTTAACCCAGGAATCTGCCGTGCCAGCCCAGCTTCATCGAGGTATGGCTCACGATTCCAAAGCTTGCTACTCCCGTAGACATCTAGAGTCAGTGCGGGATGGCGCAGCTTGAGCTGCGCAAACGCCTCGATCAACACATGCGCGCCCTTGTCCGGGACAAGCGCACCAACGAAGATTAACTTATTGAAATCACGTTCGCTACTTGGACCAGCTTTAAATAGATCAAGATCGACCCCGTTATAAATAACATGGACCTTGGCCGGATCCACGCCGGAGCGGACCATAAGATCTTTCTGGGCGTTGGAGACACAGATGATGCCGTCACAGATGCGTGAGAGCGATTGATTATTGATCCCTGCTGCCTGTCCCACGGGGTCGTGGCTAATGAAGCTGCGCGTTAGACACTCGTTTCGCCCCCGCGATTGCATAATCGGCAGCGCGCGACCAGCAGATATCAGGTGATATTGGCCAAGAGACTTAGCCCTATCGAGAAGGTGCTCGACCTCAAAGTTTTCGCCGAAATCCCAATAAGCCACTCCGTCATGCTCGCACTCACCGGCAGGAAGTTCGCCACAGACAACTACACGATGCCCTGCCCTTACCAGATAACGAGCCAACTGCAGTGTCGCCATTTCGGCACCACTATTCAGCCCCTGAACATGCAGCGGATGGTCCTTGTGGAATATTAAATATGCAGCACTACTCATGAATTTTCCTTATGCGCACCTTCTGCGCAAGATCCTCAGGCAAGGTACACTGCAAGACTCCTGCCAGCATGAAAAAAGAGATGGAAATCAAGCTATAAGTTAAGGCACTTGAGTATAATACTAGACAAAACATAGTATTTTCCAATAGTTAACAATAAGCAGTGATGGTAGTCGCTTGTCCCATATAGATGGAGACGCCGCCAAGCGGTGTTGAGATTCGGTGTTTTAGTCTTTGGGTGTCAGAAGAATGGCAGACGGTGCGGTTACCCGGAAATCGATTTGGTAGAATGTAGCTATACCCCTGGCTTAACTTTCTTAAGGAGTCTCGTGTTCCTTAGTCGCGGGGCAATTATAGGGGACAAGCGCAAGTGATAAAATCTTGTCATGGATACTTGTAGCATTGAGCATTGTGCTATTTCACTTTTTGTTTGGCGCATTCGATCTTAGATACCCGTCATATGCTCCGCGACCTTCTTCGGGCCCCATCATTTTTCAGATAATTCACATCGTATTCTTGGCGGTAGCTTTTGCGGTATTAGCACTCGTCCCCTCGCTGCTTCTTGCGCTGGTTGTCTTACGCAAAGAGCGTTACATCGCTCGGTTCTTTTACATTTTTCCGGCCCTGATCACAAGCATCGTTTTGCTTTCGCTATTGTTTGGAGGTTTAGGCGAAGCGTTATCGACTTTTTCTGGCGCACGGAATCTTCGTTCTCATTGCGGTTGCAGTGCGCCGGGCACGGCTGAAGCCATTAGGGATGCATTGCATGGTCTTAAGCCCGCAATGACGAGAGCAGATATACTTAAGGTGGCCCACGGCGCCTTCGAGGAGTGTTACTGCGCTGAAATCAACCACTGGGGCGACGAAGGGAAAAGTTGCACTACGTATTTTTTTAATGGGATGCAGGCGATGCCCATTGGACATGGATTTCTAGGTGGTCTTCTTTGCCTTCCTGTTTGCTACAATCGTTCGGGGGTGCTCACCACAGGCATAAAGGTTCATTTCCTATCTAATGAGGGAAGGCTGACTGATGTGATTGAGCGCTTGGAGCCGCTGTACAACACTCTTGATGGTGGCAGCTGTCCTATGTGATCACCAGATTACGTGCTCTTGGCGTACGCCGCATAAATCGAGACAATCCCCAGAGTGTCAGGGATACAGGAGTTGATGAGTACCTGCGCAGGTCTTATATTGCGATAGCGCTTCTGTAGGGCAAGGTATTCACTTGGGGCGGGCCTGATGCTTTGTGCGCTCGAAGAAAATTCGGGCTCTTCCGCAGAATCTGTGGGTAAAAACAGCCGTTCATCAGGCCCGCCTGGGGACGCTGTCCCCAAACCCCTGGGATTTTACGCGTTAAAGAACTAACGGGTGGGGAAGGAACCTAACATAACCGTAGCTGGCGAAGTCCCGCCACAGATTGAAAGCTGCTCAAGTGGCGGCATTGTGAAAGCAGATGCGCAAAATATCAGAGCACGCACGTGGCGGATAGGGCGCTGCCGGGCGACACCCCGCGCGCCGTCGTGAGTGAACTATACGGGTCGGGCGAGATTACGATCTTGCGCCACCTTTTTTCTTGTCGCAGTTATCCGTGCATGAATTTCTGCATGTGATCTTCCCCGAAGTACCGCTTGGCCAGGTGTCGATTATGTAGGCTGCAACCACGGCGTAAATTATCAGCACGAGAGCTTCCCCCAACCGCAAACGGAACGATATGATCTAGTTGCAGGTTGTGAGTGCTACCACAGCGCACGCCGTCTGCGCTGACGTAGCTGCAGCTTGCGCCGTCTCGGCAAAACACTGCATCTCTTACCTGGGCGGGAATATGGCGCGAGGCAGGGGCCGTCTTTGCAGCTGTCTTTTCAGGAACGAGTTCGAGTGAAGGAGGGTTGATCGAAGGCGGCCGTTTGCCTGTCGCCGCTAGCCTCCTCGCCTGCCGCCTTGCTGGTGAGTTGCGATCTAGATATTGATCGAGAAGAACTTTAAGAGTCTCTTCAATACTTACGCCCTGGGGCAAACTTGAAGAAAGCAGTGCTTTTACCTCCTGCAACTCTTCGAATGTCTTTTCATCTACGGAGAAAGAAAGCGCGTAGCGCTTCTCCTGTGGCGCTACTGGCGAAGGTGCTGGCACAGCCACTGGCATTCCCCCATTTTCACTTACCTTCGCTGGCGAAGGTTCCAAACTACTGAAAAGACTCAGTGTTTGCGTCGTTACCCTGGCCGATTTGGGCGCTGCCGTCGGCGCTGAGATTGAGACCTGCGCTACCACTACTGGCCTGACTCGCTCTACTGTCCTGCTCTGTGGACGTGTCTCTGCCAGAATCTCTTCGACCTCAGAGCGGCTTTTGCCGCGAATACTACCCAAAATCTGATCTTTGTTCTCATCGT
>CAIXSY010000064.1 GCA_903922175.1 uncultured delta proteobacterium | reverse complement strand
TAACTTAAACTTCGCCGTAGACTTGGCCTTGAACTTCTGCTTGGCCGTGGCCTTTCCTTCTTTGACCTGAGCATGCCTATCAGTCGAATTCCAAGAATATGGTGAATGGGCCATGGCCATGCGGGAGTTCAAGGCCAAGTTTAAGTGTAAAATGCAAATCATCTAGTACACGTTTCAAGGGTCAAGGAATCTAGTTCGCAATAACCGGCAACCAAAAACGAATGCGCCCTCGATAACGAGGGCGCATAGCGAGCTAAGAACTAGCTTCAGGATTAACCCTGACGGCTCGTGATGTATGTGATCACATCTTGAACGGTCTGAATCTTCTCGGCATCTTCGTCTGGAATCTCGAGGTCATACTCTTCTTCAAGAGCCATGATCAACTCAACGATATCAAGAGAGTCTGCACCTAAATCCTCAATAAAAGAGGCTTCAGGGGTTACCTCTTCTACTCCAACTCCCAACTGCTCGACGATAATACCTTTTACTTTTTCGATAATCTCTTCAGACGGTGCCATTCTCAGCTCTCCTACGTTATTAGCTTGTATTATCCCATTTAGCTCAACAAAATCATCAAGTTAAACAGGAACCCGCGTGCTTTCGCAATGAATAGCACGAGCCTCTTTATAAACCAACCGGGGGGTTAGTCAATAGAGTCAACGAGAAAACGAGTACCTACCTGGCCCTCATTTAAGCGGCCGCGGACATGGCACCTCACCTTCCCATGGGGTTGAATCCCAGTTTATCGGGAGACAGCAGCAAAGGTAGAAAAATTACTCAGGAAAGGCAAGAGGCGATTGAAAACTTGTGCCAACGCCTCACCTGGTCGACAAGGCGGCTTATTGTCAACCGGGGATGCACATACAGATCTGTCCCATGCACCGAAAGATGAACAGTTACCAGCAACTGTAATTGCTCAAAAGGTCCGGGTGAAGAGATATCCCGTGCAGGTGCACGGGGAAATTCGGGTTTATTGAGCAGTTGAACCGACCCGCGCATCCGCGCCTCTGTGCCTCTGTAATCCGCTGTCTGCTTTCAGCTTTCCGCTGACTGCATCAGCAGTGGACTTCGGCTCCGGCCCAAAGCAGCAACGGCATCGGATGCAGTAAGCAGAAAGCTGACATCTGAACTCTCCCGTCACGGCTCTCGCCGAGTCGAGGTCTGGAGGTTGGTGAAACACCTTGCGGCGAGAGACGGAGAAAGCAGATTACAGAAGGCAGAAAGCAGGCAGGCGGTACTAGCCTTGTCTCTTCCGCGCGAATGCGCGGGTCGGTTCAACCTACATATACATGCCGCCGTTAATTCCAACAACCTGGCCGGTAATGTAAGCCGAATCAGGGCCAACAAGGAAGGAGACCAACGAAGCTACTTCGGCTGCCTGCCCGTACCTACCGAGAGGGATACCCTTCATATGCTCGGCACGAACCTTTTCATCGAGGGCTAAGGTCATGTCTGTCTCAATGAACCCCGGAGCGATCGCATTGGCGGTGATATTACGTGAGGCAAGCTCGCGAGCCACTGTTTTCGTAAGACCGATCAGCGCCGACTTGGAGGAGACGTAGGCCACCTGCCCAGCATTACCCATCTGACCGACAACCGAGGCGATATTAACGATCCTACCGTAGCGCGCCTTGATCATTACCTTTGAAGCTGCGCGCACGCAGTAAAAAGCACCATCAAGATTCACCGCCAGCGTACGCTTCCAGTCCTCATCTTTAAATCGAATCAGCAGCCCATCACGCGAAATGCCTGCGTTGTTCACGAGAATATCAATCTTGCCAGCCTTAGCGGCGATAGCCTCAAAACCGCCATCGACGGCGGCACTATCTGAGACATCGAAGACGATCTCCTCGGCATCGCCACCGGCATTGCGACAGGCCTGAATCGTCTCGGTGCAGCTTAACTGCGTCACGGGGGTGTTTGCAAAAATCTTCGCTCCGCGCGAGGCCAAGGCCACGGCGATCGCCTGGCCGATACCACGCGCTGCACCTGTTACCACCGCAATCTGTCCGACTAGGTCTTTATTCACAAGAATCACTCCCCTTTTCCCGTTTCAGATTTTCCCGTTTCAGATTTTTGATCCGCGACTACACTTTCCTGTGCTCGGTCTAGCGCTCTCTTCTTTTTTCCACTCTCAAACCTTCGCCCCATGCGATCCCACAACCCCTCCTCGTAGCCCCCTGGAGACTTGAGATCGATTCCGTTCAAAGCGCGTCCCATCTTGAGGACAAGCTCTTCGTCGACAAATTTCTTTGCCACACGAATGCCGTTCGTGATGGCCCGCGCATTTGAAGATCCATGGCAGACGATACCGATATCGTTGAGCCCCAAAAGTGGCGCACCACCGTACGCAGATGGATCCAGCTTATCGCGAAAGAGCGACTTAAATATCGGCTTAGCCAACCACATGCCAAGCTTGCCACGCAAACTGTCCTCGACATAGTGCTTAATCGAATCGAAGACCAGCTCAACACTGCCCTCCATCGCCTTAAGCGCGACGTTGCCAACAAACCCATCACAAACAACCACATCAGCGACATCCCGCGGCAGATCTCGACCTTCAACATAGCCGATGAAGTTGATATCCAGCAGCTCAGACAACATTACCGCAGCCGATCGGGTAATATCATTACCCTTGGTTTTCTCACTGCCGTTAGAAAGAAGTCCGACACGTGGAGACTTACACGAAAGCACAGAATGTGCGTAGCAATTGCCCATAAGCGCAAACTGGACAAGCTGGCTAGCGTTGCAGTCAACATTGGCTCCGCTATCAAGAAGCACCGTGGGCTGCTTGTCTCCGGTTTTAGGAATCAATGAAGCAATCGCCGGGCGCGCAATTCCAGGCAGGGTGCCGGAAACATACAAACCAGCAGCCATCATCGCCCCCGTGTTCCCGGGGCTAACGACACTTGACGCCTCAGAGTTTTTTACCAACTCGAATGCCACACGAATTGAGGAGTTTGGCTTGCCACGAATAGCCGCCGATGGACTATCGTCCATGGTAATTACATCCGGAGCATGGCGCACCGAGATACGAGCGTCGCCCTCAAAGTCAAACTTACGTAGGCACTGACGAATCTCGTCCTCACGGCCGACGATGACGGAGCGAATCCCAAGATCGCGCGCAGCAACAACCACCCCCTCGACAACAACGCCGGGGCCAAGATCCGCCCCCATTGCATCAACCGCAACGGGAAGCGAGCGCAATTCGGATGAAGGAGAAGCAGTCGTACTCACACGCTCCAACTTTCTGCTAAGTGAAAGAACCTAACCTACTCGGCTTTCTCAGCCGACTTTGCCGCAATGATCTGACGACCGCGATATTGACCGCAGGCGAGACAGATCCGATGAGGTAGCACCGGCTCGGCGCAGTTAGGACAAACAATCGCATAAGTGCGCGTTAGAAAATCGTGCGCCCGCCGCATATCGCGCCGGCTACTGGAAACTCGTTTCTTTGGTACTGGCATAAAATCTCTTTAACGCTTGGAATCGACTTAATTATCGAAATTTGTAACTGATCAGCACACCGCGTAACTGGCCAGATTTTGGCCTGAATCGAGGCGCGAGTCTCAATCCCGACCGAGACATTACTAGCTGTAAGTCGCAGGGAGGGCTGGAGTCACGCAACGAAGAGTCAGGGCAAAAGCTGACCAGTTACGAAAATTTGTGCCCGGGCTATATATCACAGCTACACTTAGAATCACAATACTAGCCCAGGTGCCTATAAAAAACCCTGTAATATCCACAAAATACCCGGTTGTTAGAACCCTCTTCTACATATAAGGTATCTAATATAGAGGAAGGCCGGGGAAGGCACAAATACGAAGGCTCCAAAGATACTTAAGGCGCACGTAACACAAAAATCCCCTTGCGAAGGATGTCTTTCCCGGCCCGCCCTTATTAAGTTGAGCTGAATCGACCCGCACAAGAGCGTCCTCCTTCTGTAATCCGCTATAAGCACTCTGTCATCAGTTTCTGCTGACTGCCACAGCTACGGCCACAGCAGACGGCAGTAGCGTTCGGCTCAGTAATTGCAGCATCTCCGCGTCGTGAAAAGATGGCCAATAGCCAAAGATAGTAGATAGCTTCTCGCTTCCCTGTATTAATGACTCGATGCTCGCCATACGCGGTGTATCTTTAAATGTATGCAGACCGGCGCAACAATCCGCTTTAATTCAATTACTTTACTTTTGCGCACCTGTGCTCTCAGAACGAGAACTTTCTCTCTGGGATAGCGCGCGCCGCCTGAGAGAGATCACCTGCCTTCAATTCCGAAAAGCAACACCTTAGCCTGGCAGCAAGTATATACCGTCCGCAAAAAGTCTTGGCGGACCCCCGAATAGCGGGGGCGGCCGGCCTGTCCTGAGCGTCAGTCGAAGGGAGCGGCGCGCTCGGTCTACCCTTTTTTTGCACCATATTACAGCTATTGATAACTCCACAAAAAGGGTAGACCAAGCGCGCCGCTAGTTGGTGCGACAGCAGAGGCATGCGAAGCCTCGATGGGGGTGCCGCAACGAGCACAAGGCAGGTTCTCTGGTTGGAAATGGAGTCAAGAACGCCTAAAAAGACGAGACGACTTGAGACAGAGCCAAAGAACTTCGATCGGATTCAAGTCAGGAGAATATGGTGGTAAGTACTTTGGCTCAATGTGATGCCAGTTAAACGAAGCGGCACTATGCCAGGAAGCATTGTCGAGTACGAGTACAGTCCTTTTGTACTGTGTTTGGTGTATTCGGCAAGCTGGTTAATAAAGACTTGTAAAACCTCTGTGTCCGCGTAGGGGATGATCAGTGAAAAGAAATCACCACGCACAGGGGCAACTGCTCCCACGACATTTATCCGCAGAAGTTCTTCGGGTGTTGCGCTCTCTGATACATTTGACTCCACATCGCATTTTATTACATGAAATCAATAGGTTAGATACACCCATCTTTTTCCTTATGCCCTGCTGCTTTCAGAGAGTTTTTGGCTTTACTTGTTTGCACGGTAATGGAGCGAAAGGTTCTCGCACCGAAGGTGGGCTAGCAGCGCGCGACGTGTGTCCTCCGTCTTGTCCTACGTAGCACTTGCCGCGAGGCCGGGTGAGGGAGGAGGCGCGCTGCTCCCTTCACCCACGCTCAGGACAGGCTGTCCGCCATCAATGCGCTTTTTGCGTCAGGACTTTTTGCGGACGGTATAGTTAAGTCACCTATCACACAAAGTACGCCATAACTCAGATAGTGGAAGCTACCGTAGTGGAGCGCTCCAAGAATATAGTTTTAAATAGTTTAACGGCTATCATGGCACCGATACCAACTGTTGCACCGATGGAACGTGGTCCTAGTTCAATCTCGACCGTGGCTGATAGCTCGGTAACGGAAACAATCGATATATCATCTATTACATTCAACTCGGGGTCATCGTCGACCAACACTGCAACCGCGGGGGACTCTGGTAACGGTAGAACAATAATTAGTTCCCCTGATCAAACCGCAAGCCAGGGCATGCGGCCTTCAACAACAAACGCGACAGGTACCCATGCTATTTCAAACAACACGACTCCAATCGCGCCATCACAGGATAGCAACTCCTACATTAACCCAGATGGGCCGATTGCCTCCGCGATTCGTGCGGCACCCCGCTCAGAGCCAGCACTACGAAAGCTGCTAGCAGAGGGTGTGCTGGGACAACGTGATAAAAACGGACTATCTATCGCCCATAACCTTGCGCTGATTGCCAACACCGAGCCCGACACCGTAACACAATTCGAAAAGCAACAATTATCAGAAAATCCACCACTAAAAGTGGATCCTGCCGAACATAAACTTCGCGTCGAGGTTGGCCGAAAGTACGTGATAATAGACCTAGTCGACGCCCTCTCTGGCGCGAAAGGTGTCTCACAGGGCGGCGCTGGACACTGTGCTTTCGCATCTCTTGAGCGCGGCATGTTTAAACACTATCCGGCTGAAGCGACACGCTTAGCTCAAGAATGGTGGAGGTATGGCGAAGCAACTCTCGGCGATGGAGAAAAGCTTAAAGCCGCGCCCTATGCATTCTATCTAAATACTGAAAATACAAAATCAACGGTTGACCAGGCATTTCAAGGGGCACTGGCACAGCGCTACGGCATAGGCGATGGGAATGGGGCCCTGAGCACGGGAATAGAAAGGGCGATGGAGAGTCTCATCGGTAAGCCAGCTGAGACCTATCTTTATGCTCCAAATACAAAAGATACCCTGGCCAAGTTGCGGCATCCTGAGAAGTTACCAGAAAACGTAGTTACTGATTTAAATAAACAGCGCGAAGCGGCTGGGCTTCCTAAGTTATCAAAAGACGAGATCGTGATGCGCGCGACTGAACTTAGAGAGGGAGTGCCGCGCTTCTCATTGGATGAAGAGCAGATGATGGATAGGCTTCGATCCGGAAAGTTCGCAATCGCAGAAATCTATCTTGGCCGGAAACTCTCTGGCGGCACAGATAGGCATGCTGTGTTTGTAGAAGGGGTCCGAGCTGACCCCGACCATAAGGGAAGGGAGCAGATTTTGGTTCATGACTCCAACATGTTTTTGTGCCAAGGTACCCCGGTCGAACAAGAACTAAGGAAGCTTGGCGGAAAGGTTGTCGATTCCCCCATGAACACAGTAGCCTACGACAAACCGCACTTTCTAAAGCTCCTTCAATCGATAACAATTGAGGGCGGTGAGGCAGGCGTACGGCGCGACGTCCATCCGTCAGCCTTATTTACGGAAAAATAGTAGAAGATAAGGGACGTTACCTTTTTAGGCTCCTCCGCAGAATCTGTGGGTAGGATGTAGCCCGTGCAGGTGCACGGGAAATGCAAAGAATCACTATATAGAGCCTGTCCGGAAACAGCGAAAGCGCGATAGGACGGGAGAAATAAGTGAAATAGTAGAGTAGTATACGTGGCCAATTTCGAGGTTAAGCCCGAAAGAGGCACGCTATAATAGCGCCGACTAGTGAATTTTGAG
>CAIXSY010000063.1 GCA_903922175.1 uncultured delta proteobacterium | reverse complement strand
GGAAGAGAAATATATTTTTCTAATTGCCCACACGCAGGCGCGACTCCTCTTTCGTTCTTTGCTCGTCTGCTGCTTTCCTGATCCTAAAACCCCACCCGGAAGTTCTTTAACGCGTAAAATCTCAGGGGTTTTGGGACAGCGTCCCCAAGCATTAACGCATTGCCTGGAATGTGCTTGTGCATAATCTCTGGGTGCTCGCACGTCTGCCGCTGGCGCGGCAGCTGCCTCGGGCTCTCGCAGTTTAAGGCAAATATTTAAACTAACTCACTGACTCACGGCGGTCGTGTATCAATTCACTTGAAAAACTGACGGCGGCGGCGGCGCCTGCCGTCAGCTTTGTCCTGCTGGGGGCAATTTATTAATTTCTTGCCGCTTTTCGTTCTCCAGAAAAGTAGCTTTTCGAAAACAGGGTCTTTCCGGACAGGCTCTAAGTAGTGGGCTTTACCGACTTTCCTCGCTAGCGCTGCGCGGAGCGCAGCGCTCCCTTCCAACCACCAAGCCTGACGCTGTCCCGGCGGTTCCACAGGAATAGGCAGAGGATCCCCGCGAGGAGCATGGCAGCACTTAAGAGCTGGCCGCGGGTGGTGCCAAAGATCTGAAAGCCGATCTGCGGATCGGGCATGCGAAATTGCTCGCCGACGATACGCACGATGGCATAGAGGATTAAAAACCATGCGGAGATGAACCCCGGCTTGCGTGGCTTACGCCAGAGAAGAAATAGCGCGCTGAAAAGCAGGAATCCCTCGCCAAAGGCCTCGTAGAGTTGAGAGGGGTGGCGAGCGACGAGAAGCGGGGCAATCTCACTTTTGATTATGAGGTCACCGGCTTGAATTTTGGCGATGATTTGGCTGAGGGTGGACTCGATATTATGCTGAGCAGTCGGGTCGAAGGGGGAGCCTTCAAGCCACTGTCGCCACTGGCCGGCTTTGATCCCCAGGTTCCCAACTATTTCGCTGAGAGCAGAGAGTTTGGCATTGCTCCACAGGTAAATGTCCTGCGGGAATTTCACAGCCCAGGGGAGCCACTCCGGAGCGGGGCGTCCAACTAGTTCGCCGTTTATGAAATTGGCGATACGCCCGAAGAAGACGCCGATGGTGCCGCTCATGGCGGCAAGGTCGATAAGATGCAGCGCGGGCAGATGGCGTGTGCGGGCAAAGTAGATGCAGGCGCACATAATCCCAATAATCCCCCCATGGCTTGCCATGCCGCCACGGTTTATTGCTAATAGACCCCAGAAGGGCGGGGCAGAGGTCAGCTGTGTAAGAAGTTCGGGGCTATAAAAGATGCAGTACCCAATCCGCCCACCGATAATCGTCCCCAGGGCGGCGGTAAAGACGAAATCACCAGCCATATCAACGCTCAGTGGTGACAGCTTGCGCGCGGCAAGGCAGCGTACGATACGGTAGGTGGCATAAAACCCGGCCAGGTAGGCCAGCGCGTACCAGCGAATGCCGAAAGACTCGGTCAGTTGGAGCACAAATGGGTTAAGGTTATGAACGTACGCGAAAGGTACCCCTAAATTCAGCATAGAGCAGAGGCTAGCACGTTTGGGCTGCTCCTGGTATCCTTTGGTGCAAAGGAAAAAGAGGTCCTTGACGGTTGCATAGATTCTTTGCCGCGACATAGTCCTCGTCTAGGTTCAGCATCACTTTGAAGCTTGAGGAAAGAGACGGGGAAAGGTATGAACGAGTCAAACAGAAAAAAGGAGATTTATTATGCGTATTGAGAAGGACTCGATGGGAGAGATGCAGGTGGCGGATAACGCGCTCTACGGCGCTCAAACGCAGCGTGCAGTGCTTAACTTCCCGGTTAGTAACCTGCGATTCCCCTTCGCATTTATCAAAGCCTTGGGGCTAATCAAGCTGTGTGCCGCTAAAACTAATACTGCGCTGGGCCTGCTTGCGGCTGATAAATCAGCCGCTATCATTCAGGCTTGCGGCGAGGTTATCGAAGGTCGACACAACGATCAGTTTGTGCTTGACATATTCCAAACCGGATCGGGTACCTCAACCAACATGAATGCTAACGAGGTAATCGCCAATCGCAGCATTCAGATCTTAGGAGGGCAGCTAGGAAGCAAGAGTCTAATCCATCCCAATGACCACGTTAATATGTGTCAGTCGTCAAATGATGTTATCCCATCGGCGATTCATGTGGCATCTCAATCGCTTCTCGAACAAAGCTTATTACCCGCACTTACTATTTTAGAGGCAACCCTTGGCGCGAAGGCTAAGGAGTTCGCAGAAGTTATCAAAGCTGGCCGCACACATCTGCAAGATGCCACCCCCGTTACCTTGGGGCAGGAATTTGGCGGTTATGCAGCACAGATACGAAATGGCATCGAGCGCATACGGCGCGCGCAGGCAAGCCTGCTTGAGCTTCCGCTTGGTGGCACGGCCGTGGGCACGGGCATTAATACGCATCCAGAGTTTGCGCGACGTACTATCGGGGAGATTAACCAGCAAACCGGGTATCGCTTTATTGAGGCGCGAAATCACTTTGAGGCTCAAGGTGCGAAGGACGCGTGCGTTGAACTTAGCGGCATGCTTAAAACGTTGGCTTGTTCTGTAATGAAGATCGCCAATGACCTGCGCTGGCTTTCGGCCGGTCCGCGCTGCAATTTGTTTGAGATAACCTTGCCTGAGATTCAACCCGGTTCGAGCATTATGCCTGCAAAAGTGAATCCAGTTATTTGCGAGTCAATGATGATGGTCGCAGCACAGGTAGTGGGCTGCGATGCTTGCATTACCGTGTGTGCCCAACAGGGAAATTTTGAACTAAATGTAATGATGCCCGTATTGGCATATAACCTGCTCCAGTCCATAGAGTTACTTGGGAGTGCCTGTCTCAATTTTGAGAAGAGGTGTATCAGCGGAGTAGAAGCCAATGTCGAGATCTGTCGAGCAAATGCAGAAAAGAGTCTCGCCACGGTAACCGCGCTTGCACCAATAGTGGGATACGATAAGGCTGCGCAGATAGCTAAACATGCATTCAAGAATAATCTTACGGTACTTCAGTCCGCACAGGAGCTGGTTGGAGGGGACTCGGCCGAGATTAAGAAGGCTCTCGATCTTTTTGCCATGACCAAGCCGGGGTTATAAGAACCGTGCCAGTGCGTATTCTCGACATGTTCTCCATCGGTGTCGGTCCGTCGAGTTCGCACACTGTTGGTCCGATGCGGGCGGCTCGACGATTCGCGACGGAGCTGCGTGCCGATCCTGCGGCTGAGTATGTACGGCGCATCGTCATTGAGCTGTTTGGTTCTCTCGCGCTAACGGGGCAGGGGCACGGTACCCACCGCGCCGTGGTCGCGGGTATTGAGGGGGCGGATCCTGAGAGTGTAGAACCGGCTCGCCTAACGAGTCGCTTTGAGGAGTTGCAAAAAGGAGCGCGTCTTTGTCCGGCCGGTGGCAAGCCGATAAACTTTTCTCCGACGCACGACATCGTCTTTAAGCAGAAAGAGGTTTTGCCTCGACACTCCAACGGTATGCGTTTTGGAGCTTATAGCAGCGGGGGAGAGGTGCTTTTTGAGAGAGTGTACTACTCCATCGGTGGTGGTTTCGTGGTGCGTGAAGATGGGGCTGCGCTTGAGCAGATAACTTCGCCGGCGGCTCTACCTCATCCGTTCACTACAAGTATTGAGTTGCTGGCCCACTGTGTTGAAACAAAATGCACCATGGCCGAGATCGCCTTCGCTAACGAATGCGCCTGGTGCGATGCCGCGCACGTGCATGCACGTTTAGATGCGGTGTGGCAGGTGATGCGTGGCTGCATCGAGCGCGGGCTTATCACCGAAGGGGTGCTGCCGGGCATGGCCGTGAAGCGGCGTGCGGCGAGGTTGTACCGAACACTGAGCGCCGACAAGGGAGGGAGGGGCGCTGAGGGGACTGAATGGCTGCACGGTAAGACGCTTGATCTTACGAGTATTGATCTACTCAGTACCTATGCCATCGCGGTTGGGGAGGAGAATGCTGCTGGAAATCGTGTCGTAACGGCGCCAACAAATGGGGCGGCCGGAATTATTCCGGCAGTGCTCAACTATTATATGACGGGAGATCCGCAAGCAGGTTCAGCCAAGGTGCAGGAGTTCTTGTTAACCGCCGGAGCTATTGGGGTGCTCTTTAAAGAGGGAGCTTCGATCTCGGGTGCTGAAGTCGGCTGTCAGGGTGAGGTTGGCTCTGCTTCCTCGATGGCGGCTGCTGGATTTGCCGCGGTTTGTGGCGGCAGCGTGCGGCAGGTTGAGAATGCGGCTGAGATCGCCATGGAACATCACCTTGGTCTCACCTGCGATCCGGTTGGCGGCTTTGTCCAGATTCCGTGTATTGAGCGTAACGCATTGGGGGCAGTTAAAGCTGTCACCGCGGCGCGTCTAGCTTTACTTTCCGATGGCGATCACGTGGTCTCTCTTGATCGAGTGATTAACACGATGAAGCGCACCGGGGCTGATATGTCAGCTAAGTACAAAGAGACTTCGCAGGGCGGACTGGCGTTGGCGGTAACTGTGCCGGAGTGCTGAGTGGCTATTGTTTCATCGGAAGTTCCCTACTTCCCCAAATTGGGCGTGCGTAGTCCAAGGTGTTTCACAAATGAATTAAAATCGCGATCTCGATGCAATAGGGGAAGATGCTTTTCGATGCAAAACGTGGCAATGAAGCAACCTATGGTCTTCCGAATCGTTGCTCCTTTGCGCCGAAGAAAGCGAAAATTCTCTGCAGCTTTCACGGCGACATCCCTTCCTCCAATCTCTACCATGGAAAGCTGTAAGAGCTTCTGTTTGGCAAGTTGGTAATCAGATTCCTTGGCAAAGCCCTGAAGGACCTCGGACAAAATAAGATCTGCTATGAGCACCGGCCCAACAGACAACTCACTATCAAGGAAGTTGGTTTGCTTGTTAGCTACTCCGTTGCAGTCCTGCGGATTATAACGCTGCGAGAGTGTGCGCTCCATAACCAAGCGCGATAGGTCAGTGCCTGGCCCACCACGCTGCCTCCCGTGGAGCTCCGTGATTCCACCGTGTCCTCCGTGCGAAACATAGTGCGTAGCGCGCCAACAATGCTGACCAGTTACGTTCCATCTTACAGGTTCTAAACTTTAGGCTTTAGCCGGAAGTGCTTCAGCGGGGTATTCTTAGTCCTGGTCCTGAATCTTGGCCATGACCATTCGACGGGACTCACGCCAGGCCAGCACCAGGACTAGGCTAAATCGTTCTACCTCGTTAGTGTGGCCGGCTACAGCTGGAAAAGCGACTTTCAGTCGCCTTCTATTTCATCTTCTTCCAGCACGTACTGAGCGCCCGGACAAGTTCGCTAGTCATCTCATCGGTATGTAGAGGTGATGGTGTAATGCGCAGTCGTTCGGTCCCACGCGGTACGGTCGGATAGTTGATCGGCTGAATGTAGATATTGAATTCTTCTAGCAGCATATCGGAGATGCGCTTACAGCGATCGGCATCCCCCACCATTAACGGCACAATCTGTGATGTGGTCTCCCGAACGGGGAGCTGTGCGGCACTCAGCACAGTGCGTACCTTGTGTACCCGCTCAAAGAGCGCTCGCCGCTCCACACTACTACTCTTAAGATGGCGAATGCTGGCAAGCCCTCCTGCGGCTATCACGGGGGGGAGCGCTGTGGTAAAGATAAATCCGGCGCCGCAGCTACGAACGGCATCAACCATAGTCGCGCTACCAGCTATAAAGCCCCCCACCACCCCAAACCCTTTTCCAAGGCCGCCCTGAATTATATCGACCGAGCCAAGCAGCCCCTCTTGCTCAATCACGCCAGCGCCATGATCGCCGTAAAGAGCAACCGCGTGGATCTCGTCGACATAGATCAAAGCTCCATGTCGCTTGGCAACGGCGATAAGTTCATGCAGTGGCGCAAAGTCACCTCCCATGGAATAGAGCGACTCAAAGACCACAAGCTTGGGCACCGCCCCAGGCACCGAGCGCAGCAATTCGTCTAGGTGCTCAGGATCGCTGTGACGGAAGAGTTTTTTCTCACAGCCACTGTGCCGAATTCCGGCTATCATCGAGGCGTGGTTATCGGCATCTGAAAAGATGACACACTCTGGAAGCATGGCTCCAAGAGTGCTCAAGGCGGTGTCGTTGGCGATATAGCCAGAAGAGAAGACCAACGCCGCTTCTTTATGGTAGAGAGCAGCGATCTCTGCCTCCAGCTCAACTATGGGGTGATGTGTTCCCGAAATGTTGCGTGTGCCCCCAGCTCCAGCGCCATAACGTTCGACGGCCTCGTGCATGGCAGCCAGAACTTTGGGATGCTGCCCCATCCCAAGGTAGTCATTACTACACCAGATGGTGACGTTGCGCTCAGCGTCTCCCTGGTGGATGGTGGCGTGTGGAAAATCGCCACAATGGCGTGAGAGATCACGGAACACGCGGTAGCGCTTCTCGTGTTTAAGAACATCAAGTTGGCTACGAAAGTGCTCTTGGTAGTCAAATGGTCTCATGCCATCGTCCTCCACTATAGGAAATAACCCACAGAATCGGCGTGCATACAACGCTCGCAGTGGAATAACGTTACTTAATACTCTGCAAATAGTTGCTAATCGACTTCGCCTCGGCTGAGGTAAGTGAAGCCCCCATCATTTGAGCGCCGTGGGCATTAAATGCACTCAGGATGCTTGCTGGCTTAAGCGTATATCCCTGGAGTCGAAGGTTCGCGTTCATCGTCGTTACCGGATGGGCGCTGCCGGACGCGTGGCAGGCAAAACAGGACTTTGTCATATCCAAGGTAAGAAGCCGTTTTGCTGCCGCTGCCAGCTTTACATTGTAGCAGGCAACTTTTGCCTTTGCTTTCAATGAAATAGGTGTTTTCCCAGCCTTTGTTCCTTTTTTGCATAGGAGAGCTGCATAAGCTGACACCGCCGACATCTCGCTAGCAATCGATTGGTGTTGATTTGGTGTATTCGCTTTGCCTAGGGGCAGAGAAGGTTGGTTAGGGGGACCAAAGAGGAGCGCCGAAGAACTGATCATGTAGAAGGCAAGTGAAGAGATAAGCATAGGTTAAACTCCTAAATTAGATATAAAAAAGATCGCCGTGTCCCTAAAAGTTAAATCGAAAACCATCGGGTCAAGCATCTTGCAAAAATCGTTCCTTGTAGAAGCCGGGCGCACACTTTTTGAGCAATTACCCAAAACGTCAGCTATAACTTTACGGCATCAGCACCTTTATTAATTAACAGGGCCTTAGGGTGAATATTCAGAATCGCCGGACACTCTCTGACCGACCCAAGGAACCTCTTAGTATTTAATGGCATTAACCTTGCTTCGAGCATAGCTGCACTTGTTACAACACGGAAGGACTCAGCTACCAAAGAGGTTTAGGGCATGTATTCATACGATTAGCTCTACAAAGTAGAGGAGGTTCAAATGAGAAATCTGAAAATTTGCGGTATTATGAGTAACAGCTTGTCCATCTTGAGTAAGAAAGGCAACAACCTCGGCAGCTGCCCTGAGGCATTAGGAGCGGCTCTGAAGCATATCGGCCAGGTGATAATCTTCGGCCTTGCTCTTATCCTGATGAGTGGGGCTTTTGCTGCAAACGCCCTTAGTCGCCCTGCTTTGCCACTTAGCGCTAAGACTCTTAAGGCACTAAAAGCTGTCATAAAAAAAGACAAGCTCGCGCTGCTTAAAGCCAGAAGCCTCTGTAAGAAGGCTAAATTCGTGAAAAAGCTTGGGGTGTGCGATGCGGATAAAGATGGTTTTGTTAATCGACGCGAGAAGGCCTTGGGTACCAACGCGCTCCTCAAGGACACTGACTTTGATGGACGAAGCGACTACGCCGAAGTAATTAGGTATCACACCAATCCGCTTGTCGTGGATAATTTAGATGGTGGATGCTATCCGCTCTATTTTGATCCCGCCGGCAACACTAGTCAGTTCGGGATCCCCGCAAAGACAATTGGCAATCTTACCCGTGGTCAGCGCTCATACGCTACGGTTTGTGGCATGTGCCATAAAGCAGCGGAAAAGGCCACCAATTACACATTTTTAGATCTCAAGAACAGGCTTAGCCAAGCTCCCATGTTCATAACCTCGCTCAAAGATTCACAGCTCGCCGACCTTGCAGCCTTCCTTAATCGTTCTAAGCTAGGAACGGGTGCGTGCACGATCGACCCAGGGGTCAGCCCAACGCCGACGCCTGCAGTAACACCACCAGGTTGTGCCAACCAATACTTTGACACGAACGGGGACACGACGCAGTTTGAAATTCCAGTTGGTCTTATGGGTAACATGACCCGCGGTGCGGACTTTTTTACCACCAACTGCAACTTCTGCCATAGTGAGCGTGGTACAAACTTCACCTTCCCCCAGATAAAAACAGCGGTCATTGGCCCATTGATGAACATCCAAAGCGTAACCGATCAGCAGTATGCAGATCTGGCTGCGTACCTCAATCGCGCCATGGCACCGCAAAACTGTGGCACGCCAACACCGGTCCCGACGCCGACAGCCATACCAACTCCAACCGTGGCGCCAACACCGACCCCAACGCTGCCGCCGTTGGGCTGCTCAAACCAATACTTTGATAGTAATGGCGATACCACACAGTTTGACATTCCTGCACCCTTGGTTGGGAATATGGGGCAGGGCAGTAGCTACTACAATCTTGGCTGTACCACCTGTCATACTGAACGCGGCACGAACTTCACCTTTCCGCAGCTCAAAGCCGCGGTCATCGGCCCAAAGATGAACATTCAGAGTGTAAGCGATCAGCAGTATGCAAATATAACCGCATATCTCAATCGCGCTTTGGCGCCGCAGAACTGCGCTGGCACGCCAACGCCAACCCCGACGCCGATCGACGACAATACCGCCGGGCAGATTATATTCCAGGCAACCTGCCAGACCTGCCACTCGCCGACGTGGGACTCTTTGCGCACACTGAGCAGCTCAAAATTGAAGACTACGATATTAGATGTTCGACAGATGCGAAGCCTGTCCCTAACTGACGAGCAGATTCGAGTACTGTTGGTTTATCTGCACGGGCTATAGGAGGGCTGTCCCCAAAGCCAACCAGGCCAGGCGAACGTACGTGCTGGGACAGCCCCAACAGGACGCGTCTGTGTCGGCTTGGCTTAAGACAAGTGGCGTGGCGGTAATGCTGCTTGAAGGATGGGGGAACGAAAAGGGGTCAGAGGAACGAAAAGGGGTCAGGACCCTTTTACAAGAAACTTTTCTCAAGAATCTCCGAAAATAGGAGGAAACTGAGGAGAAGTTATGGCTCGATTACCTCGTGCGCGATGCGGAGACGTAATATTTCATGTTTTAAATAGAGGAAATGCACGCCAACAGCTTTTCTTTTCTGAGAAGGACTATGCTTTCTTTTTGCGACTGCT
>CAIXSY010000062.1 GCA_903922175.1 uncultured delta proteobacterium | reverse complement strand
TTAGCCTCAAAATTCACTAGTCGGCGCTATTATAGCGTGCCTCTTTCGGGATTAACCTCGAAATTGGCCACGTATACTACTCTACTATTTCACTTATTTCTCCCGTCCTATCGCGCTTTCGCTGTTTCCGGACAGGCTCTAAATATTAACTCCAGGTGGATACTCAGCAATTTTTTTCGCGGGTTTCGCGTCCTATTTCGTGGCTTTCGCGTAGCTTTAGCTCAACCCTGCAATTTTAATGGATTGCACCCCGTGAACGCATACGAGCACGACCACGCTCACGAACTATCAAGCTACCCGGGGGTTATTGAGCAGATACAACTTAATATGCAGCAACTCTATATCCCCTGCCGATAGCATAGGAGTGATAATTAGCATGGATGAAATAGCTCTTAGTTCAAAAAAACCCTTGAGTAGTAGGATAACTCTGCTATACTTGGGCGGGATGTGATTTTTTCGCACTGCATGCGAGCAAAGGAAAGAGCTCTTTTTTCTTTAGGTTTAGGCATGTCACAGCACAAAAATGCGGTTGTTAGCAAGGTCTAGGACTCATATGAACATACCCCAACACCGAATCCACTCGCTTCGCACGTGCGCTAATACCTGCTGTCGTGCGGTCCTGCTGCTGTGTTCACTGTTTATCTTCTCATGCGGCGGCGGCACCGCTGGCACCAGCGGAACGGGGGCTTTTCAGTTTAGCGGGGAGATATCTTCATCAGAGGGTACCGGTCTGGGCGGGGTACAGGTAACCGTGCTTGAATCGGGACAGAGCACAGAAACGGCTGCGGACGGCACCTTTGACTTGAGTACTGATATTGATGGCAGCACCGCCACGCTGCTCCTCTCACAAGGCACCCAAGATGCCATCACCACGGTATCCGACCTCCCCTCCCATGGGGCTAAGGTGACCGTCAACGTCAGCATCGACACGACACAGTTCACCGTTAGCTCACAGTCAGTGCAGGTCAACCCGCGTCCACATCGGAAGCCATCTCCGGTCCCAAGCTCTGCGCCAACTCTCAAGCCGAGCCCAACACCCGAGACAAAGCCCACACCGAGTAGCGGTGCAACCACGTTATTACACGGCAAGGCCACTTGGCTTACCCTCGGAGGCCGCGGTGCACAGTCACTAGGAGATATCCTTCTTGTATTCAATCCTCTCGGTATTAGCACCACGACAGATTCAGATGGTAACTTCTCAGTTGAGATTCCAGCTAGTGCTGCCACTCTTACACTCCTCGTCACGCTCAAAGATAAGACCTTCAATGCCAAAGGACCTCTCACCATCCCCGCATATCCGATGGATATCACACTGAAAGTTCTTGTAGTTAACGCCAGAAAAAACCCAGAACTGCCTTTAGGAGCGGCGATGATACTCGAGGCGAAGACGCCACGGAGCTGAATGGCTAAGGCCGTCGGCTGCGGCCGAAAGCTGCAGCAGCATCAGATGCAGTCAGCGGTTAACTGACAGCAGATCTCTGAAAGCAGCTCGTCGGTCTGAGGCGAAGCCTCGTTAGTATTACAGCCGCCCCGACACCTTAAGCTTAAGATATTTTTCGTGCAGCCGCGCTCCGAGGTCCTGCGCATCACAATACACACACTCAATCCCGGCCCGCTCCAGCCAGTGCACCCGCGCTTCAATGGCTTGCAACTGCTCCACTGCTGAGGCGATAACGTAGGCATCATCGAGGTCTTGGGCCTTCTCACCAGCAAGACGTTGTAGATCGCGATCAGCGATCGCCATAACCAGAGGGAGATGTCGTTTCGTCAGTGGACGTAGTGTCTTAAACAGGGTCTCGAGGCTCGCCGGGCTTGAGACACTGGTAATTACGACGAACAGTGAACGGCGACGATTAAATCGGGCCCACTCGGTGATCAATCCATAGTCGCCCTCAAGCGACCCGGGCTGCAACCTGAGCAGCTCTTTCATAATCATCGCCTCCTGGCGCTTACCGCGCCTTGAGTCGTGACGACAGAGAACTTCATGGTTGAACGCAAAAAGACCAACTTCGTCGTCATTGCCGCTGGCGACCAGGGTGAGATAGGCTGCGGCGTCAGCAGCTACATCAAGCAAGAGTCGGTCACCGAGGCGAGTAGCCATACGCCGACTACAGTCAAGCGCGATGCTCACTCGCTGGTGTGTTTCAGGACGGTAAACCCGTACCTGTAACCCTGTACCGCGGGCGCTTCGCTTCCAATCGACTCGGCGCAGATCATCACCCACGGCGTAGCTGCGTAGCGAGTCAAATTCTCGCCCTTCACCGCCGCCGCTATCCAACAAACGCTCACCCAAGCCACGGCTGACCAAGGTTACATTCTGAGCGGCAAAGTTTGAGTTCGGAAATACCGTTACCTCAAGAGCTGTGGCTAAGAGTACCTCGCACTGAAAGCTACACAACGCGCGCTGCGTGAGAATGCGTATACAGGCGCGTTCGAAACATACCTTACCGCGCGAAACTGGTAGTACCTGCACCACATGCTCTGCATAGGGCGCTTGAGGACTGAGCATCACACCTACGCTCTCCTGCGCCAGACGTACCCCCTCTGGGATATCGAGACGCAGCATAACCTTACAGAGTGGAAAATTCATATCAGCCCAAACTCTGAGCTGAAGTGCAAAAGGCTTTGCCGAAAAGACACTAGCCGAGGCGCGCGCTTCGAGGTGCAGGCATCTGCTGAGGCGATTAACTCTTACCCACTCGACCAACATCAGCCCCGCCACAAGCGCGAGCCACCCTGCGCTAAGGCCTATCATGGCGCGCATCGGCACGACGACCAAGGCTCCGATCAGCGCCGGGGCGAGGCTAAGCGCCAGCATCAGAGCGCCCAAAGGTGTTAGAAGAGGTATAAGCGTTGAGCGCGTCTTCACTGCCGAATTCTCCGTCTTCCCTAAGGCCCTCACCGACTCGGCGTGGGGATCCTCTCAAGAACCTCTTGCACCAACGTTGCCGCACTACGTGCACTTTCAAAAACCTCCGGCTTGAAGATTAGACGGTGGTTCATCGTGGCGAACGCCACCGCTTTGACGTCATCAGGGATGGTATAGTCTCGGCCATCGAGTGCGGCGTGCATCTTGGCAGCTAGGGCTAGGTAGAGCGTGCCGCGTGGGCTAACACCAAGGGCTAGGTCGGGGTGTTCTCGAGTGGCGCGAGCGATAGCGGTAACGTACTCACTCATACTCGGCGAAAAGGCGATCTGACGCAGCAGGGTGCGCGCCTGCTGCAACTGGTCACCGGTGACCACCGCGTTAAGCTGCAAGGTGCGGTCGCTTTCTGCAAGCAACTTTCCATGGCGACCGTCAATTATCCCGCGCTCCTGCTCGGCTGAGGGATAGCCCATGTGCAGCTTGAAGATAAAACGATCGAGCTGTGCCTCGGGCAAGGGAAAGGTACCTTCGTGCTCGATCGGATTCTGCGTGGCCACGACGAAGAAATATTCGCCTAGCCGGCGCAGCGTTCCGTCAGTCGTCACCGAACGCTCCTCCATAGCTTCAAGAAGCGCTGATTGGGTTTTTGGCGGAGTGCGGTTTATCTCATCGGCAAGCACGATATCGGCGAAAAGTGGGCCCTGAGCAAAATGAAAGGTCCCCGATTTAGGGTCAAACACATTAACACCGGTAATGTCACTCGGCATCAGATCGGGGGTAAATTGGATACGCTTAAAAGAGAGCCCCAGAGCCTGGGCGACACTACGTGCCAAAAGAGTCTTGGCGATACCGGGAGGGCCCTCAAGCAAAACATGCCCGCCGATGAGAAAAGCCCCGATGAGCATCTCCACGCTCTGCTCATGCCCGACGATGACGCTATGCACCTCATGGCCGATACGCTTGACGATCGTGGAAATAGATTCTGTTGTGTTCATGGATATATCTTCCTTATCTTTCCTGCTTGACCTCGGATTACTTATCGGACCTACCAACAAACCTCTCCAAACTCTCAATCGCCCGCTGCTGCAACTGATCACTAAGCGCGCCATCACGAGCATTCTCGAGGATCTGCAGCGCTTCGGCTATAGCCTCTCGCTCGACAAGGCTGCCCACACCAAGAGCGGCGAGCTTTTCGATCGCCTGCGGATGTGGCAAGCGCGCATGCACGCCGAATCGCCTCGCCATACGACCACGCCAGGCGCTAACGTAATGGCGCAACACCGAGGCCGCGCCTCGATCGCGGTAGAGTATCCCCACGGCTGTGGTAAATTCTGTGCTCGGCGGAGCGCCGGCATGCACCAACGGAGTCGCCCAGCCAAAACGGACTGCCCGGCTCAAGGCCCCAATAAAGAAGAGTATAAACAGCCCCCACATCAGGTAGTGAAGTGAGAACATCTGCGCCCGCTGCTCCTGCGGAGGGGGCTCAATATAGCCATGATGAAACTCATCAAACAAAACTTGCTTCTTACCTTCGAGCAGCTGATAGAGAAGCCGCACATTGTCGTGCTGATCGATGAACTCGTTCAAAAACGGGTGTACTCCAGCAAAAACCCAGATCTCGCCCTCACCAACAACCTTGTGCGTAACATAGGCTACCTCCCTCGTCCCGGCGACAACATCCGTCCCTTCCTCTACCCCCATCGGTACAAGCGGTTGAGATATGCGCCGTACCTGAGCACACACCGTCTTTAGGTAATCTGGACAGCTTACGGCAACTGAAGCCCGACGATCGCCTTCAAGAAGCTGGATTGCCAGATCGATCTCGCGTACAGATTTCGGATGGACGCGCGGCTGGAACTCTGCTCCCTGAAGGATCTGCTCTAAATCCGAGGATGCCTCAGCCGGCATCTCTGCCGCGCAGAGCGGCACGATGGCGCCAACGATCGACAAGGCCAGAAGAATTGGGCAGCAGCAATCAACGACTCTGAGTCGAATATGCCGAAAGCTGTGCCATAAGGTCAGTGCCTTCATAGCGTGTGCGCAGGTCGTAGTAAAATCCCACATAGGCAGCCTGAGTAAAGATCTGAAGTGCCCCTCCGATCAAGCTCGAAAAGAATAATACCACTAAACCGGAGGAGAAGTAGATTCCATCAAGTAACGTAAGGGTCGCGCTCAACCCTTCAATAACGGCTAAGGCTATGATCATTGTCCAGAGAACTGCGCTGAGGCCGAAGATCCGCATCATCGGCCCGGAGAGAGAATACCACTTTGTCCGCGTCATCAAGAACTTACTTTTGCGTAGGGCTCCGAAAACGGTCGTTCGCTCGATAAGCAATACATACACTACTAAGCAACGGTTCATTGCATAGACAAGTCCAGGAATTACAAAGAGAAGCAGCCCCACAAAGGTGGCAACCGAAACCCAAATAAACAACCCCACCAATTGAACAATCTGCCATATACGCAAACGCCGCAGCGCCCGTTTCAAGAGGGTATCCGTGCCACACCAGTGTGCTGATGCCAGGAATGCCGCAATTAGGCCGAGGTAAATGCTATATAAAAATAAGACTACCCATACTGACCAGAAAAAATATTGCTGTCCATACCCCTGCAGCACCTGCATGCCAACATTAATCAGCGCCAAGATTACAAATAGAATCCACATCTTTCCAAAAATAGGCATTATCTGCCGCAACGCCCGATCGAGCAGCTCACCCAAGGAAAGCGGCGAGAGCATCGGCAGCGCATCGTTAAGCGCATTGGCCGTAGCGTCTAATTGAGAGTCACCCTGCGTGGCTTCCATGTAATCAGCTCTCCTTCGTAGTTATGCGCGAGGCAAACCTCAGATGATGCGATAGTGCTGCAATTGTATAAAACCGTATCGGACGTTCACGGTAACTGCTCAATAACCCCGGGCAAAAGGAACTTGCTTGAACTTGCACTGGAACCGCTCCTGATTCCTGCACCTGCTCCTTTTCCTATTCCAATCAAGAGGATAAGGGGCAGGAGCAGGAATCGGGAACAGTTCCAGTTCATGTTCAAGATTTAGAATTACCCACACTTATTGAGCAATTACGTGAATACTCTGCAAATACTTTCGTGTCCTTCGCGTCGTGTTTCGCGGCCTTCGTGTAACTAGATCCCTTCCGCTCGTTGAACCAGTTAGGCGCCGTGAACGTTACGAATCTGCTACTTTTTATCATTATCCGGTGGAGTCTTGTCTGCCGGGGAAGCCTGCGAAACAGCAGCAACAGCCGCTTCATCACCTTCAACCCAAAGCGAATAACGTGTTGTTAGGCGCGGATCGTCGAAGATAATCTGCGTGCCTTTGCGATTTTTAAGATTGACGAAAAGCGGCGCCTTGAGATTCGCTGTTGTCAGCCGTGGATCCGTGCGAACCGTGACAATGACCAAGATTGCAAATTCATCTCCCTGTTGAAGATCAATGTCCTTGTCGCCATAGGGAGGCTTAAAATTCAACTCTGTACCAAACTCAAAGCCATTGACCACCACAAACGCTAAACTGGGGTCATCAACTGAATGCAGCCAGGAGAACGGCGCCTTATATTCAAACATGACGAAACGTTTGGCGCTTGGTAGGCCGATAAGTCCCGAGCGGAACTCGATAACCGACGATTCCGGAACATCGAGGTCGCCGAACTTAGTGCTGTGAATTATGATTGTCGAGCCTTCAGCTCCTTCCTTCTCACTCATCGGTTTTCTTCCGCTTGCGCATAATCACGACCGGTGTCACCTCTCCAACACTCCGCGACGAACTGGGCATCGGATGTGATGAAGCAACGCCTGAACTACTCACCGGCTTGGTAAAACTTGAGAGACTAGCGATTCCTGGCCTCTTCGGCTTCTCTTCGCCAGACTGGCCATCGCCGCCCCCTCCACTATCCGAGAACTGCGCCGGTCCGCCCGCTGCAGCCTTTCCCTTCCAATGCGTCGGAAGCCCTTCCAGGCTCCCCTCGCCGGTCATCGCCGCCTCTGCAGCCTTGCGATTCTCATCCAGGATCTGCACGTAAATCTCCTCCCGGTATATACGAATCTCGGGTGGGGCATCAATGCCGATTCTTACTTGATGTCCCTTAAGCTCCACAACGGTGACTTTAACATCACCGATGTAAATACTCTCACCAGGTTTACGCGTCAAAATTAACATGCTTCCCCGCCGTCCGTGGCCTTACTTAATACCCGGATCTATTTGGAACATCCCCTTACCTACCTCTAATGAAGCAAGATGAGATAAACTTCCTACTGAATGATTAGATTACAAATCACTGATAAAGGATCTAACTTAGTATGGAAGTTGACGCAATCTACAAAAAGATTACGAATGTCGTTTTATAAGAAATCTAAAATGCTCATCTGCATCACCTTCGAGCTGACGACATAGGAGGCCTGCAAAGCAGTTTGCGCCTGGGTTAACGCCGACGCGGATTCAGTAATATCGGCCTTCTGTAGGTTATTGAGAACCTGTTCACCATCAGCCTTGGTGGCTTTTAGAATAGCGAGGGCAGTATCTAATCTTCGCTGACGCCCGGCAACATTGGCTATTTCAGAGCTGACATCGCTGCTGACCGCGCTCTGAATTGAGTCCATACAGGCAGCGATATCTTGCGTCTGCAGATGAATATCCGTCGGCTGATTATACGCGCTCCCCGTCCCATCAGGCTGACCAGTAGCCGGATTAGTCGTGTATCCTTCCAAAGCGCGCCCTAATCGCTCTAGCGCATAGACGGCATTGGAAAAGATCTGATTTCCTGGAGTATTGGTGGTGACGGAGAGTGTGTCCGAAATATTAACGGTGCGCGTCGTCGTGCTTCCCGGAGTTGCATCATAGACATAGCGCTCAGAGGACTGACCGCTGGCGGGCAGAGTATAGGTGGCGGCGATGAACGGCGGGTTGTTATCGCTCGCCCCACCATAAATATACTTCCCCTGATACTGCGTATTCGCCAGCGACACTATCTGATTGCGTAGTTCGAAGACCTCTTTTGCCATGTTTGTCCGCGTATTCGCCGTGGACTCATTGGCTCCTTGAGCAGCTAGCTCTTTTGCTCGCGTCAGTGTCTCTTGCGCCTGCGTCAGCAGATCGGCTTGAAATCCAAGAGAGCTTTGCACCTGCGTGATCCGTGTCTGATAGCCGTCGACACGGCGCATAGCCTCTTGACAGTTGCTGATCGTGCCGGCCGAGTCGCTATCACCAGGATAGTTAACCTTGACTCCGCTTGATACCTCTTGGCCGAATTTATTGACGTCCTCCTTGTTTGCCAAGATGCTACTAAGGACTGAACGGGCAATGCTAGTATCACTTATTCGAAACATATTTCCCCTTAGATCAGCTGTACAATCTGAGTCATGAGATCATCAGCCACCTTAATCATACGTGCTGACGCCTGGAATGACTTCTGAAATTTAATTAATGCGGTAAACTCTTCGTCAAGGCTCACACCCGAAACTGCGTCACGCTCCTGCTGCACGGTTAATAGGTTCGAACTATAAACACGCGAGTTGGTCTCTGCTCGCGACTTGAGCGACCCCACGTGCGTAAGGGCCTCGTTGTAGGCCTGATCAAAACTACCCGTCATGCTAAACGAACCCTGCGTGAAGGTGAGAGAGGTTGACTTCAGGGTACTCGCCAAGGCCAGCATGTTGCGTCCATCGCCAGAGGGAAACGTTTTTACACCGGCGGCGGGATTAGCATCGAGCGCTGCAGCCAAGGTCCTAGGATCGCTTATTTTAAAACTCAAGATGCTCGAGAAATTATCAATCCCCGTAGCATTAAGATCAGTCGCACCGGGAAGGCCGTCGCCGTTAATATCCTTAATTCCCGCATAGTTAAAATCAAAAAGCCCGAACACCGCAGGAGTGTTACCGTTCAGATCACCAGAAGATGGCTGGAAACCGGCCGTAACTGAATCCTCATCGGAAGCACCGAGATACGTCGTATTGATCGAAGTCAACAAGGTGCGAGCCACTGCCTCAATACGCGAAGCCACATCAACGAGGGTGCCGTTTGCGGAGAATGCTGAGGTCGACGTGGGGTCGTTGTAACCACGTAGCTTGAGAAGGGCACCAATCGCACCCGAGCCACCTTGAACTGCCTGGGTCAGATCAATATGCGACGGACTTGCCTCGGTGCCATAGTTGAAAACTATATAATTGAGGCCTTTACCGGAGAGCGACGGCGGCAGCGGCCCTGAAGCGAAGCTCGGCGTCGTCGTCGTCGCTAGTGCGCGCGCGGTGGTCCCCGAGACCAGCGCAAACCCCTTACCGATATAGACATTCGCCTGACCACCGCTATCTTCGAGCATGGTATAGCTGATCTTTTTCCCCAGTGTCTGCAGCAGTCCTTCGCGTTGGTCGCGTTCATCAGCGGCTACATTACCCGTCGACTCGCGTGTGCGGATCTGGCCATTGAGCTTGGCGATCTGGACGGCGATCGTATTGACCTCGGCCACTTCGGTGACTACCCGATTGTCAGCCTCATCCTGCAAGCCAGCCACGGTGCCATAGGACAGCTTAATCGCACTGACAAGATCGTTGCCGCGCTCGATTACGTTAGTGCGCATTTCGATGCTGGCGGGACTCGTGGCCAAATCATTTATAGCGGTGGAAAACTCCGTTAGAGCCGAGCCAATAGTAGCGCCGCTTTCATTTAAATTGTAGAGCGCCTGAACCCGGTTATAGAAATCGTTTTCAATATCCGCCCCTGCCTTATCACCCATCGCCTGGCGCAGAAGCTTATCGACAAAGGTATCGACCACACGCTGCACCTTACCAATGTCGACGCCATTGCCAACGCTAATAGTCCCGCCATTAACTGAGCCGCCACGTGCCTGAAAATCGAGGGTTCGTCGTGAATACCCGGGAGTATTGACGTTGGCAATATTGTTCGAAGTGGTGGCAATTGCTGCCTGCTGGGCAAGAAGCGCTCCGACAGAATTATTCAGGATTTTCGAGCTAAAACCCACTTATTCACTCCTAAAATAGGCAAATTGTGCCGCCGAGATAACCACAATAGGGTAAAGGAGCAATGCCTGTGCCAGACTCTACCCTTTTGGGGGTGATAGATGGCTCAGTGCAGAGGCACTGGAAAAGGGTAGAGCAAGCGCGCTTCTAGCCCACGATTTCAGTGCGAGAACCTTCCAGGTGAACAGCGTACGGACAAACAGAGCGAAGTGTAACGTTCACGCCCCCTGTCAAAGTGCGCATATTGTCACCCCGAGGAGCGCTAGCGACGAGGGGTGACAGGGGCGGTTACAGTGAAGCCGCGTTTGAAATGAATATTGAGAATTATCAACTGCTTACGCTTAGCATTTTAAAACCCTAAGAATGTTAATTAAAATGCTACATCAAAGCTGGTAAGTGTCATAACGGTTGAGAGATTTAGGGATATATAGAGCCTGTCCGGAAACAGCGAAAGCGCGATAGGACGGGAGAAATAAGTGAAATAGTAGAGTAGTATACGTAGCCAATTTCGAGGTTAAGCCCGAAAGAGGCACGCTATAATAGCGCCGACTAGTGAATTTTGAG
>CAIXSY010000061.1 GCA_903922175.1 uncultured delta proteobacterium | reverse complement strand
CTCAAAATTCACTAGTCGGCGCTATTATAGCGTGCCTCTTTCGGGCTTAACCTCGAAATTGGCTACGTATACTACTCTACTATTTCACTTATTTCTCCCGTCCTATCGCGCTTTCGCTGTTTCCGGACAGGCTCTATATATGCACCGCTCGAGAATCGCTGGCTACACACTTTTCCTACTCGTGCTCCTATCACTGACTGGGTGCTTTACTTCTCGAGTCATCGACAAACATAGGCTCGACAAGACGGTATCGAAGTCGGTCTACGAATGGGAGGAAATCGTAAGAATTGGCGACGATCTGCATCTTCAATTTAAGACCTTAGAGAATCCCAGTAAAAAGGCCATCACCCAGCATGCGTCCATAGAAAATATTACTCATACATATGTCGTTAGGAATCTTAAACCAGACCTCGGCCCTCTCCCAGAGTATGTCCTTAACAACGGAAATTTCATCTCCTTTACCGATCGGCGATGCATATCATGCTTTTATCCACGCATTTATCCTCAAAATTCACCATTAATTTACGGCGAGGCTAGCGACCCAATCATGGACATTGTTGTCTACGACAAAGTTAATATACTACGCCAGAGAACGATTCAGGTCTCCGGCTTTTATCAAGTGCCCAATCCTAGTGCGGACACAAATTTTTATCTTAGTCTTCCCCTCGCTGTGCTCGCTGACATTGTAACGTCGCCGATCCAACTCATTGGAGCCATAGTCCTAGGAATCTCCTTAAGCTCAGGAGATTTAAAAGTAACCGGGATATAAACAATGGATCCTCGATCTGCGGTGTGGGCAAAAAATACTGCGTGGGTGGATCTCCAGTGAACGGCCAGCGGTGCGCGAAGCGCACCGCTAGTCAACAGCAAGTACCAATCCTTTTAGGTACTCCCCCTCTGGATGGAAAACGCTGACCGGGTGATCGAACGCCTGGCGATGTTTATGCACGATGCGTACCTTACGCCCGGCGTCGCGCGCGGCGCTAAAAATAATCTTCCTGAAGAGATCTTCATCCACAAAATGTGAGCACGAGCAGGTAACAATTATGCCGCCTGGGCTGATCTTCTCCATGGCGACACGGTTGATATCGTTGTAGCCCTTCGCCGCCTGGGCGATGTGCGCCTTCTTTTTGGCAAAGGCAGGTGGATCGAGAATAATCAGATCGTATCCCCCACCCTGCGTGCGCAGAAATTCAAAAACATCGGCCGCAACGCAGCGATGCTGCTCTCTAGTAAAATGATTCAACGCAAGGTTACGCTGCGCCAGCTCAATCGCCCCTTTTGAAACATCGACCGACATTGTCGCCCGCGCCCCACCGCGCGCGGCGAAGACTGAGAAGGCACCCGAGAACGAAAAACAGTTAAGCACGTTACGCCCACGGGCCAGAGTTTCCACCAAGGCGCGCATCTCACGCTGGTCAAGGAAGAACCCTGTCTTTTGGGCATGCTCGAACGAAACGATACAGCGGACACCATTTTCGAGTATCTCGATCTCGGCTGGGACGCTGCCGAAGTGAACCTTCTCGCAGTCCGAAAGCCCCTCTTCCGCTCGACTCGGAAGGAGTGAACGCTCGAGAATCGCCAGTGGCTGAATCTTTTCGCGGATCTGTTCGATGAAAAAATCACGCAGCCTTTCCGCCCCGAGTGTGCCGATCTGCATCACCGCCACCCCAGCATAAACGTCGACGATCAGGCCGGGGATACCATCACCCTCGGCATTGATCAGGCGATAGGCATTCGTGCGTTGGAAGTCGACCAGCGCTCGTCGCAGCGCCCACGCCGCCTCAAAGTTCTTGCGCAGCGCCGTGTGGGCATCCTCATCCACCCAAGCGACGACGCGAGCGGTAATCGATGAAGCGCGGTTCACGTAGGCGGTGCACAACATCTCGCCACTACTACTCATCACCGGAAGCAGCTGGCCGTCCTCAAACTGCGGTAAGGTCTGTATCGCACCAGAGAAGATCCACGGATGACGGTTAAGCAGCGAACGTTCACGCCCTTTCTTAAGAATTACGTGGGATTTGGAAAGATTCACGACGTTCCGGCGGAAACAAAGGGGGACTCGACTCGTCCGCCGTGCCATGGCCTGCCATGAGCTAGAGAGCGCAGCGAACGAGTCGAATGGTGAGGGCTGGATTTGAACCAGCGAAGGCCGAAGCCGACAGATTTACAGTCTGTTGCGTTTGACCACTCCGCAACCTCACCGAAATTATTAATCAGAGGCTCTGCCTCTGATTAATAATTTCGCCATGAGCGAGCCTGCGAGTCGAAGGGCTTATTATATTCAACAAGCCCTTCGACTCGCTAGCTCGCTCATGGCGCTTATTTCCTCACCGGCCTTAAAGCCGGTGAGGAAATAAGCGGGAGACGGGACTCGAACCCGCGACCCTCAGCTTGGAAGGCTG
>CAIXSY010000060.1 GCA_903922175.1 uncultured delta proteobacterium | reverse complement strand
TGAGTCCAGCCTTCGTCGAAGCTACGGCTGACAAGCCAGCCGGACCGAGCGCCGCGAAAGCAACTAGGTAACCACCGAAAGTAGTTGGCGAAGGTCCAGCCCGAGGAGCCATTCTATAAGTATTTCCCGCTCGGCGCTCATGCCCAGCGGCGTTGCCCCTCTCTCGCTAATCGCTCGTTCACCCCAAGTTAGTGAACTCAACAATAGAGTGAGTCCAGCCTTCGTCGAAGCTACGGCTGACAAGCCAGCCGGACCGAGCGCCGCGAAAGCAACTAGGTAACCACCGAAAGTAGTTGGCGAAGGTCCAGCCCGAGGAGCCATTCCGTTCAGTGGAGAGAACTCTTCTCATGCCGCATCCGCGGCCTTCATCGGAAAGGTATAGAAAATCGGAAATTCCTTCCCATTAAGCTCAAGGCTTTTCGCATCTGCGCCTCAAGGCAGTCCTTTCGTGCTCTTAGGTCTTGAATACGCGGGGTGAGGTCATCCATTATCGGAGCTTAAATATCTGGAAGTATTCTCTTTTTTATGAGGCTTACCGGCGAAAAAATGTAGAGCACGCGCACAGCAGAATCGTGCATAACTCAGGTAAGTCCAAGCTATCATTACCGGAGAAATATATGCCGATGATTCCCCCCTCTCAACGCATACTAAGAGAACCCGAAATTGACAAACTCGGTCGTGACTTGATCGGGCCTATAAAGGCGTTCTTGGAGTCACCCGGGAGTACTGCTTTCACTGGTGTCAGAGCGGCATTGGAAAAAGCTGTCATCCCCACGATGTTGCTTGACATAGGAATCCCGGTAGAGCTCAAAGAAGCACTAGTCCAATTTAAAAGGATGCTGGCTGAAAGGGGTGATAAACCGGCCTCATTGACCGCGGCCGCAGAGTTGTCACTAGCGCGTTTTGCACATGCCTCCGTTGAAGCACAAAGAGAAAAAATTGCTGATGACGAACGTAGACATCGTAAACTAGAAGAAGCTCGAAAATATTAGAGCGGGCACTCCGCCATTGGGGCGGGTCCAATAAGCGATCCGATCACCCCGTTAGTTACCTCAGTTGCTATGTTGAATAGAGCAGGCCCGAGGCACAGCCGAGGGGAGCCCCCGTTAGTTACCCCCTTGTTAGTTAGTTACCTCAGTGACTGCGCGCAAATTAACAAAATACTTCAGTAGTTTGCAGCGTGAACGTGATCGTTGGCTCTGTCCTGAGCGCCTCACTAAACTGGCTTAATAACCTGATTGTCTTTTTTATAGGTCTCGCGCCCCATGACACCCTCGTCTCGCGAAGTGCCTATTCTAGGACGAGACCTCCTGTTATTTCCACGGATCAAACACCGCTGGGGCCTGTGGGTGTGTCACGTGCTCTGGCGGGACTTCCCATTTGAACTTCTTTTGCAGCGCATCGTCGTGGGCTTTGTGGTAGTGCTGCACGAGTGTTGCCCAGTCGAAGAGATCGGCCAAGCGTTCCGTACGGTATCGTCGCTCAATGCGCTCTCGTCGTGAGAGAAGCGAGAAGTCGAACATGTGCTTGGCCATCGCCTGGATACTTTGCTCGGTGGCAACACCTTGACGGCGCAGGACGTAGACGCCATTTTGCTCACTCTCGGGCATCTGTTTTAACGCAAAATCTCCGAAGCCGCTCAGGTCCGTCGTAATCGTGGGGATACCGAGGGCGATGCATTCGGGTGGAGTGTATCCCCAGGGCTCATAGTAGCTGGGGAAAACTCCGAGGTGGCAGCCACGCGCAAACTGCTCGTAGTCGAGGCCAATAAGCGGGTTGGTGGCGCTCAAGAAATCAGGATGAAATACTACCTTTACCGGGTCTGATGGCTGATTGAACAGTTCTCGATGGCGTAGGTGTTGTAGGACCGGATCTCCCGCGTCATCGACAAGGTCGTGAGTAACGATTGATGGCAGCCCATTGCGCTTGAAGGCGTGTGTGGCGCGCTTTAGCTGCACCTGAAAATCGTTAGAAATGAGGTCTTCATAAGCGGGGAGTCTTCCATTAACTGCTGCGGCAAGAACCTTTTGCGCAATACGTTTCTGAAAGTCACTACACAGATCGGTTAGTTCATCGAGCATGAGTCGGCTCTGCATCGCACCGACATTGACATTCTTGACGGCGGCTTTGGTAATGATGAAGGCCACGACGGTGGGTGGATTCGGCATCTCCTTGAGGCGTCGGTTGAGGTGATAGAGCGATTCTATAAAAAGGTCGATGCCTTTGTTGCGATACTCGTAGCGACCGCTTGTAAAGAGATAGATAGTGCGGTCGAGGTTGAAGGTGTAGCTGGGGAAGAAGTGTCCCATCACGAATTCGTTAATGCGCTCTTTGTACTGTGAGTGAAGATTTTGAAATTCGTGCAGTGCGGTGAAACGCTGGACATTTAGACCGTTGGGTAAGATAAATTCCGGGCGCCTGCCGAGGAACTTTTCGGCTTCGCGGGAGGTTGGCTCACTGACGGTGGTAAACACGGTCGCCGCATGGGCAGCGTAGCGCTCGATATGATAGCGCGCAGATATGTTGTAATGCTGCGCGGCAGCGGCGGGATCGATATGCTCCATCTCCTCGTAAAAATGGGGATTGCTGGCGGCGATATAACGTCCAAGTAGTGTGGCGTGGGTAGTGAATATTGTGGCCACGGGGAGATGGTGGTGGGCCATGCGTAGCAACCCGACGCCCGATTGCCACTCGTGAAAATGGGCCAGGATGGGGAGCCCGTGGGCACGTTCACAGAGGGTCTTAAAAAATTCGAATACGGTAAAGCCGAACGAGACGGCGTCATTAACCTCCACGTCTCCCCGCGGCGTGGTGATGCCGTGATTTTGCCACAAAAGAAATTTGTCGGTATCGAGGGTCGTGTGGCGGATCTTGTGGTCGAGGAGCAGCACCTTTGGTTTGCCCGGAACGAGCCAGCGTCCGAAGTAGCACGAAATGCCGGCACGTTTCAGTTCGCGCAGTGTCGATCGAACTGGCTCATCAGCAGAGGTCTCTTCAAATTCGATAGCCGCGGTCTGGGGGTTGTACGGTCCGATAAGACAGTAATTATCCCCCCAGCGCTCGAGCATGGCGGGGACCTTGGTCTTAACGACGGTGTAAATTCCTCCGACCTTTTGACACACCTCCCAAGCAACCTCGAAACAGAGGCTGCGGCCGGGACGTGGAGGTGGTGGAGGGGATGAAGCCATCGCCTATTAGAGCGAATATTTCAAGGAAAAGGTTCAGGGATTTCAATGGAGTAAGACCTCTTTTGGTATCTACTCAATAACCCCGGGCAAAGGCAAATTGCTTGAACTTGCACTTGAACCGCTCCTGATTCCTGCTCCCGCTCCTTTTCCTATTCCAATCAAGAGGATAAGGGGCAGGGGCAGGAATCGGGAACAGTTCCAGTTCA
>CAIXSY010000059.1 GCA_903922175.1 uncultured delta proteobacterium | reverse complement strand
CCTTACCGCAGCAGGCTTGGTCTTCAAAAAACAATACAAATCTATTGCCGAGTCAAAGATAGCTTACGATAAGGCTTGGGCCGACGCTGTGACGATATTCGGGAAGGATGAGAGCACTAAAGATGTGGCCCTTACCGCCGCAGGCTTGGTCTTCAAAAAACAATACAGATCTGTTGCCGAGTCAAAGGTAGCTTACGATAAGGCTCGGGCCGACGCTGAGACCATATTCGGGAAGGATGAGAGCACTAAGGATGTGATCATTACTGCGGCATGCTTTGTCTTCCAAAAGCTATACAGATCTGTTGCCGAGTTGAAAGCAGCCTACGATAAAGCCCGTGCCGACGCTGAGACAACACTCGGAGCAGATGTAAGTACCAAAGATGTGACCTTTGCCACGGAACGCTCTGTCTTCGGAAAACGATACAAATCTGTTCTGAGGCGGGAATGGCATACACACCAATGGTCGATTTAACGACTTCATAGAACTACTCCTCAGAACGGACTATACCGTCCGCAAAAAGTCTTGTCGTGGCAATTCGCGATCCCCCTGAACCCACAAGACTAAGCTCCCCAAATCTGATACACTTCTCCTATATATGAATGGCCACCATGTCATTGGATAACCGATCATGATTACACCAATGGTAACCGATTCGCAGAGCTACTCAAGTATTGGTGATTCTTTTTTAACCCCGCCCAGATTTAAATGAATTACTACCCCGCCGTCCCCGCCCCAGAGGAGTGGCCCCTAGGTACCCCGACCGAGGCGAGGGCATGCTCGCCGTGCGACTTCGCGCGATCTTCGCGAATCTTCGCGCAACATCTATTTAAACGCACACGTATCACCTAAGGAATTCAAGTTACACGAAGGTCCGCGAAGATCGCGCCAAGTTCCACGAAGGAAAATCCTTAGCTATGCCTAAATTCTGATTTAGGTGAATCCTAGGTGTATCGAAGGAGCTCACCGTGCTGCTCGATCTCATAGCAACAAGCGGGGCGGACCTTTCAAAAGCCTTCTTCGTCGCCGGTGGCGTGCACGCCTCGATTGCGCCCGTCGAGACAATGCATATTTTTTCTGTATTGATGGGAGTGCTTCTGAAACGATAAAGGACGGTTGGTTCGGCCCATAGCGGCGTCGGGCTAAGACAAAAGGAAGCCGCAAAGTTGGTTCATATGGAAGGAACGAAGGTAATGTATCGTAATCCTTCGTACCTTTGCCCCTTCGCGTTAAAAATAATTCTTGCGTCCTGAATGCTGTGTCGAACGTTGCCTAACAGCAGAATTGCGCTCATGGTGGAACAATAAAGCCAGTGCTGCGCGCACCTGTCCTGAGCGCAGTCGAAGGACGCGCAGCACTTACCCCTCGCGCAACTTTTTCCGCCCTCGCAAACTCTCCTTGACTGCCTCAAGATTCGACACCAGACGTGACTCGCGTAGTGCGGGGTCACATTCACGCACAGCCGCGGCGTATAAACTGTCGATACGCACCAAAACATTAGTCGTCTTACCCTCAGTGGCGCACGTCAACTTCTGTGACATCGCCGCCAAAGAACAGGCAAATGCCTTGGCCCGCAGTGCATTGGCTCGCGCCACAGCGTGATCAATCCCGGAACAGGCACGCAGATGGGCGTGAAACATCTGTACCGCGTATTCGGAGGCAACCGCCGCTACCCCGTGGTCACGTAGCTGATAGGCGCTACGCCGTGCTGCGTACTCGACCGCGGGCATGGATAGGTAACGAGCGCTATCAGCCAAAACACCAAGGTTGGCGATTGAAAGCGCCGCTACTACCTGTTGGGTTGTGGTCTCGCGGCGCTGTAATAACTCGACATAGCCATAAAACAGATCAGGCAGCTCCACCAAGTTCTCGGGTAAGACGCGAAGCATAACCTTGCGTAGCCTTTCGGGGACGCGCAGCCCGGACTGCTGCAGGAGCTGCCAGCCACCACGGCTACGGGCAAGCGAGGTGAGCACATGACGCGTTGCGAATCGGCCGATGTACTCCTGCGCCAATGCTGCGCCGGGGTTCTCTTCAATCACAACGATGCGTCGCTTTATCGGCGACTCACTTAGCAATTCATAGTGCTCGTAGCTGCCTTGTGGACATGAGCTTATTTTATTCAATATCAGGTGTCGAAGAGCCGGCAGTAATTCAATGCTACGCTCCACAGTCTTGCGCTGTTTAGAGGCAAGAGGGGCTGTAATTACGGGGGCTTGGACGGCAGAAATACGAGAGAAGACAGATGGCCAAAAAATATTTTCTAATGACATACGGACCTAAACTTCCTAAGCAAAACCCGAAGTAAATTCAAGCAGATAGAGCATCCTCGAAAAGCGTGCCCGCTGCCTCAGGGGAAAAATATTGGGACACACTTTTTGCCTGATCATGCATAACATAGTCAAGAGCATCCGGAATTTTATTATGCTCATGCTGCTGCGAGATGATCGATGACTGCCGAGAATCAGAATAAGCTACTGGCGCATGTGCCCATGGGGGTGCATCTCAGCCAGATTGCTCGCAAGAATATTCCGACCGCTTCGCGCAGAGTCGAAAAACTTTCTCGTGATCGCGTGCGCCGCAAAAATGAAACGGGAACATGGCTCTCGCCGATCGAGCAACCAAATCCCGCAAGTGCAACCGCCTCGGCGCCAAAACCACCAAGCGATGGGCAACATCGACGCTTCATCGCCTCAGCGGCACACCACCTAGAAGAGATCACCGCAGAGAACGCGACTCATTTCGGCGAGCCACTAAGCAGCACATTCGAGAGCTATCCGCTGCTCCCCGGCAACAATGCCAAAAAGCCGGACGCTGAGTGCGTGCGCCGATCGGTGAACAACTGTCCACTGCATATTCCATCTGAGATTCTTCCACAGACCGTGCAATCAAGTGTAACCCGCGAGAAACACAGTAGCGAGATCCTTGCCGGTTCGATGCGCTATGCCTGGCTTGAACGCGGTTCATTGCTGCAAAATACCGTCGTTCATCAAGGAATATACACCTACCAGGTACGACACCACTCCAAGCTCGAGCCATTCCATGAGATGCGCCGACCGGTGTACTGCATCAATCTAAAAACCGACTACGGCGATCTACTCGACCTGCGCGTCGTGGCCCTGGTCAATACCGAGATGCCCTTTCTCAATGCCGCAGCCGCCAACTTTGCCCGTAAGGGCGACGCCTTCAATGGACTCCCCGTGGTCGATCATGCCGGCAGACTGCTCGTTGATGAGCGTGTTATTCGCCGCGCCGCCTATCACTATGCCGACTATCAGCGCTCGCTCTTTGAGCGCGCCAAGGAAACGAGCGCCAAGCATGAGATCCTCTCCTTTACCCAGCCGCCAGCGAACACCCCCGATCATATTCGCTATGCCCACTTTCTGGTCTTTCGCTCACACCTACCAGAGCTAAATTTCGATAAGAAGAATGGAAGTTACGCCTTGAGCATCCATAATCAGGATCAGGTCCTTGAGCCACTCATTCAGGTCCATTCAGTAGATTCAGGGCAGGTCCATTCGACAAGCTCAGGACAGGCAGGAGGAGTGGGATAATGGCTAATCATGATCCTAAAGATACATCCAAGGGAACAGCGCCCGAGGTGGTCACACCAACGAAAAGCGCTGAGTCTCAGTTTACAAGGCAGCAGCTGGGTAACGAGCATGGAAATACCGGCTTGCTACGTGAGAACGGGACGGAGCTAGCGCTCGACTCCCCTGCAATCGCGCCCTACCTAGAGGCCATTAGATTGATGGAGTCTGTGAAGGAGATCTACGCTGGACTACAAGATATGGGGAACTGCCATAGCCGTGAGGCGGCGGCTTTTGCCAAGGAGCTAATCCCGAACTCTGGATCGATTGATCATATCTTAGCGAGCTTGAAATATCTCGCACCACGTGACCTCGACGGAGCTGTTAAACTTGCAGTGGCACGCATCGGCGATCCCACATTGTGCGAGCTCGACGCCCAGAGCCGCCTGGTTAAGGCGATCAGCTATTATAGCCCCGACCGCGAGGTTGGGCTAATGGAAGTATTACGACAAGGCAGCGGTAGAGAACCGGTGCTCAATGCAGCCTATTACGAACTTGCAGGACTTATCAAAGGACGGGGCTTACCCCAGCCGTCGTAAGGCCCTGTTAATTAATAAAGGTGTCAAGTTGCGCTCAGATTTAGGTCAGATTTGAATTTTCTTTGAGCGGGAAAAACCGCAGACATAGTATAACTATATCGAGGATTTTTTCCACTCAAAAAAATTCAAAGATGGCCTGAAGATGAGATGCAAATTGGCACCTTTATTAATTAACAGGGCCTAAGGCGCACGAAGGAAGAGTTAGACGATAAGCGGGATCCTGTGCTCCGCACTCGCGTGCGGGTGGCGATCATTCATCTAGGCCAGCAGTTGCCCGCTGGCTCAAGCGACGCTACCCGGTGACGGACGCGGGCCGCGTCCTCCCCCCTTTCGAGAGGCATCACCCTATTCGGTCTTGCTTCGACTGTGGTTTTCCAAGCCAGGAGGTCACCCCCCTGCTGGTGGGCTCTTACCCCACCGTTTCACTTTTGCCACCGGCGAAAGTGTCTCGTCCCCTTTCGGGAACGGGCCATTACGCCAGTTCGGCTTCCTTCTTTTCTGTGGCACTTTCCTCCGGTCGCCCGGAGCTGTCGTTAGCAGCCAATCTGCCCTGTGAAGTCCCGACTTTCCTCCCCTCTACCCTTTTTTGAATCGTTCTACGTCTAAAAATGGACTGCCTCGAAAATAGCCAGCCCAACTATATGCGTATCCCTATTCAAAAAAGGGTAGAGAGACGATCACCTGTCTCACTCTTCCTTCCTACGCCGCCGCAACCTGTTCCTCTAAGTACAATATCCTCCCACAACCACGGCACTTTATCAAAGTATCCCCCTTGCTCGTCTGGACCACAAGCTGGGGAGGAACCTGCATAAAACAACCACCACAGTTACCGTTTTTAATGACCACTGCGGGATCCGTTGGAAAGCGATCTTTAACCCGATTGTAGAGGGAAAGGCTCGCGGGATTGATCAGAGTTGCCAGGCGCGTGCGCTCTTCCTGGTGGGTGGCGCGTCGGGACTCGATGTTAACGAGTGTTTCCTTAACCTCTATCTCCATGGCTTCAAGCTCAGTGCGTAGCTTTGCTGCCGACCCTTTTAATACCTCACACTCCTTTTCTATGGCCTCTACCTCACCCATAAAGGTAAGTACCGCCTCCTCACGCGAATTAAGCTCGCGAGAAGAGTGATCAATCTCACGCGCCGCCGCCTGCTGTGTCTTATAATCGCCGAGCGTGCCGAGCGTTTTACGCCTCATGACGAGCTTCTCGCGCTCATCTCTAAGGACCTTTTCGTCACGCTGAGAATGGTATTGTTTCTCCGTAAGCAGCTTCTGCCTGGTCTGACTCTCCGCCTCGGCCTTAACCAAAGCCTGCTTTTTTGCAACCAGGTCTCCCTCTACCTTCTTTCTCTCCGCAAGCAGACGAGCGAGGATTGCGTCCTCCTTACTGATAAGTAACACATTTATAAGGAGATTATTCGTGCCTTCGGTCATAGTTACCCTCCCTGGGGTGACTCATCATAGGCATAGTTGCTGATGAATTCAACCAAGTGGGCAATTTAGTTGCGGCCAAGGCCCTCGGCTGCGGTCGTAGCTGCAGCTGTTGCAGTCAACAGAAACCTGAAAGCGGCTTACAGAAGGCAGATAGCAAGCAGGAGGCTATTCCGCGCCGATGCGCAGGTCGGGTAAACACTGGTCGGTCTGCAGAGTAGCCTCGCTAGGTCTTTAACAGGCTGGATCTGTAACTGCTTGCCCCTAATCGGCTAACGCTGACGTCGGACGTCTTACGCCGGACGTAAAACGTCGACGTTAGACGTCCGGCGTTAGACCTTGGACGTCAGCGTCATCGGTTCTGAGAAGGGGCATTTTGCTGAGGTTACTTGTGTAGTTTACGAAGGAGCGAGTAGTTACCTGGATCTATTTATTGACAGTTCTGCATTATCCCGCCATATTCCTATGGCTGACATGACAGTATGGCCCTATAGCTCAGTTGGTCAGAGCAGCCGGCTCATAACCGGTTGGTCCCTGGTTCAAGTCCAGGTGGGGCCATTTAGTTTACATGTAAGGAATGGTGCTGCTAGCTGCACTACCTAGACCTCGACGAAGCGAAGCGAAGGCGGGCCAGGTGGGGCCACTAAATTTACTTGTTAGCCAAGATGCTGCGGTCGGCACTGCACAGGCCTCGACGAAGCGACGAACGATGAAAAAAGTAGACTCGCTGATACTATGGCTCGCCGCCGTCCTATTTACTTTTACTGCGAACCTAACATCCGCTGAAACCGGTCACCTGAAATTTAACATAGGCGTTCTTCTGCCACTGAGTGGACCACTAGCCGAATACGGCACTGCCGCCAAGAATGGAATTGATTTAGCGATAAAAGAAAACCCAGAACTTTTCAGGAACATGCAGTTTCTCTATGACGATTCACGTTACGACGGGAACAGCTCTATTTCGGCTTTTCGCAAACTACAAAATAACGGCGACCTCTCACTGCTATTCGTCTGGGGAACAACCCCCTCTCAAGTCCTCGCCCCGATAGCGGAGGAAGCAAAAATACCTATGGTCGCGCTCTCGACTGAGCCGACACTCGGCGCAAGGCGTCATTATGTAATCCGATTCTGTAGCCATGAGGGTCAACAAGCAGAAGCGATTCTGCGCTATCTGCGCTCACAAGGAGTCAAAAGAATCGGGATCCTGAAGACCGATATCGCATTTTTCAGCGGCGTCGTGACTGAACTGAAGCAACGACGCAGAGCAGATGAAACTCTTTTCGTTCACGATATCTCCTTAGCAGAAAGCGATTTTCGAACACTGCTTACGAGGATGCGCAATGAACGAGTAGATGGAATCGGTGTGTTACTTGTCAGTGGTCAAATAAGCAGTTTCTATAGGCAGCTAAAGCAGCTTGGCATGAATACGACGACGGTTGGCACCGACTTCTTTGATAGCATGACAGAAACCACTCAGGCCGGCGGAGCAATGGCCGGGGCTGTCTTCCCAGCGCACTATGTCAAAAGCTCTTTTTTAAAACACTACACAGAAGCTTATGGCAACGACACGCAGTTTGCTGTCGCCGCCATGACTCATGACTTTGCACTGCGAACGGGAGCTCTCTTTGCGAATTCCCAATCCGATCTCAATGCGCAGAAAATTATTGAAATATTCAAAAAGGCGGAGAAACAGGAAGGGACAGTGACCGACTTTAGTTGGAACGACTCCCCCACGAGGCCTGGTTTTGATTTTCGGCTTATTATGCGACGGATAGACGAAGACAGGATAATAGATATCGGTCCAAGATAAGGTTAGACCTTGGACGTCAGCGTCATCGGTTGCAGAAATGGTCATTTTGTTAAGAATATACGCATAGCTTGACGAGGGGGCGAGTAGTTACCTTTAATCTACCTTTTCAATCTACCTTCGT
>CAIXSY010000058.1 GCA_903922175.1 uncultured delta proteobacterium | reverse complement strand
TTTCCGGACAGACTCTAACTAGCGGCGCGCGACGTGTCCTCCGTAGCACCGGCCGCAGCCTGTCACGCCATAGCATCGGCCGCGAGGCCGAGCGACGGCGGAAGGCCGGGCGAAGGAGGAAGCGCGGCGCTCCCTTCGACTGACGCTCAGGACAGGCCGGCCGCCCCCGCTATTCGGGGGGCAGCCAAGACTTTTTGCGGACGGTATAGTCAAGTGTCTGTCGCGCTCTTCGGTGTAAATATCGCTAACCTGCTATCGCTATACCGCTCATGCAGCCAGGGCACCTTGGAGACCCTGGTAAGCTGATGGGCGTCGGCGCGATTTACGATGACGGCCTCAACTTTTAGGGCGTCCCAGGCGGAACGCAGAGCCGGAGATGAAGCATCGCTCGGGGCGTGACGCAGGAATCGCACGAAATTGTTCTTTAGGGCGAGTTGCATCTGACGTTTTGGGGTTCGTGCGATATAGGCCAGTAAGATGTGCTTGCCGTGATACATCTGCCGGCTCATCGGACCAGTTTTATCCTTTACATCAATATCGAGTACGGCGGCGATCGAGGTGTCGTTCCCAAGCTCAGCCAGGGCCGGGGTGGGGGGGCGCGACGAGGAGACAAACGGAACTAGGGGCATACTTTCGCACACAAGTAGGCATAGAGCAGCCACGACCCAACGCCGGCTGGCGCGATTTTTCAAAGCGTGCTCAACAAAAACAGCGGCGCTCAGATACAAGAGTAGCTGGCACATAATACCAAAGCGCGAGGGCATTCCAGGAAAAAAGGGAGTTTTGGCTAAGAGTGTGTAAAGCGGATCTATAAAAAGAACTTGCCCCTTGAATAAAACCGACTCCCCCGCGGTGAGAATGAAGAAACAGAGGGCTGCAAGGAGGAAGCAGCGCAAGATTCTCCACATTCGGCGATCAATCCGATTGCGGTAGAATAATGCGCCGCATAGTGCCAAGAGTGGGATGGCGAACCCAAGAAACTCCCCGCGCCGGTAGCGGTCATCCCCATACAGTCTGCTTTGAACAACCTTAGACCAGGCTTGCTCAGTATATGGGGTAAACATATTAAGAATATCTGAAGGGAGTCGGGAGGGTTTGCGTTTAACCTCGAAGTTGCCGTCTCTCGCTGTTTTAACAAACCCATAGAGCTTCGGCGTCATCAGAAGCAAGGCGCAAAGCCCGATCGGTAGAATGGCTTTTAACGCCAGGGTAATCGGCAGCAATCTGCTAAAATGAAGCGCGGGCAATAAGACAATCAACAATATCGCTAGAAAATAAGGGTAGTAAAAGTCGCTGTATCCGAGAAAGGTCAGCGCAGCAGCAGCTCCAACCCCCCAGGCTATCAGGCTGCGCTGCTGCCACAGTCGAGGGCGCCATGCCACGGCTGTGGAGCGAGCGGGGTCTGCCTGCGATTCTCCCGCGTCATCGATCTCTCGACACTTTTTTAGCTGAATTAGGCGCAGGAGGTAACACAGCATGATTGGAATAGGGAAAAAAGTCATAAGATTGAGATGTCCACCACGCAGGTGAAATAGGAAGTGTGGCTGAACGCAAAAACAAGCTGATAGTAACAGTGCAAGCCAGGGGCGCACCCCCATAGTGCGTAGCAAGCAGCGCATGCTGAGATAGTTGGCAGAAAAAAGAATAACCATCGCTACGGTCAACAGCTGCTGCGGCGCGGCGTGCGGGAATAAGAAAGCCAGCGGATATGCCAAACTCTCATCGAGGGTATGCAGATCAAGCCGACACCCCCAGGGATGAAAGATTGCATCGGTGGCGTAAATGCTTGACAGTCCTAGGGGTCGCACCTGCTGCAACCACCATAGGTTCCACACCGTCTGCCAGGTATCAAGATAATCTCCCGGTATGCTATAGACACTGGCGATTAACTTGAGTGGTCGTAGCCACAAAAATAGTGCCGCAAAGGGTAAGACCTCAAGAGTAAGAGCCCACCATCGACGTGAGGTGATCGAAGATAAATATCTCAAAACCTTCCCTACATTGGAGAGTGTTGGAGGGGGACCGTCGGTAGTGGTGCGAAGCAGCATCTGTGGAGTGGTAGGCATAATCGAAGGGTCCCGTCCTGAGATAAGTATACACATCGGGAGGCATTGGTGCTATGGGACGGGACCTAAGAAGAAAGACAGTAAAGGTGATAAAACGGTGTGGTGGAGCGCTGAAACGCCAAGTAGTATTAGAGTAGGAGCGTGGAGAAAGTACCGTCAGGGGAGTAGCAATGTGTTTCATCAACCTCCAGGCCACGGCTCGGCGAGAGCCGAGGCGGGAGAGATCTGCAGCCAGCATTCTGCTGACTGCATCCGATGCAGCTGCAGCTCTCGGCCTTCCGTAATCTGTCGTCTGCATTCTGCTGACTGCCGTCCGATGCCGCTGCAGCTTCTGGCAGCAGCCCACGGCCTTAGCCGTTTTGCTCGCCCGCGAGCATCTGCTGCCGCCTGGACTCTTGTCAATAAAAAAAAAGGGCGTTACTCTCAAAGGCCTTGCATTTATTCTTGTCAGCCCCATAGGGTAAAGACCTTGCATGACTGCCGATAACGACAGCACATCTCCAGCCATCTCTTCGGTGGCGCTGCTTTGGCACGACCGTCTGATCGGCATCCCTTTGGCCCTGCTGTGCGCCGCTTATTCCATCTTACTTCTCCTTAATATTGCGCCCTACTGGTTCAATCCACACTGGACCACTGACGACGCCTTGCAGCAGCTCTTTCCATTTTACGCGGTGTTGCATCCGCACGTTTTTGCTGGCGATCTGGTTTATGAGGCGATGCGTAGCTATCTGGCCCCGCTGCATTATCTGATCGGGGCTGCCTTTACCTATGTTACCGACAGTCCGATTATGACCGGGCATTGGATGATGCTGCTGCAGCTCCTTTTAAGCTCTACCTTTTTATTTTTGGCTGTTAAGCAGGCCTGCCGCGATGTGACCCGCTCGTGGTGGTACTCGGCGGCTCCGGCCTTCTTTGCCCTGCTCTGGTTTCTCCATTCACGCCAGCTCGTGCAGCGGATGACGGCCGGGCTGCAACGTGGCTGGGCTCCGGTGATTATCTGCGCCTATCTGTATTTTGTGATGAGGAGAAATCATCGAGGGGTATTGGCGGTGCTCTTGGTCGGATGTGTGCTGAATCCACCGTCAGCATTCTTGGGCTGTGCCGCCTATGGCATCTATCTTCTCATTCAGACGGCGCGGCCCTCGTGCCGTACAGAGTTTAAAAAGCCGCTCTTGATATTTCTTCTAGCGGCGCCGTTGCTTGGGGCGTTGACCTTTTATGGCACGGCGCGCTCCGACCGCATCGGCAATGTCGTGCTCTTATCCGAAGCACGCAAAATGCCTGAGCTTCAAGTGGCGGGTGGACGTTTCTCGTTCTTGCCATTCCCCTCGATAAAAGCCGACCTACTAGACTATTCTTTCCGTGTTTTTCAGAGCAAGCTATGGCCCGCTTCTAAGCAGCAAAAAGGGGCAGTCGTCATCTGTGCAGCACTGCTTTTTATAACCATGCTGGGGTTGGCACTTTTTTTCAGAGAAGAGCTTGTCCCCTTGCCGCTCCTCGTTTTTGGTGGGGCTGCTCTCTTGGTCTATTTGATCTCACGTCCGTTGGCATTTTTGCTCTTTGTCCCCGATCGCTATCTTACCTATCCTCACGGGATATTTTTCATTCTTGCATTTAGTATCGGGTTATGGAGGTTGGCGCGAAGGCTGCAACCTGGACGCAATGCTGTTTACCTAGGGGCGTTATTTTTCCTCTTCGTGGGGATCTTGGTTTATGCCGGCCACGGCAACGGCTTAAATGCCGCTCCTAAGGGGATCGCTAATTTTAATTACAAAGATGATAACGGCGGGCCTGTGTTCAGCTGGATTCGCCACAATACGCCAGAGAGCGCTCTTTTCGCCGGTCATCCCACGCACCTCGATCCGCTCCCCCTTTTCGGCATGCGCAGGGCTTTTGCGACTAGTGAAACTTGGCACCCATTTTTCAAGCTCTATAACGCAGAGATTAAACGCCGCATGGAGGTTACCTTTAGGGCCCTTTACGCCAAGGACGCAGCTCAGTTTGTGGCGTTGCTACGAGGCGAGGGGATCTCATATTTCGTTTTTGAGCGTCGCCTGTTCCGTGAAGAGGAGTTGCGGCGTGCTACCTACTATGAACCCGTAAACAGGCTACTTCAGCGTCTTGTCAGAGCGCCGCCAGAGCAGTACCTTTTTTACGCATTGCCTCTGGCTAATAAAAAGGTAGTACCCTACGCTGATGATCTTGCCGTGGTTGTGAATGTAGAAGAGTTAGCGGCGACACTTTGAGTTGATCTATGACCATCATTCGCCCATTTTACGGAGTTCGCCCCACCGCCGAGTGTGTTGCCGAGGTGGCCTCGGTTCCCTATGACGTGGTTAATACGGAAGAGGCTTTGCAGCTCGCGGCAGGACGGCCTCGTAGCTTTCTTCATGTCGTGCGAAGCGAGATAGATCTTCCACCGGGTACCGATCTTTACGCGGGTTCTGTTTACCTGCAGGCGAAGAAGAATTTCGATGTGCTGATTAACTCAGCCGCGTTTGTCCACGATCGCTCTCCGTCGTTATATATCTATCAACAGCACATGAATGGCAGGTCGCAGACTGCCGTCGTCGGGTGCGTCTCTGTCGATGAGTATGATGTCGGCAAGATTAAAGTTCATGAGAAAACTCGTGCAGACAAGGAAAATGACAGGGTTCGCCACCTGCTTGCCCTGAACGCGCACGCCGAGCCTGTCTTCCTGGCCTACAAGGATCGATCTGACATTAATAGTTTGGTGGCCGAGGAGATAGCCGATCCAGCGCTTTATGATTTTACTGCACCTGACGGGATTCGCCATGTCTTTTGGCAGGCTCGTCGAGCTGCAGAGATCGCCGAGGCATTTCGAGCTGTCCCTGAGACCTACATCGCTGATGGGCATCACCGTTCAGCCAGCGCCTCACGGGCGAGAGCGGAGTTACGTCGCGCGAGTGGCAAATGTAGTGGAAATGAGGAGTACGATTTCTTCCTGGCGGCAATGTTCCCCTCCTCGCAGCTTAAAATCATGCCCTACAATCGTTTAATTAAGCGTTCAGTTCTTTCGCCAGAGCAGGTCTTAAATAAGCTCAGAGAGTCCTTTTTCATTACTCCTGGGGCAGCGCCAGAGCCGTCTCAGAAGGGCAGCTACGCGATGTATCTTGGCGGTGTCTGGCACGGACTCGCCCCTCGTCAAAAAGCTGTTGCGGGCTCGGTCGTGGCGGTGCTCGATGTCAGCGTTCTGCAAGAGCAGGTGCTTAAGCCGTTGTTCGGCATCGATGACCCGCGTACCAGCAAAGATATCGACTTCGTCGGCGGTATTCGTGGCAGTGCTGCTTTAAAGAATGCTGTCGATCGGGGGCTGGCGTTTTGCGCCTTCGCGCTCTATCCGGTTTCGATGGAGGAGCTCTTCTCCGTTGCTGATGCCGGCCTTTCTTTGCCGCCGAAGTCAACTTGGTTTGAGCCGAAGCTTCGCTCGGGGCTTGTAGTGCATACTTTTTAGAAAACGTATCTGCTCATTAAGTCCGGGCTAAACGTAATGATTGTTTCACACGAAGATCCACTGAGATCGCACGGAGTTACACGGCGAGGTCCTCTCCGTGACACTATTGATCATTTTCTTGCTTTTTTAGCAAGAAGTTTGTCCCCCCTCGGAACCGCAAGAAGATGAGCGATAGTGGCACCAAATATAGATTAACTTGCGCGGGGAAGCTTTGTGACCCGTTAGCAGGATTCAAGGCTTCGCATAGAGCCGGACGTAAAGCGTCGAGGTCTGACGTCGACTCGACGGTGCTCGCCGGAGCCC
>CAIXSY010000057.1 GCA_903922175.1 uncultured delta proteobacterium | reverse complement strand
CGACCAGAAAGTTTTTTCACTTGGTCATGAACTCCTGCTTGGCCGTGGCCTCATCCTCTTCGACATCGACTTTTACATTTAAGCCCAAATCTAAGGGTAAATGGCCAAGGCCAAGCGGAAGTTCAAGGCCAAGCTTAGGAGGAAAACTCAAAATTTAGGTGAAAAAACTTTCTGGACGAGGTACTAGTACGTCTTCAAAATCTTCGCCCCCGGGTAATAGTGCGCTAAGATCTCCTGGTAGCTTTTTCCCTGTAGCGCCATCCCCACAGCCCCGATCTGACACAGCCCAACCCCGTGTCCCCAGCCAGCTCCTTTAAACTTCAGGCTTGCAAGCGCGCCACTGGGCGCGCGTGTAAGCTGGTATACAAAGGCACTGCTAAAGAGGAACGATTGGTGCAACGCCCGGCGAATCTCATACTGATCCTCGAGCAGAAACTGCTTCATCTCTCCAGTGAGTGTGGAATAAACCAGCTTGAGCGTCAAAAAACGCCCCGAAGCACCGCGCTTTCCCGGAAGAATATCGTGCACATCGCGCACGTCACTGAGGACGAACTTCGTGCGTAGGTTTTCGACGAGCTGGGCCGCGGAGAGTTCGTACTCCCAACGAAAGTAGTGCTTATTTTGATCAACTGCTCCGAGATAATGCCCCAGGTCGGCCTCCGCCACGACACTCGGAGAGCAATACGCGCGTGACGCCGCTCCTGCCTGCGGGCCAACCCATTTGGCGAAGCCCTGCTTATCATCGAGAAGCATCTTGCTATCAAGATCTCCAGGACCATCGAAGCCATCCTGCAGGCCTGCAACATCGAAGCCAAAGGCATACAGCGCCTTTTCACTGTGTCCACCGCAACTCTTAGAGTAATAACCGGGAACGACGAAGCCCTTAGGGCTAACAAGAAACTCGCCGCGACAGTCCCGCGTACTCTGGATCGCCTCTGCATTAAGATGCGTGCTTCCCTGGTAACGCTGGCAATCATCATCGTTGCATATCGTATACGGCAAGCCCGTATGTTTGTGCCCAAGAAATGTCATGGCCCAGGAACGTGCAGCCACAGCAAGCGCCTTCGATAGCTCAGGCGGACAACGAGGGCTCATCTCCGAGGAGATAACGCTCGCCAGGTAGTCCTCAAAGCCCAGTACATTAACGACGATTAGGCGGTCATTGTCGAGGAATATCTCCAGTCCTCCTGGAAATGTTTGGGAGAGCTCCTTACGCCAGTGAAAGCCACGCCCGGCTACTACGCCTTCTATTAAAACACCTTCCTGGGGTGTTAGTAGACTTGCAGCGGCAGGCTCAATGAAGAAGGGGAGCCCTACCGCAGAACAGGTATTGGTGCGAGCGCAAGAAAACGAGAGCCGCCCCTTGGTCGCTGACAATTGGAAAGATTGCTCAGCGGAACACTCCAGGTGAAAATCGGCATCGTCTCGCAAACGGTATCCAGCCGGTACGGTGACAGAGAGTGTTGATTTCTCATCCTCAGCCAGCACAATGCCCACTCGTAGCCTTGGCTCGGAGTCTTTCGGCGGTGCTATCTTTGCAGGACGGGGTTCTTTCATAACTAGTTACTCCGTAAGTGAGGGAAGAGACTTATCCCACAGCGCTCGCCGTCTTCATAATCTTCGTGCAAAGCCCCTGATGGGAGGCAAAAACCTCATCCGACAATTCGACAACAGGGTTCTCTTTAACTGATTTCACAAGCCGAGCAATGCGCTTGCGCGACAAGCTTAAAGCATCCCGAATCGACGGGCTCGTGGCAACAGCCTGAGCGAGAGTTTTCGCAAAACCGACAGCTCGCTGTGGTTTGTGATTAAAAAGGAAGACATCGACACCAGCTTGAACAACCCGCGTGGCTATCTCCTCCTCTGAGAAAGCATCCGAAAGACCCTTCATATCGATATCATCGGTGATAATGACCCCACCAAAACCGAGTCGTCCGCGCAAGAGGCCCGTTAAGATCGGCTTGGAGAGGGTCGCCGGATAGCGCGCATCGATCTGCGGAAAACTGATATGCGAGGTCATCACGCATGAGATCCCGTCATCGATGAGCGCCTCAAAGGGGAGCAGCTCCCGGCTCAACAGCTCCTCTTCGCTACGATCGACACGAGGTAACACCAGATGCGAATCCGTAGCCGTATCCCCATGACCCGGAAAGTGCTTTGCGCAGCAACGGATGCCGAGAGCTTGAACCGCGCGTTTGTAAGCCAGCGCCGCCCTGGTCACCTCAGCCGCCGTTGCCCCCAGCGCCCGCGAGCCGATCACCGGATTGGCTGGGTTGGAGTGAATATCAGCTACGGGGCCAAACAGAAGATTAATTCCTAACGAGCGCAGCTCCACAGCCTGAGCCTCGCCCACCGCAGCGCTGAATCGGGCATAATCAGCCGCATACGGGAAGCGTGTAACCGGGGCAGGGGTGCGATATACTCTGCCACCCTCGTGGTCAATCGCCACGAGGATCCTCTCACGCCCGCAGGCAGCTTTAGCCTTTGCCAGAAGGTCCCTGAGTGCAGCTAGCCACTCACCATACGGTGCTCCCTTGAGAAAATTATCGCCATCGAGAAAAACGCCTAAAGGGCGAAGCTCAGTGAGGAGTGCGCCATCGATATTAGTAAAAGATGTCCCGTCGAGGGCCACGATAAAATGGTCTCCGAAATCAGATAGGGGAGATAGCGATTTAGTCATAGGTTTAAGGTCCCGTCCTGAGATAAGTATTACACATCAGGAGGCACAGGGGCTATGGGACGGGACCTAAGAAGAGTATCTGCTCAATAACCCCGGGTAGCTTAATAATTCGTGAGCGTGGTGTGCTCGTGGTCGCGGTCGAAGAGTTTGCTGATTCGGCTAGTACCCCGACCAGAAAGTTTTTCACTTGGTCATGAACTCCTGCTTGGCCGTGGCCTCATCCTCTTCGACATCGACTTTTACATTTAAGCCCAAATCTAAGGGTAAATGGCCATGGCCATGCGGGAGTTCAAGGCCAAGTTCAAGTGTAAAATGCAACTCACCTAGTACACGTTTCAAGGGTCAAGGAATCTAGGGGGTGCCGAATCTCCCCCTGTAGCGTTCCTAGGGCATCTTCTGCTATCTTCAGCTTATGATTATATACGGAATAATAGCTCTCGGTATCCTTGTGTTTGTGCACGAGCTTGGCCATTTCTTAGTGGCAAAATTTTTCAAGGTTGGCGTCGTCGAATTTTCAATCGGCTTCGGCAAAAAGATCTGGAAACGCAAGTGGGGGGAGACTACCTACGCCTTCGGAATTGTGCCCTTGGGAGGCTACGTGCGCATGGTCGGAGACGATCCGCGATTGCTCGAGCCCGAGAGCGCAGCAGCTAAGGGAGCCAATCCAGCCGATTTTATCGAGGGTGTGGGTGGCAAAAAACTCTCTGCGGACGCCGACCCCAAACAGCTCGATGCTAAGCTCCATGACGACCTCCATGACAACAAGGAAGAGATGTCACAGGAGGAGCTGGATCTTCTCGCCGACGAAAGTAAGTGGTTCCTCAAAAAAGGCTATTGGCCGAAGGTGGCCATCGTTCTTGCCGGACCACTTTTCAATATCGGGTTTGCACTTGTTACAGCGTTCGTAGTTCTATTTTTCTACGGCAAATCAGACTGGGAGCACCTCTCTGACGAGCCTATTATCGGCGCCGTGACCCCATTTTTCCCGGCTGACAAAGCGGGGATAAAACGTCTCGACCTTGTGAAGTCCTTAAATGGCAAAGACGTGCGTACCTGGACGCAGTTAGCCGATACAATTGCGGCGGCTGGCGAGGTCGATCTCACCTTGATGGTTGAACGCAAGGACAGCTCGGGCAGTCCTCTTCCACTGGTTCAAATTACGGTGATGCCTACCTACGAGACCAAAGATTTAACGGCATTTGATGACGAAACGCCCAAAGAACGCCGCTCGATGATCGGCATTCAACGCTACATCCCACGAACTCCCGTAACACTGCGCACCGCTCTCCTTGAAGCCCCGCAGCAGGTCTGGTTTCTCACAAAAATGACCGTAATTGGCCTGCAAAAAATGGTCACCGGTAAGATCTCCACCAAGAGCATCTCCGGACCACTCGGCATACTCGATCTGGCCGGACGTTCTGCCGAGGACGGGGTCGACAGTTACTTCAATTTCCTAATCTTCCTCAGTGTGAGCTTGGCCGTTTTTAATCTGCTGCCGATCCCGATCCTCGACGGTGGGCATCTGCTCTTCTTTACGCTCGGGGCAATTAAAGGTCAGCCGGTTAGCTTACGCACACAGCAGGTCGCCAGCCAAATAGGTATGGTAGCGCTACTTGCCCTTATGGCCTTTGCCTTCTCGATGGATGTCTACCGCTTTGCGGGGAGCATCGGCAATTATTTTATGCGCTATATCAGCGGATAAATGAATCTAGCAAAATCGTGAGTGCCACCCTAGCCATAGATACGAGCTCCTCGCTCTCAAGCATCGCTCTTAGACGTGAGGATGGGGCGATCTTTGAGTACGAAGGCGGTGACCCCAATAGCCATAACGAGACCCTCATCGGGCATGTCTTAGAGCTCCTTAGCCAAGCTGGTGTACGCCCCTCACAACTCGGCGTGCTTATCGACGGTGCCGGGCCGGGATCGTTTACCGGGCTGCGCATTAGCCTAAGCTTTCTTAAGGGGCTCTCATTGGGTCTAGGCATACCGCTACACTGCCTCTCCTCACTAGCTGCAATCGCGGCGTCGGCAGCTGCATCGGAAGCGGGCATCGTCATTAGCCTAGCCGACGCTCGCCGGGATGAGATCTTCTGTGGCGCGTTCGATCGCCGCCACGGCTACGCGCCGATCTGCGCCGAGATGATTATTCCGATCGGCGAGTTCTCTAAGTTTGCCGAGGAGATCTGTCGTAACGCAACTGGCACCACGGTGGAGATCGTCACCTGCGGCGTTAACTCAACACAGCTAGGGACGGCATTAAAGACCACGCCGGCCTCGCATTTTGCACGTGGACTGCTAAACCTACTGGACAAAGATTCCACGGGCTCCTCTTTTAGTTTACCCGAGCTATGCGCCGCAGCGCCCCACTACATGAGGGCAGTTTCGGCTAAAACGATAGAGGAAAGAGAGCGCCGCGCTTCGCGCGCCGCTAGTTAGTATTGCAGCAGAGGCGCCTTGTAACGTCACGGCAAGAGGAAGAGGTAGTTCGACTAATCAGTGCGCGTAAGGCGAATAGAAAAGAAAGGGCTATTTATGAAGCACATAAAGGAATTCCCGTTCCATAAAGCACGAAGGATTACAGCCGAGGAGCTTAAGTCTCATAGAAAGGCCATAGAGTCGCTTGAGGGGAGAAAGCGCCCCGTCCGGGTGGGAAGGCCGCCAAAGGCGCTAGATGAGAAGTACATTCCTATTTCCGTGAGACTTCACCCTGTGGCGCTGGCCTGGCTAAAAAGGCAGGCCAAAAAACAATCCGTGCCCTATCAAACTATTATTAATCAGATATTGCTGCAGCAAGCTGCTTAAAACAAAAGAGGTAAGTCTGTTGCAAAATCGGGCTTAATCGGGTGTTGAGTACGCTTACATAGCAGATTACCATTGGGGGTCTCGTAATATATAGGCCATTGAGGAAAGTATGTTAAGAAATCGCATCCATCCTGGTTCATTTCTGCAGGAAGAGCTGACCAAGCGGGGTATTTCACAGAGCCGCCTAGCCCTGCACATTGGCGTTTCGCCTGGTGTTATTAATTCAATCTGCAAGGGTCGACGCAGCGTTTCACCTGAGATGGCAAAGAAATTGTCTGTGGCACTGGGGACAAGTGCGGAACTTTGGCTAAACTTGCAAGCAAGCTATGACCTGAATCGGATTGTCGATCCTGATTTTGGACGTCTAAGAGCGTAGGTCGCGCCATTCACCTATTTGTATCGACTCGGTTCTTCGTCCTAGCGAGGTCTTGAGGTAAAAACCCAAGGGCCCCAGACTATCAGAATTCCTAAAGCTCGGGCGATTATAATACCACATGAGGATGACGCAGGATGAAAAACGTATCTTTGATTATTGCTTTGCTAAGCCTCTGTCTAAATGCTGCCTTCGCGGAGGATGGCGTTCCGGCTGGAAAGCTTGGGCACCCCTTGGGTACATATCTTCGCATCGAAGGTGTCAGAGCGGAGCAAAATATGTGGGGCGTCCCATTGCGCGTTGACAACATAAACGGCAAAAAGTTAGAGAAGCCGGTTGAGGTGTGGGTTAGCAACGTTGATTTACCGAAGGATGAGCGCTGCATTCTGCGTGGTTACGAGACCGGCTCAATGATTGGCACGCCCCCGGCCGTCATCGAAGCTGCTAAAGAAGAGGGTAGAGATGTCACCCTGACACAAGCTGGTTGGCAGTTTCATCGGGTTTTTATCGTGCTGTCAGTGATTCAGCCGAAAAACCTGAAGAAGAGATGATGACTTCTAAGCACGGCGAAGCCTCGATTCTGGCCATACCACGCGGCCTGCGGTAGAACTCCGTGAATCCATCGTGCTTCTCCGTGTGAAACCAGCTGCATGTAGTGAAATTTGAGGCAGAAGCATAGCGCCAGCAGAGTTTGATAAGCGAGCATTCTACGAGCAATCCCCCGCCAACCCCGGACAGGTGAGTAAGGGGGTTGGCAGGGGATTGCTCAACTGACGTTGAGCCTAGGGAGAAAACGTGGTGCGCCGAGATAGGGGGCGAGCGAGCAGTCGTCCCGCCACTCCCCTTTTTTGTGGAAGTGCGAGCAATCAGGGAGCAGTCGAACGAAAAAGGGGAGTGTCATGCTGCCTGCAATGCACGCTCGACAAAGTTAGGTGGTGATCGAACCTGATCTGCAAAGAAGGCCCGCGCGGATCCCCCACACGTAGGCGGCAACGAGTTAGGCGCGCAGATATTTCAGCATGTGCTCTTCGCCGAAGTACAGTTTAGCTAAGTGCCGATTGTGGCGATCGCATACGACCCTAAGATTCTCAGCGCTATGGCGTCCCCCGGCGGCGAACGGAACGATGTGGTCGAGTTGAAGATTGTGCCTGCACCCACAGCGTACGCCATCTGAGCTGATGTAGCT
>CAIXSY010000056.1 GCA_903922175.1 uncultured delta proteobacterium | reverse complement strand
TCACTTGAAAAACTGACCGCGGCGGCGGCGCCTGCCGTCAGCTTTGTCCTGCTGGGGGCAATTTATTAATTTCTTGCCGCTTTTCGTTCTCCAGAAAAGTAGCTTTTAGAAAACAGGGTCTTTCCGGACAGGCTCTAATTATGCATTCAGCTTCATGGCAGCAATTTATGCTATGGCCGGCGACCCACGGGCGAAGATCATACCTACCCTAGATTTGCGCCCTTCCTCATCCCAGCCGTCAAAAGGCATGGAGTTTAGCTGGGAGGGCGAATTTGCACTGTGGTATTCCAGATCAAATAAAGCAATCTTTGTTGTAGAGCGTCTCTTCGTACTTGAGGCGCAATCACCGCTCAATATATGCATGGCCGCAGGGCACGAGAGTGGTCATCGCTTATACCACACCAATTCCGCTTCTTTTGGAAAAGTTTGCCGCAATGAAGTTGAGGCATATTCCGCGGAGGTTGGCGATACAGAACTTGTCCGCAATCATGTCAGAAGTATCCATGGGACTCCACCGCTTCTTAGTGCAGTTTGGGAGGCGGATTTAAAACGTATAGATGCTGCGGCTACTAGAGATGCAAGGCTGTACAGCCTTCGCCAAGAACTCGACGCCGCCGCCCAGTCCATTGAGGCAAGCCTCACTCAAAGCCCACAAACATTGGGGGTGCCGCCTGGTGCGAATATTCCAAACTTACCGAGTCCACAACCGCCAAGATCACCCACGGGATGGCCCGGAGTGCCCGGATTTCACGACTCGGGGCAAGCAGATCTCAGTGCACTTCGCGCGAGTGCATATTCCCTTGCCCGGAACCCCGATCTGGGTGATTCCGCCACCCTCATAGAACTCGGCGATCTGCATTTAAGATTAACTCTTTCCTCTCCATCCCTTCGAACTCGCGAGCCACTGGACACCACTAATATCTCAAGTGATATCTCAAGCGCGGTCGCGCTTGCCGTGCGGCTTCAGAAAGATCAGCTTGCGCTTAAAAAAACGACAGAAGATTACGCTGAAGCCTTGAATACGTTCCAAGATTGGGACCGAACAGCTCACTAAATCTGCCGTCCTTCATGAATTTACTTTTTGCGTCAAAACTTTTTGCGGATGGTAGAACTGTTAGCTGCTGCTACGATCGCGCACTCGACGGGGGCTCGATAGTCTTAGCATCAAGCAGGTTGACGCAATCAGAAAGTAGCCACCCGACACGGCGATCACTCTCGCTCAACCCCTCGAGCAGTCGGCTGGCTCGCTCAACGAATACACGCGCAAGATTTCTTTTATGCGAATCACGCACTGGGTGTCTCTTATGTGCACGAGCGAGTTTAAGTAGCTTTCCCATTTGAGGATCCCAGCGAACTCCCTGTTTATCAAGTGCTCTTTGTTTAAATGAATTAAAGTAAAAATGCAAGCTGTTCCCATGGGTCGCTGTAAGATCTATCGGGGTTGTAGGGCGTAAGAATGTTCACTATAACCTAGTGATACTTCTACGATTTTATGTTTAACGCGAGGGATGGAAGGAACGAAGGTAATGCATTGTAATCCTTCGTGACTTCGCCCCTTCGCGTTAAAAATAATTCTTGCGCCCTGTCGGTGTTGCACATTTGAACCTAACTACTCGCTCCCTTCGCAAGGTACGCAAATAACCCCAGCAAAAAGACCCTTCTGAGAACCGATGACGTTGACGTCGGACGTCAGGCGCCGACTTAGACGTCAACGTCGTCGCCCACTTTTTATCACAGGGGGGCGAGCAGTTACTGAATCTCTTGCATTTCACCCCAGTCACTCTCCTGATTGTGACGCGGGTATCGGACTACTTTGTATCTGCTCAATAACTTCGGGGGCCCGTGAACCTGCACGTGCACGGGTTATTTTTAGACCTTTTACCCACACAAAGCGCGAAGAGCCACTTTGTTTAAGTGTGCAAGAAAAATTCGGCTGCAACTTATTGAGCCGCTGCTCAGAAGCAATGAAGATAGGCGATCCCTCTTCTCATTCTTTCTGCCATTATTACCGGGATTTTTTGTTAGGTTCTGTCCGTAGGACAGAACCTACCTACTGGCCGATCTTTCGCAGTTGAATAACTTTTGCCACTTGCGGTGGCGATTGGTTTGCTGCCTCTAGTTCCAAGACTTCATTCCGACCTAGCTCGATCGGGCGGATACTAATCTTGCTCTTGCGAACTACGGCATCGAGCTCATGATGAGCCGCCTGGGTAGCTTGGACCTTCGCCTTTAATACGACAAGATCGCGGCTAAGTAGCGCAGCTTTTATGAAATCACCATGCTCTGAGGAGAAGATGAGATCTCTTTGCTTAGTTCTAAGATCAGCCTCATTAATGCGAAAGTCAGAATAAAGCTGATCACGCAAAGCAAGAACGTCCGAGATCAGCATTTTGGTTTGCGGCAGCTCAACAAGGAAGCTCAAACGCTTTACCAGCTCAGCGTTGACGCCACGCCATTCGTTCGTCTGAACATCAGCGAACTCGGCAGCTGCCCTAGTCTCACCAGGTCGCACAAGAGTGCGCCCCATAGAAGAATAGAGTCGCATAGCCTTGCGACTTTTCTGTATCAGCTCGACAAGGCGAGATCTAAAAGTCTGGTTTTCCATAACCTTTTGGATTTCCACAGATTTAGGGAGCAACAGCATTCTGGCGCAGATAGAATAATCCACTGTCCAAGCAAAATCAATGAAAGATAGGAAGAACCTGCCCATGGACTACAACAACTCTGCCTAATAACAGCACGAGCGGGAAGAAAATTCCCGGTGGCTGCCATTACCCACTCAAGTCCGCACACGCGAATTCATGACCCGACTTACTGCCCATCCTCGGCTAACCCTTCGTAGCTCTTGCTAATACTCTTAACGATCAGATGGCAACCAGGCGAATGATGGCCACAAGCAAGGATGCTGGCACAGCGATTGCTTTACAACACAACAGTTCCGAAGCTGAGCGAGGATACAGTAGGATGTGCAGGGGTCGGGTTCTTCGATGCCACCACACACACACAACACGTCCCCCGATTCATGCCTGTTCTGCTTTCCTTGAGGAGCCCACGGACTAGCGAGGTAATTGTTTCGTGCCGACAGAAGGGATACCTTCTGTCGGCTTTTTACTATCTACCCTTGTAACTGCTCGCCCATTCATCGGCTAACGCTGACGTCAAGCGTAGACCTAGAACGTCAGCGTCGTCGGTTCTCAAAAATGATCATTTTGTTAGGGCTATATGCACAGCTTGACGAGAGGGCGATTAGTTACCCGGCCGAAAAAAATGCAGCGCGCAAACACCGTACCCAAAACATAGGCATTGCCTAACAACGAAACGACTTACGGACACGACGCTCACCCCCTTTTGTGAACGCCACTTTCAGGACTCGCCCATCTACTAGCAAAGAAGAAGAATCTGCCCCATAGTGCGTCAATAATTCTGCCTAACACTACCACAAAGGGGAATAAACTTCCTGCCAACGCCCGTCTCTCGTGGGAACATAAACACTAAATCACGTCCAATTTCACTGCTCACGCCAAGCTAACCCCCTGTAACAATTACGCATACCCTCAACTACCGGAGAGTGATCCGGAGAGACCCAAACACTTCCCACGAACATGGCACAGCGATTGCTCTATAAAGGCTCAGTTCCGAGGCTTAGCAAGGATACAGAGGATGTGCAGGGTCGGGTTCTTCGATGCCACCACACACACACAACACGTCCCCCGACTCCTGCCTATTCCGCTTTCCTTGAGTAGCCCACGGACTAGCGAGGTAATCGTTTCGTGCCGACAGGAGGGATACCTTCTGTCGGCTTTTTTGTTGGTTCCTTGACAGCATCGTCCTGGGGTTGTTTGATTGCCTATTATCATTTATGTCGTTCCTTCGTTACCTCATCCCGCCCCTCTGTGTTGCCCTGATGCCAGCTTGGTTCACCGGCGAAGCCACAGCCGACACCACTAGCACCAATGAGCGTCTATGGGCCCCCATTGCTGAGGATCTGCAGATGGCTCGACTACAGCTCTCCTCTCGCCGACTTTTCTCGACGGAGCTGACGCTCTTTCGGACCAGCCTGCAGCGTTACCGTGTTGGTGTTGTGCGTGCCACCGAGTTCGGATCGAAACGAGACAACGTGCGTAACCTCACCCAGAAAGCCCATGCCATCGCCGGCATCAATGCCAACTTTTTTGACAAACAAAACAACCCCCTCGGGCTCGTGATCAGTAAAGGCATCATCCAACAAAAGATTCATTGGGGTGGCTCGACACTAAGCGGCATTTTTTACGCCACGCGCAAAAACATCGCCATTGCACCTCGCAAAACATTTAACCCCGACCAGGTCCTTGAAGCTTTGCAGGCCGGCCCGCGCCTGATTAGCAATAGTGCCCGCGAGGAAGGATTGCACGACTCGCTAGCTCCTTCGCGGCGAGCGGGGGTATGCATCGATGGAGCAGGCCGACTAATTCTTTTTGCTGTGTCCTCGCGAATAGTCGGCCTCGACATTGAAGAGCTTCAAGAGATCCTGCTGCGCAAAGATATCAACTGCGTACAAGCGCTCAATTTCGATGGCGGCGGGTCGGCGCAGATCTTCGTCGACAGCAAGCTGCCTGGGGGGCATGATAATGAGGAACACTTCATTCAAGGTAAAGACCCAATACCCGTGATTCTAGCACTCTTTCGCCGACCGTAAGGCCCTCTGGCTCCTATTTGACTGGCATGGCTCTCCAATCTTTCCTATAAGTTACTTAAACGCATAAATAATGAATTGACATAGGATCAACCCTCCATTACCCTTGGGTCATAGTTCGCCTACCTGATAACTACCCGAGTGTGTTTGATCTTTGCTAAGGAAACCATCCAATGACTGTGCCGGTTCTAGACAGAGAGTTCACCGCCAAAGAGGTTCAAGCGATCTTGAGGACCCTCACCGGGGGAATCGAAAAAATTGGCCTCGCCCTCTTAAATTACTATGCGCGTACTAACCTTGTGCCCTCGACGGGAAAGGACCGTGCGCGCGGAAGAAAAAAATATACGTATTCCGATCTTGTCCTGCTGTGCTGGCTATTCAGAATGAAGCGTGAGGGGCTTCCGGTAAATCGTTTCCGTCGCGGCATCGATTACCTACGGAAGCGATTGCCGAAGCTGCACAAGAACCCCGCCGACATGGTGCTCTTGACCGATGGGCGGCAGCTGTTTACCAAACACCGCATCGACGACAAAAGCGAGATAGCAGAAGTTCTCACAGGGAAGAAGGCCGGACAGTATGTCTGGGCCTATGCCATCGGCTCGCTCATTGAAGAGATTGACCGCATCATCAATGAACAGAGTGAGGCACAGCCAGCGCCCGAAGTTCGCCTTGCTGACAAGCGAGAAGCTGCCTAGTTGCGGACGAGGCGGTAGACGTCTCGTCCGCTCAGATTTCATCATCGTACGTTTACGGATTACGACGGGTGCCACGTCTTACGCTTGACGCCGACGCATGTCATGTCCCGCACCTCGTGCCTCGTTCGCGTCGAAGCATTCGCTCGCTCAACATTCGAATTAACCAAATCCATGAAATCGCCACTCCTCTTGCACTCAGCAACAAGGTTGCCTATTATCTAAGCGCACTATCGATGAGCTAACTTTCGAGGCATTATGAGCAAATCAGGCACGATTCAGCAGCTTTTTGCACTTCTATGGGAAAAGAAAGCCTGGTGGCTGGTTCCAATGGTCACGGTCTTTCTCCTTCTTGGAGCACTGATCGTGATGACAAGCGGTTCAGCGCTTTCACCATTTATCTACGCGCTATTTTAGAGTAGTTGGCGCTTATACTTTGTCGACTAGGAAAGGCGCAGCACTCGGCTTTGCAGCAGCAAGTTCACGATCGCAGTTGTAGAGGAAAGAAACGAGCTCTGCCACTATGGCGTAAGCCTCATGCGGAATGGAGCTCCCTGTATCTATTGAATCGAGGACTCGCTGAAAGATCTCCTCACCCTGAACACCATCACCAGCGCGCTGCTGCTCTCCCATGATCAGCCGACGCAAGAGATCATCAGCACCCTGTCCGATCACTCGTGGCAACTCCTTACTTTCGGAGTAGCGGGACCGAGCCTGTTGCAATGAACGTGGCGGCAGATCCTCAGCCATCTTTACCCTTGGGTGCCTTTTTTAAAGCGGCTTTGGCCTGGTCACGGAGCAATTCCTTCGGTAGCCGCCATCCACCTGGCTTGGGCTGCTCATCAGCCCCGAAAAGCAAGGTATTGGAACGTTCATAGTCAAAAAGCGCCTCGATAAAGCACAGAGTCGCGCGAGTGTTATATTCTTTGACGAAGTAATTGAGCGAGCGCGATGAATGGGCTAATGCCCGGCGAATATCTCGCTCAACGGGTACCATATTGTCACCGTTATCACGAAACACCTGACGGAGCTGCTCAGCAAGCTCATCTGCCGTGGTCTGATCTGTCCACGAGAGAAGCTCAATAGCACGATGTGCGCGAGTGCGCTTTGACTCCCTCAAGACGATGAAGCGCGCCACAAATGCGGTGCGCCGCGCACGGGTACTGGCCTGCTCATAAAGCGGGTTTGTCGCCGGAGATGGAGTTTCGACTGAAGTCATTTGCTGTTCCATACATACACCCCTGCTTAAACTATTTTAACGGGGACGATTCATTGTGCACCTCAGTTCTCCTGTTACAGAGTTATTTCGACACGAATGGGCCGCAACTTGACTGAAACTTTCTTTCGTGATTTCAGGTAGTTATCGTCAACCGTATGTGTGAATTCGAGCAAGAGCTCAAAGTCGCCTCATCTGCAATTATAAAAAAGGTTGTAAGCAGACTAACGGCTTTCATAGAAACGGGCGAACCCATCGATTCGAAAAAACTCAAAGGCCGCAAGCATCTATATGCATTTTGCTTTCGCACTAAAGGCGGATTCCGCGTATACTTCACGTACTTAGGAGAACGAGAGATCGCTTTAGTCGGATTCGGCCACCACGATCTCCAGAGGACCGACCTTACGAGACTGGATAACCTAGCTGGAGAAGCCCAGAAGAGACGTATAAAGATGAAGACTTGGCAGTCGCCGCATTAGATTCCCCGAGACTTGAGACACGTACTCGATGAGTTGCATTTTCATAACGACTCATTGAATATGCGGCTCCCCGTGCACCTGCACGTCTTGCTTGTGAAGATTCGCTTGCGCTCTCTCCGTTATAGAGACCAGCAACTGCGGCGGCCTACTGAGCTAGGCCAAGGGAGCCCCCTGCTATCATAGCTCCCGACCTGGCGCTAGTCGTACGCACCTCCGGAGTAAGCTGCACATAGATTCTGGTTATCGTATCTTTTTTTACGGCGACCTTGGCCGAACACTCCTGCCTACTGCAGGAGGTCATCTCTTGAGATCCTAACATAAATGCCTCATCACTGGGCAGACACTCCACACCGGGGACCTCATCGGCGCAGTACCAGACGGTTTTCTTAAAGTGCGGAATATCACTTATGCTAAAAAGCGTGCCCCCTGCTGGAATCACTGGGAATCGCATCTTGGGTGAGCTATTGACGGTAGCAGTGCCGAGCCTGACACGCAGCGTCTTAGGAACCGACAACGGCTCAAGCCTGGGGTCGAGCAGTTTAACGATAGCTGAACCGTAGTCTAGAGAGGTCTTTCTCTGTATATTTAAAGTCAGAACTGGGGAGAGCGCGATTTGCCCGTAGACAGAGGTTAAACGCGCTTGGAATGTAGCCCCCAGCTGATCTGCCGGCGGGCTCCAGCTAACTATGAACGGTTCCTGCGTGGAGGTAGCCACTACCTGTCCATTCACTAGATACTCCACCTGACGAATCGCCGCACGATTACCACTTTGTATATCCGGCTTAAGCTCGATTACTGACTGCTGCACCACCCCACCATGCGATGGATCCTTTAAGGCAAGTCCGAATGTGGCCGGGCCGAAACGAGGGAAGGCCAAGCCCGCACTACTCAAACCAACGCCCGCACCACCGCCCACCACCGGCATGGCAGTGTGTGTAATTTTTAGGGCCATAAAGCGCGAGGGGACAGTATTTATTCTTGTTAGATCCCTCACCACAACAGTGCTTGTGGTGAGATTGTTATCGACAGCGTCAATCTGCTCGGTTACAGGCCCATTGAGGCTGCTGGTATTGTTACCGACCCAAGTTGACAGATCCCGATTCATGACCGGCGAGACAACAACTTCATAAGTCAGGTCAAGCGCATCCTTCCGACGCCTGTACGCCATGGTGAAATAAAGATTTTGAATTCCCACTACGGGTTTTATTAATGCACCGTCAGCCACAATCGGATTGCCATCGAAAGCGTATTCTTCGAGGTTACTAACCAAGTCGTTGTCGGGGTCGGCCTTTTCGCCGCTGATGGACGCATCATTAAGTTCAGCTTGACTGAAATACGCGGTCTTCCAGTCCTCAAAGGTATGAACAACCCTAATGCCGGTGATCTTGGCGGTGTACGGCTCAAGATTAAGCCCTGGAGTAGACGGCCAGAATGAAAAATAGCCCGGCTTCTCATAGCTTGAAACAGGGAGTCGCGCGCACATAATATCGTGGCCATCTATCGGGTATCCGTTTTGAGGATCGCGGCTGCATGTTTGATCTGGCATGGGATTGGTGGGGGAGTAGAGATCGATTGCACCCAAGTTGTGCAACGACTCATGGGCGATGAGAAACCCCATCTGTTGATTCTGACCTACCTCGGTAAACGCCGGAAAATAGTCAGCTGGCCCAGCCGTCGTAACCAATCCTGGCTTCATTCCGGTCGTGATAAAGTTGAACTTGTTTCCCATTAAGGCAACGCCAAGACCGTTTAAATTAGAGAAGATGCCGGAGTAATAAACGAGGCTGACAACTGAGGCCGCAGAAACCTCACTTATTGTTGTCGGTGAGGCTGTCGTATTTAAATAATTCATCACACCATTCATATTGAGCGGAACTGCACAGAGATTGCCATCTAGTCCGACGACATAAGTTGTGGTGCGCAAATTAGCCGGGATCTGGACCTGTTCGGTCGAGCAAGCCACCTTATTGAAAGGGGCCCGACCACTCAAACCGTATTTTCCCGCCTCTTTTATGTACCAACGCTTTACAAAGCTTACTAACGAGTCAGGCGACGTTTGATCGCAGAGCGCATGGACCCCGTCCAATGGAATTTGAGCCCCTTTGTGAGCTAAGAGAACCAGGAGGGTAGCAGGGCGCATGGCGAGCGAGGGGGTTGGCTGAGGTGACGAGGCCATCGCAGTCGGAGACCATGCCCCCACACCCGGCCCCATATTGAAAGCTCTAATCCGGTAGTAATAGATCTGCCCTGAAGATACGCTTGTATCAACCCAAGAGGTAGCATCTTTAGGCGGAAGAGCAATTGTTTGGAACGGCCCTGCTAGGCCTGTCGCACGCTGAAGCTCAAAGCCTTCCTCGTCAGAGGAATCTTGGAACCAAGAGAGACGCACCTCCGAAGCTGACGCCTGGCTGACGGTGAACCCAAATGGGGGTTGCGGAATACCTGGAACGACGAGCTGCCGAAGGACATAGGTAGGAGAATCCCCGGGCGCACACAGCGGAGCTAACGGATCGTCGTCACAGTCGCAGGAGGTAGCACCCTGGGCGCTATAGGCACAGGCTGCGTAGTTAAGAATATCCCCCTCACCGACGGCTACTTCATGATAGGTCCAATCTATGCCTCCAGCTTGCGTATTTGCGGGGTTAACTGTACGTGAAGCAACTTTAGTATAGTTGGATGTGCCGGGAACGAGCTTTTTGAGAACATACGTTGTGGAGACCTGCGTATTAAACTGAAACCTCATTATGGCCTGACTTGTACAACTTCCATCATTGTAGCAAATACGACCTAGAGTAAGTTCGCGGAAGTCCCCTGGGGCGGGGGGCAGAGCAACCGCGTTCGAGGTAATCAAGAAAAGACACAAAGCGGATAACTGTTTAAAACTAAACAACCTCATGAAAATCTCCATAGAATAACCCACAGACTGCTTCCCAATTTGGCTAGATGAATAATCTTACTCATCTAAAAACTCCCAATTTAGATGCCGCGGAGCTGCGCTAGAAGCAAAATAAGGTAGATTATCACCACTGCAACCCTATGAAAAAAGTATCTGGAAAAATGCCACGGCCCTAACCTGCCAATGATATTAAATAGTTAGCCCGATCTGCTGTACTTGCTCATTAAGTCCGGGTGAAAGTGCCTAGATCCTAGTCCCGGCCTTGGTTCTGGCCTGCGCTGAGCTTGTTGAACAGTCTTAAGTCATTGTCGTGTTCTTGGCCGAAATAATTGACCAATTGTAACTACTCACCCCCTCTGAGGCGCATCCGGGAAGACTTTGCGGCAAGGTCGTCTTGCTTGGGAATCCGCCTGCGCGCTCTCGGTTACAGAGACCGGAGACTACGGCACCAGATCCGCGGAAGCTGGAGTTTCCCCGCTCTGGTCGCCCGAATTTATTGAACAGCTACAGAAAGCTAAGTGTCTCCATTTACCAATCATGTTATTCCGACGTAAACTATGCTAGTTCCCCCCCCCAAATGAATTCTTTCACTTTCGCTAACCTCGTTAACCGCATAATATGGGGCTACTTGCTCTGTCCTAGATAAAAAAACTTATTTGGGGAGAACTAAAAGCTTCGAAGAAGCTTCTTCCTATGTCCACCATTACCTTTGCCGATGTCGCCCACCCCTCGCTCTCCTTCTCGTCGGACCGAGAACCGCACGCGCTCGTCCTGGCCTTGATTGACACTCCCTGGGTGCAGCGTCTACGCGATATCAGCCAAACGGCAAACGCACGCCTCGTCTACATGTTTTCTGAGCACTCACGCTTTGGGCACTCGGTCGGCGTAGCCCATCTTGCCGACCTGCTGATGGAGAAGCTGTCACATAATTTTCCTGAACAGGTCCAGCGCTACAGAAATGCCGTCAGCGCGGCGGCGATGCTGCATGACATCGGGCACCTCGCTCCTGGCTCTCACACGGCTTTTAAGGCCTGGTTCCCGGGGAAACCAGACCTTCACGAGGAGCTATCGGCGCGTGTGATTAGCGATGACCATACCATCCAGTCCATTCTGTGTAAGAATTCTCCAGATCTAAGCGCCCAGGTGCTTGCTATCCTATCTGAAGACGCGATGCTACCGGCCTGGACATGGCAGATCCTCTCCGGTGGGGGCTGGAACGTTGACCGTGGTAATTGGTGCATCGTTGACAGCGTCATGTCGGGGGTCTCTTACGGAAAGTACAACATCCCTGCCCTCACCGACTCAATCGTGATCACCGACGACGGGCACCTCGCCCTGCAAGAAAACCGTCTCGACGCGATGATGCATTTTGCCGTCTCACGCCAGGCCATGTACCGCCAGATCTATCAGCATCGCGTCATACAGGCCGCCGAAATGCTCAACCGGGCGATCGTGCAGCGTGCGCGTGACCTAGGCTCTGCGCTTGAGTTCGCCGATCCCTACATGCGCCAGGCGCTCGACGCGGCATCCGCCCACGATATACCACTGACGTCGATATTTATGATGCGCGAATCGTGGTGGAGATATCACCTCCTACGCTGGATGCAAGCCAAAGACCCGATCCTGGCCGATCTATCAACACGCTTAATCAACCGACGCCTCCTTAAAACCGTTCGAGTTCCCGAACAGGAGGCGCTCGCCGGATTGCAGAGCGAAGCACACCAAGCGTTGCAGAAAGCCGGCTATGACCCCACATATTATCTGTACACGGTGACGACCTCCGACATGCACGCCTCGGACTACGCTCAGTCTATGCAGGTCGTACTCGATGATGGTCGGATAAAAAGTCTGATTGAAGCTGACCCGCTCTTTGGGTCTCTCGTACGTGAGTCAAAGAACGTACAGCGCACCTGGCTGGTTATGCCGGAAGAGGCGAAACGCTTGCTCGGAAGACAGAGGTAGAGGCAGCGTCTAGTTTACAAGATTGAGAAAGATGTGCTGTGGACGGTAACCCTCCCATCCCCCCCCCATTTTTTTCCCCATTTTTTTCTCCCCCATTTTTTTCTCCCCCATTTTTTTCTCTTCCCCATTTTTTTCTCAGTGACCGCGCGGAACTGAGCGCAGGTGCGTAGGAAACTTTTTCCAGAAAAGCGCGATACATAAAGAGCAGATTATGACTCCGCCCGTAACCGCGTCGCCGGGGAGGGCGGTGTGTCTGCACCAGGCACAGTCAGCTG
>CAIXSY010000055.1 GCA_903922175.1 uncultured delta proteobacterium | reverse complement strand
TTAGCCTCAAAATTCACTAGTCAGTCCTATTATAACATGCCTTTTTCGGGCATAACCTCGAAATTGGCCACGTATACTACTCTACTATTTCACTTATTTCTCCCGTCCTATCGCGCTTTCGCTGTTTCCGGACAGGCTCTATATAAATCTCGCCGCCGATTTCTGCGGTCGAGCGCTTTCACCAGATTCAGCAGGCATATGAGAGTATTATTAGGCAATGAAAGTATCGCCCACATCCTGAAATAACGCTCGTTTTCGTGTCGGAACATAGCTCTTTCCGCCGCTAAACGCGTACATTTAGCCAACCATCAGCGGGGTCCGAATATGTCTCTGGAATGTGCACTTGTCTTCTTCATCTTTTTCGGAGAAAAATACAACAGTCTTAATCTCTTCTTCTTGCGTATGGACCGCAGCTGAACAGATCTGGGGAATAATGAGCGGCAAGCACTGCTCATGATAAAAAATGGGGCTTCCCTAATACCATCGCACAAAAGGTTCTCGCACCGAAGGTGGGCCAGAAGCGCGCGTACTTGTCCTCCGTAGCACCGGCCGCGAGGCCGGGCGAAGGAGGACGCGCGCTTCTCCGTCCGCCATAAATGTGCCTTTGTGTCAGAACGTTTTGCGGACGGCGTACCACTCAGGGTGCTTAAACGGCACAAGCGCAAGCACCACTGCCTGCGCATAGTAGTGCGTGCGATCAATGACGCCGTCGGTCATCAGACCAACGTTACCCATTTGGGACTTTGAATTTTGAAGCCCAAAAAACTTATCATCGGCCTCCCCCAGCTCTAGCCCGCTCTTTACCAGCTCGGCTAGTTTAGGGGGCAGATAAAACATACCCGTACGCGAGCTATTTGAGCTCTGGCGATCGCGCACGACGGCCCAGGCAAAGACCTGGACCTTGCCGTCGGACTGTTCCGAAAGCCCCCCCTCAATCCCCACCCAGTAATCCGCAGTCGGACAAAGTTTCAATGCCCCGTCGCTACGGTTTGCCGCTCCACGAAAAGTATCCTGATCACTAAAAGGCTGATTCGCCACCCCCGAAGGAGCCGAGACTCCCTCGATCTGAAACTCCTCCTGGGGAAACACCTGCTTAAAGGCGATCAGCGTTGCTGCACTTTTTACCGGGCTCGTTGAGCCGATGACAATTTTTTTCACAGATAGTTCCTGTCCGGCAATCCGTATTTTGCCACTGCGCAGCTCCTTCCCTCCGGACCGGAACAAGGCTCCGCGCCTCGCGGATAAGGCAGTGTCAGGTGAGTAAGATAATGTAAGAAAAGATGATTGAATACATGAAGACATGAGCCGTGTCAAAAGCTGTCCGGTCAACAGGCTGTAATTAGTCAATAAGTGTATGTGGTCTGAGTTTTCGCGGAGGGGAACGTAGCTTCGGGGTAAGCTCAGAGGTTGCAAACGTGAATCCATCTTCTGAGACCTTAAACACAACGTTCCCAGCTCTGAATCTCTCTTCACCGTCTCGACTCATTACTGACGCCGCCGAAGGCGAACACTTTGGGGCTGTCCCGGCACTAATACTCGCCTGCCTTCGGGGCTTTTGGGACAGCCCCTACATGTACCAGGGGAGAGTTAAAGGGGTCAGGACCCCTTTTCGTTCCTCCACGCCATCTTTGGTCGTGTAGATGACAACATCATGCGCAAGCGAGAGTTTATCCAAGGATATCGGACCACGCTCAATGTAGCGCGCAACCCGGCTTTTTTCCCTCATTATCTGGCCAAGTTTGCCAATTTAGGACTTCTCATGGAGAGCGATTTGCAGTGCCTGTTTAAGCCTGGCAAGTTTTTTTAAGAATGCCTCACGAGAGGCAGGCAGGATGTGGC
>CAIXSY010000054.1 GCA_903922175.1 uncultured delta proteobacterium | reverse complement strand
CTGTCCTAATGACCGTGAAGACCTGCTCGCTTTTTACTCGACGGTTATATCGTCTTGGAGGACTAACAAGAAAGGATTATCTCCAGATCGATGCCGGATTCTAGCTGAACAACTGTACGATGTACGGGACGCATCAACTAACAATCCTGTATGAAGCCCATGTTTTCCATTTTCGCCGACCAATATTGTTACCTGTTGGCCAATCCTATGCTCAAGTTTCTCAAGAGACCGACGAGCCTGCAAATTTTCCGGTAGGAACTCTCCATGCGACTCACTAAAGCCTAAACCGCCGAGCGCGTAACGGTAATCACCAGCGCTTGGCCCATCGCGCCCGTGCTCCAGGTACTTCTGATAAATAGTCTGTGCCGCAAATTCGCCTTGGGGACCAATCTCCCCGAGGTGATGCAAGGCACAATGTTTTGTTTCGCCTGAAGAAGATGTTGATAGGTCCAACAGTGCGCGAGCGGCCTCACGCGTTCCGATACCCTTTAGTGCAGCAGTTGCATATGGGACTAATGCAGACGATTCCCCTTCATCTTTTACTATTTTGAGAATCGACGCTACAGCCGGATCTGCGTCTTTGCCGAGTCTCTCAAGCGCACCTAAGACATGCATGCGGTTCGCATCCGTCATACCATTGAGGGCGACCACTAAATCGGGAACAGCTTCAACAGCCTTTCTAGCGCCCAGAATGCTAGCTGATAGGGCCACGATTGTTGAATCGGCATTCTTCAAATGCCCCCTTAGCTCTGCGGTAGTAATGGCATCAGGATTCCCATGGGCGAGCCTCTGGTAGACGGCCTCGGCATTGGCGGCCCCGTCGCTCGCCCTGTTCGGTTCATGTCTTGTTGGCATTGATATTCCCCTTAAATTCTCTGTTGCTAAGGTTATGCATGCATCTAATGATCTTGTTACCTATTTTGTCGCGTAAAGTATTCTGCCCCGCACCGGGCGGCGGTGGAGCCGTTGATTTCAACTCCTGCCCAGGAAAAGAAACATAACCATATTAGCTAGTTAGGCCAATGCGCTATGTTCTTTAAGCCACCACCACGAGGGCTTTTAGTGCTCGGTATTTTAGGCCAGTTCCCAAGAAACTGCATCCGCCAACTCGGTGGAGGATCAGATTACAATTACTGCGTTCTGTAATACATTGAACCTTAGGCAATATCACCCCTTGAATAGGATAGATATGGATGGCTCCTTGGTCGCACAAAAACTTTCTGGCCACGTTGTGGCTGACGTAGTTCGAAACGTAGCGGGACAACTGGTGCGCGGAGACGGGGGATCTGAAGCGCGAGCAAAGCATAGCCGTGACCTATTAGCTTTTCTTGATATCCTTTTTGAGAGAAGCCAGGCACATTTTACTTTTCAGGAACTTGAGCGCGCCGATATCAAGGCGGCAACTGCACTATTTGTTGGTCTAATACAAGCGATGAAACTCGGTGCCGATTTGCCCCAAGACGAGTGGGGGGCAGAGCGGATCGAGACGTATGTAGATCTCTCATGTTCCAAAATTGGCGGCATCATCGTGGCGGCCCCAACAAAGATTTTTTATACTAACCAAGTTGGTGGACACGCCAACCAACACCCTTCGCTTGAAGGGTTTTTTGTTCCCCTTGAGATTGGCGTGGCAGAGCAGCAGAAACTCAATCAGTATTTTACCGGTCCAAAATGGTCAGGATGGTGCAAGTCTGGTATCGACGAAGAAACTGCAAATTTTATTGAATCAGTATTTATGCGTGGGGATGTGTTCACTGTTGACCGCAATGCAATGTTAGTTTCGTGTGAGGCCTGGGTCTATATAAGCCTGCTTGATGCGGCGGCAAACTCCCAAGACGCACTGATATGTCCTGTTAAATCTGGGCATGGCATCTTAACCTGGAATAATAGTGACTAGCCTATCGTAGAAAACATCCCCATCGCAAAGCACCCTCTGCCGGATAAATACGCTCTTATTGTAGCGCCTACTTCTCTTCCTTTTCCCTGTCCCTCTTTATGCAGTCCTCACAAGTAGTGGTTTTGTCTTCTACGTTTGCGGTAAAGAAAAAACCACATCCATCACAGGTACGAGTCACTAACTTTGGCAGGCGATATATATTCCATCTGACTTGGTCAGACGGGTGATACTCGATAAGATCTGGCATACTCACTGCGAAATCTTCGTAAAAGAGCTCTGTCTCTGAACTTCGACGGCTGGGATCCATGATGATGGCCTTGATATATCTCCACCTTCCTCCACGAATATACAAAATTAGCTGCCAACCGTTGCTAGCTTTATACCTGACTTCACCACTCCAAACTTCTTCAGGGCGCACATGCGGCTCGATGGCAATACGGGCACTCTCAATGTCGGCGATAAAGCTGAAGACCTCTTCAGTTCCAAGTTTTTTACTCGATCTGTTCCTGGCAGCAATCTCCTCCTCGGTCATGAAGTACTCGGGTTCGAAGCGCAGGTGCTCACTTAATTCACGCCAGATGATTGCATCCTTGTCTCGTCCTTCCCTAAACAATCGTTCTGAGGCTTGAAGCGAGACCTCTCTCATCTCAAGCATGGATTGATAGTCTATCTTTGGAGAGAACGGTTTTAGAACTTTGTGAAGGCGAAATCTGAAGCTGCCAATATCACTAAAGGAACTAAACCCCTTGCAAGAGGCCCTAAAATACTCATTGAGTGCGTCTATTAAAACCTGCCCGACTACTTTCTTTGTTTCAGGCGTTATATTAACGTGATCAAAGAAAATCTCATCCACTGGCTTGTCCGCGTGCGTGTGACTTGGCGCGCTAAGATTAAGTCCTCTAGCAATAAGTATTTGATCAAACTCTTGCAAGGTTATTCCGAGCAGAGCGCTACAATCCTCCTTGGACCACTGCTTTACTTGCAAGCAGGACAATGCAAATGCTTGTCGAGCGAATTCGACTCTTTCTTCCTGGGTAGCTGCAACTGCGAGGCACAATTCATCTGGAATGTGTATCGTGATATCAGTCATAGGCTTGCGATCTTTGTATATGCACGTTTCAGACTTTTATACCTTAGTTCATTTCACCCTTTAATCCGAGCTTACTAAGCTCCTCTGCTGCCTCATTGCAGCCCAACCTTGCTGACTCGCTTAGACACTGAACAGCGAGCTCTTTTGATCCACGATCCAGCATCAGTACCCCGACTTGGTACAAGGCTAACGGGTGCCCTTTCTGTGCTGCCTTTATCTTAAGCTCAACACCTTTCCCTTTATTTTGCTCAACTCCAGTCCCAAGATAGTAACAGTCAGCGAGCATAAACAGAGCCTGGGTGTGTTCCTGCGCAGCGGCGGCAGTAAAATATTTTACTGCCTTCGACTGATCCTTCTCGCACCCCTCACCGAAGTAGTAGTAGAGAGCGGTTTCATACTGTGCTTGCGCCAGCCCCCTTTCCGCCGCCATCTCGCACCATTTAATTGCCTCAGCAATATTTCGTTCGACCCCCTGCCCTCTCGCGTACATGTATGCCAGGCCATGCTGACCCAATGGATGCCCATATTGTGCCGCTTCAAGCCAAAGCTTAAAGCCTTCGGCGTGATTGATTGGCGTTCCACGTCCCTGGGTGTACGCATCGGCCAAACTCAACTTAGCTTCGATATCCCCTTGCTGGCTTGCAAGCTTAAAGTAATCAAAGGCCTTCGAGAGATCTTTCTCGACTCCAAATCCATATGTGCAGGCTACCCCGATACGATATTGTGCCCTGTGGTCACCTTGTGCCGCTGCCTTCTCAAACCAGCTGAATGCCTCACTCAGATCTCGGGGAACTGCTTCTTTCCCATAAAGTAGATCGCCTAAGCAAAGTTGCCCCTCAACGCTACCCGCCAGGGCAGCGCGTCTAATCTCCGAAATGCCAAGCTCTCTGTTTTTCTCGACCCCGTACCCAAGGATGTAGCACCTTCCAACGGCGGCGATAGCATTTGGGTGGTTAAGGGCTGCCGCTTTACTATAGTAACCGAATGCCTCTTTTTGATTCTCCAAGGCTTGCCCTCTTTTCTCGTAGTGCATGCCTATCAAGTACATGGCGTCTACGTCTCCACACTGTGCACGCGCATGGTAAGCCGATATGTCGATATTTGGATATGGTTGACCACTCATAACTCCCCCGACAAATTACCTGTTTTGTTACATTTCAATTTCCATGTCGATAGTGTGCTCATGTCCATGCAAATTGGCCAGTATCTGATCATGCTGTTGGGATCCTTGGCGACTCCGTGAACGCTGAGCCGCATAGCTCTGCGCCCAGAGTATAATCGCTTGGACCGGTTCTAGTTCGAACCTTGCTAGGATAGCTTTAACTTGCTCATCAGGTAGCGAATAACCAAAAATTGCCTCAAGCCTATGCCTGAGACTTGTTCCATGTACATGTTCATGTATCTGCTCACTTGCGGAGTCAGCTCCACAAGGTTCAGCAGCACCCATTGGTTGATGCTCTCTTCCAACTAGTTCGGCATTGGAGAGTGTTCTTGCACAAAAACGCGGAGATGGGAGCCACTCTGGACGCAACGTAAAGGAGGTCCACGGAGTATAGCGAAATAGTAGCGTCCCATCTTCCTGAGGAAATACTTCAGCATACTCTGAGGTTTTGCCGTCCAGGCTTCGCACGGCGACATGGAGCCTGTCGAATGAGGTTATAAAATCAGCGGGGTTTTCAAGTTTGCGAGTACCTGCAGGAAGTTGTTCAAACGAAGTAAGCGGTGGGCGCGGATAATTAGGATAGTTATCAACACAATAGGTGTAAGGAGTATTATCCTCCGCGGCTGTTACCATGTAACGGCTGATTCCTATCTCATCTGCAATTATGCCAGATTTTCGCACTGGCGTGTCATACTCAAAACAACTCACACTCCAGTGCTCTGGATATGACACGTTCACTAACGAAGGAAGCCATGGAGAGTTCTCGTGAACTCGAAAGCCGCAGGATCTCAGTCCATCTAACCCAGATTGACCGGCCTGTACACTTGGCATTGGGATGAAGTGACGCAATATCCCAGGTTCATAAAAATCTGCTTTATCGCGCATACATACGGCACGCCACACAGCACGAGCATCGTCGCCAAGAGCTTCAATCTCTTTGGGCATGTGCACGTAGCATTCTAGGCGCGCTCTTTCTGTATCGTTCTTCGATGGCTCGTGGACTCTTGGTTCGATACTGGCACGAAGGCGACCTGCCGCGACTCCATTTTCAACTACAATCACCCAGAATCGCTCTTCTAGAACTGCTCCTAGTGGAGTAGAAGGATGCTCTTCTGCTATTCGAACAAGATCAGCAATACCCTTCGCGGAAGCGTTACTGAATAGTCTCCTGCTAAGCTGCTTCAAATCAATATCTGCTTGCGGTAGCTCCAGAAGTTCGGAAGATTCAAGAAGCCTACGTATCTCTCTATCCCGAATCACTGGCGGTAGATCGGCCAAAACCATGCGCACAAGTTCAGGCTCGCATTTTCCTGGAAAATAGCTTCCCGGGACAGTGCGTGCAAGAGCATCCAAATCATTATTGCCTGAGAGTTTCGCTAGGATGTCCGCTGCTCGCTGCTTAAGGGTTTCGGAAGTGGCCTTAGTGGCAATCGTTACTGTGCCCTCAACAACCTCATTAGTTGGTGGAGGGGGCCACCGCGAAATAAGATACTCACAGCGGGCCTCTATTGCAGCCTTTTCTTGTGCCTTGTCGCCGGAGCAAGCGAGCACCACTTGCCCCACAGCGAGCGCTGTTTCTTTAGCAACCTCCCCTGATGGAGCCCTATTGAGTACTACCTCGGCAGCTGCCTTAAGCGGAGTGGAAGTGCCGCTAGCCGCTAAAGTAACCAAGTCAGCCCGGCGAGAATCAGTAAATGCCCCCTGCCAGTGCCTAAGGAGAAATTCGCATTTTAGGAGAGTATTTTGGGGGTCTTTTGGGGCAGGCGTTTTAACTAACTGCACTGCTTGTTCAATTACATTCGCACATGTTTTTACAGCTTCGGGATGCTTTGAAAAACTGAGCGCATAAAGCGCAGCACAAGCCATACCTGAATCGGCATGATTAGCAAGATTCTGAAGTGTACTTACTGTTGCTTCATCGCCTCGCCCCCTTAGCGTGTACGCTGCAGCCCATCTGTAGGCTGGTGTGTGCAACATGCGAAGGAGATCTTGTTGTTCTGTGGTACTAAGCGGCTGAGTAACATCTGCGCAGCTGGCACTCGCCGCGACTACCTCACTACTAGCGATTACCTGCTCTAGAGTTGGAATGCGGCCAATTTTCCTACTAGCTTTTGCGAGATGATCAGCACGGTTTGGCATTAAAGCATGCAAAAGGGACTCCCTTAATGAGCGAGATGGTGGAGCAGTTGGTGTTGGAGATTTTTCTGGCCTCATGACCATTGTTATGCTGAGTCTAAAGGACGGTGTGCCCTACAAAAAAACAGCAGCAGTGATAAGTTTGCTGCCACAATATTTCCAGCTTAGTGTGCACGTGAAAGGTAATGTAAATGCCTATTAATACTACTATTTATTAGGCCCAAGATATGCCAATTCAGCCGATGACGGCACGCCGAGAATACCGAGTAACTTAGTCCTCACTCCGGTATCCCCATGCGTCGAACTAAAGGCTCTATCAACAAATGACCCGCAGGCGTGCCCTCGCTATTAGGCTCGTTGTAGCATGGCCGCCGCTGACACCCGAGAGTGAGGCTCGAAAATGGCCAAAGAGTGCCTCACTTTCAGGATGGAAATTGGATCGCAAGAGCGACACCAGGGCGACTTATTACGGTACCAAAATACATGGGATTGCGAGATGGACTGGGGCGATCGAACGGCCATTCGGTTGTGGCCAAAGGCCTCACTCTAAACACCTTATCGAAATCCCCTTTAATATCCGTACGCATTTTGTACGCAAAAAATACGCAAATGCTCCCAACACCGGCCAGTACTGTACAGTACTGTTCAGTGCTTGCTCTTTCGTAAGTATGTGATATTCAATGCTGTACAGTACTGCTCATTACTGGTGCGTGCTGTTTCTGTTGGTTTGCAAAACCGTCACCCCCGGTTCAAATCCGGGTCGGGCCTAGTTTTTCACTTCGTGAAAAACTACCCCTCGTAGCACCGCCGCAAGGCGGGCGAAGTGGGGTTAAGTCCTTACGATTCTTGCATAAACTTCTAGTCGCAGTCTGCGCAGTACTGTTCACAAAAAGCGCTCGCGAGGTGTCTTACCTCGCGCCCGTCGCACTGACAAAACGCATTTCATCCGCAAATCATCCGCAATTGCTTTATAGCTTTTGCGGATAGCGTGCGGACACGCCCTGCCATCACGCCACAAACGCGAAGGCTGGGCTTGTCTCGCCGTAGACCTAAGGACGAAGTGCAATTGGAAACCATTACCGACCTGTCCAACGTAGCTCCTGTCGTCTACCAAATTGGAAACGACTACCGACTTGTCCAACGTAGCTATCACTTAGCTGAAGTTGGAAACGATTACCGAAGCGAAGTTGGAAGCGAAGTTGGAAGTCATTGACCCAAACCATTGGCACACAGTGCATGTACTCTGCGCATGGATCGGGGCTGCAAATGACACGGCAATAGGCTCCTACGTCCGTATTCAAGGACAGTACTCATGGGAACGATCGTTGAAAGAAAAACAGGCAAGGGAAAAACGGTTTTCATAGCCTCTGCCAAACTCTGGATTCAAGACTTAGAATTCAAGATGCGCGCTGGCATAAGCTGCGCCCAGCCAGAATCAGAGCGACATACTTTTACTGATGCCATTGACCGCTTCATTCTTGAAGAGTTGCCGAAGCAGCCCAAAAATCTCCCAAACCAGAAAGTTCACCTTCTCTGGTTCAAAAAACAGCTCGGCTTCAAAGTCCTGGCCGACATCTCCCCCGCTCTCCTAACCGAGCTCAAAGGCAAGTTCCTGCGCGAAACCTCGCGTAATAACAAGCTTCGTAAGCCACAGACCTGGAACCGATATATGACCTCGATAAGCTGCGTTTTTGAAGCCTGTTGCCGAGACTGGCAGTGGCTGGACCTAAACCCAACCCGGCGCGTTCGCCGTGAGCGCGAAGCCCCAGGACGGGTGCGCTTTCTATCTGAAGAAGAGCGCACCAAGCTTCTGGAAGCCTGCAAGAACAGCAACTCCTCAAACCTTTATCCGCTCGTCGTTTTGACACTCTCAACCGGCATGCGCCGAGCAGAGGTAAAGTGGCTTACCTGGCAACAGGTCGACCTGGCGAACGGGATAATCATCCTCTCTGAGACAAAGAACGGCGATCATCGCCGCGTTTCCATGCGAGGCCTGGCGCTAGACCTAATGCGCCAACACGCCAAAGTACGCCACCTAACTAGTGAGATAAGGTAGGCACCCGTATAATTGCAAGCAGTTCAATAGGTTGAGCAGATAAGCTTAAAGTGACTTGAAGCTGGCATTAAGCCTAAGTGTAGAACTTGGCTAGAGCAGGGACAAGGTG
>CAIXSY010000053.1 GCA_903922175.1 uncultured delta proteobacterium | reverse complement strand
GAGTTTTTCTCCTAAGCTTGGCCTTGGCCATTTACCCTTAGATTTGGGCTTAAATGTAAAAGTCGATGTCGAAGAGGATGAGGCCACGGCCAAGCAGGAGTTCATGACCAAGTGAAAAAACTTTCTGGTCGGGGTACTAGTTCACCTCAATTGGGGCGATCTCCGCAGTGAGGAGCTTGCGTAATGCTATCCCTACCGACGAGCGTAGTGACACGGCATGCGACTCGATCGGGCCTTTCTGCGACTGGATAATGGTTTTGTAGCAGATTGAAGATGAGGTCATCTCAAGCCCAGCATGAAATAGGATGGCTTGTCTTGCCTCTAACTGAAAAACCATCTGCTCGACCGTGGGAAGCCAAATATAGCTGGAGCGCAACTCCTTGGGCGACATCCCTTTAGGGTCAACGAGGATAGATATAAGACCACGACTGGCGCGCGCGGAGACCTCGTCTCCGATCTCGGGCTTCCAGAGAAGTCCAGCATGCTCTAGGTCTTCAGCAACTTCAAGAAATTGCGTCATCTCTATTTTAACCTTCTCTGATACTTAACTTAAATAGAATATCGGTAATCACACAAGATACCTTTATAGGGGTTTCACTTATGATGCTTTTTCTCGGAATTTCGGTGGCGAAGGTTGAATGGAGGTTCGGGGAGTTGTTCACAGGCGCCGGAATTTGGCGCTATTAACTCAATTTCCTATTCCCTTTCTCTAGCTCTTGGTCTTGGGAGTGCTCTTTGACCGATTATGAGGAGGACTAAGACCTAGAGCTAGCGGGGTTTCACCCCAGCCCAGCGCCGAGGCCGTTCAGTTAGCTGACGTTTTGGCCGCTAGCGTCTACTGCCTCATCAGGAGTTTCCCCCTTCGCTCGACCTTCCGCCTTCGCTCGGCCTTGCGGCCGAAGCTCTGGCGAGACAGGCTGCGGTCGAGACTTCCTACTTCGCCTTGCCTTGCGGCAAGTGCTACGTAGGACAAGACGGCTAAGGCCGTCGGCTGCGGCCGCAACTGATGCTGCAGCTGAATCTGATGCAGACAGCTGACAGCTGATAGCTGATAGCTGATAGCTGATAGCTGATAGCTGACTGCAGATCTCAGACTCTCTCTTCCGCGCGAATGCGCGGGTCGGTTCAACTATCACTACGCTCAGCCCACACTTTATGAGCAATTACTCCCCTGAGGGGGCGAAGTACCAAACTGCGTAGGCTGCCAAAATCCCAAGCGCTACCAGAAATATAAAAAGCTTAAAGAGGACTGCGATAAACAGCCCTAAAAAAAATGTGATTAAGGCTGCCCTTTCAGCATGCAGCTGGACCCAGGCGCGAACGATTGCTGCTTGTGCCCGAGCTGACTCTTTCCAGCCACTACGGGTACGTGATTTAATAATTTGCAGCAGTGTAGACATGATCGGAGCTCCTCTAGACATGCCTATTATACCCCTGCACACTTGAGATTCGCAACCGAAAGTATTTTTTGGCCTTACGCAGAATCTGTGGGTAAAAAACGTCTACCAGGCGTAACGGCCCATTAAGTCCGGGTAAGCTGAAAGCTGCTGGCAGATCTCTGATAGCGGCTCACAGAAGACTCTTTTTCCCAGGCTCAATAACCCCGGGCAGTGGTGCTCATTAGCCTTAGCCCTAGCCTTCGCCTTCCGCCTTAAACCTTAATAAGTATTAAGGAAAGGCTAGGGCTTAAGGATAAGGATAAGTGAAGCTACCCGAGGTTATTGAGCAATTACACCAACTCTTGTCTTATTTGAGCCTTCAGACATATATTCAAATAGAACTTATTGTTACTCTTAAGGAGATTTTATGCGTACTGCTTTACGTTTTCCCCTCGCTATCTCAGGCCTTGCCGCAATGCTTATTGCCGCACCCTTCAGCGCATATGCAGATCTAGCCAAGGGCAAAGAACTCTTTTCACAGCGCTGCTCGATGTGCCATGGGGAAAGCGGTGCTGGTGATGGCCCGGTTGCTGCCTCGCTTCCACCCGATATCAAACCCCGCAATTTGCAGCTCGCAGAGATGAAATTTGCTACCGATGATGCAAAACTCACTCAACTGCTTAAAAATGGCGGTGGTGGGGTTGGACTTAACCCGCTCATGCCCCCCCAGCCGGACTTAAACGACGCCGATCTAGCTTCTGTAATTAGCTTCGTCCATACCCTAAAGAAGTGAGCACATCTTCTAACGAATCAGCTATTTACGCCGCGCTCGGTGTATCTTCCTCTAAGGAGGGGGTGCATCGAGCGCTCGGTAATTCCGCGGCTGCCCCATCATCACCCCAGTATTTCGTCCAGCTGCAAAACGACCCCCTTGGCGACCCCAATTACTTCTCACTGCTGCACGCCGATGGTGCCGGGACAAAAACGATCGTGGCCTACCTCGCCTTTCGTGAAACGGGCGATTTTTCGTGGTTTTCCACACTCGCCCAGGACAGCTTGGTGATGAATCTTGATGACGCCGCATGTATTGGCGCGTTTGAAAACTTGATGCTCAGCAACACCATTGGCCGTAACCGCCACTTGGTCCCAGATCAGGCTGTTGCGGCCCTCATAAAGGGATACCGCGATCTCGTCGACAAGCTGCAAGGCCTTGGCATCCCCATTGTTTTAGGCGGCGGAGAGACAGCCGACGTTGGCGATCTTGTGCGCACCGTCGTCGTTGACTCAACCATTTTCGGCCGAGTTAGGCGCGAAAACGCCATTAGCACAAGCCGAATCGCCAGCGGTGACATTATCATCGCCCTCCAGGGCACGGGACAGACCACGTATGAAACAGAGCCCAACTCGAGTATCGGCAGCAACGGTTTCACCCTTGCACGCCATGCCCTAATCTCCAAGAAGTACTGCGAGAAATATCCAGAGATCCTCGATCCGCGCATTGATCCCGCCTTGGCCTATCGTGGAGTTCACGACCTGTTCGACACCCCCGCGCCACTTGAAATTTCGATCGCCAAAGCACTCCTCAGCCCAACACGAACCTACGCGCCGATACTTCAAGCTGTTTTTCGCGAGCTAAAATCTGAGATCCATGGAGTCCTCCACTGCTCCGGCGGCGGACAGACAAAGTGCCTGCGCTTCGGCAGAGGCAAGCATTACATAAAAGAGAACCTATTCCCCTGCCCTCCGATCTACAAAGTAATTCAGTCCTCACTGCAGGTCCCCTGGGAGGAGATGTTCTCAGTCTTCAACATGGGGCATCGTATCGAAATCATCTGCAACTCGGCACACCTCACAACAATTGAAGCCATAGTCAAGAGTTTTGGTATCGAGGCTCGCCAGATCGGTGTGGTTCATGATGGCAAAGAGCACAATACTCTTACTATCAAGAGTCAGTTCGGGGAGTTCTTTTACGAATAGAAACTTCTTGCCCATTTGTTGCACAACAGCAGTCGAACAAATAAGCGGGCAAGAAGTTTCTACCCCCGGAGGGACAACATAGCCAAACACATTCAAAGAAACACAGTCAAACCGGAGGTTTGTCCAAAATGTATTTAACGCTCGCATTTCATCAAAAGCTGTCGAGATTTCCCAAATTTAAAATGTGTTTGGCTAGAAACTTCTTGCCCATTTGACACACATAATCGCCCTATGGATATCGTCCTCGTCAATCCCGAGATCCCTCAGAACACAGGCTCCATTGCTCGCACCTGTGCGGCCACCCAAACAGCACTGCATCTGGTAGGAAAGATCGGATTTGAGATATCAGACCGAACCGTGCGCCGCGCCGGCCTCGACTATTGGCCCTGGGTAAACCTAACCCAACACCTCACCTGGGAGGCCTATGCTGAGAGCCGCAAGCCTGGAAAAGTTTGGCTGCTATCGAAGTTCGCGACACGACCTTACTATGAAGCTGAATTCTCCCCCAGCGATGCTCTCGTCTTTGGAAGCGAAACAAAGGGGCTAGGTGAAGAGTTCCGTAGCCAATTTGCTCCCGAACAGCACCTAAAAATTCCGATGGTTTGCCCTCATGTTCGAAGCCTCAACTTAAGCAATGCCGTGTCGATTGTGTTGTATGATGCCTTGCGCCAGTTTGCTCAGCGCGGGTTATGCGCCTAACGACTAAAGAGTTGACGCCTTAATCTTGTCGACCAAGGCCCGCAACGCCGCAATACGGTGTGTCACCACCGACACCTCGCGCTCTTTGAGAACAGCTAAGGTTTCAGAAAACCCGTTAACGACAAATACATTATCATAACCAAAACCACCCTGACCGCTCTCCTTACAAGCGATCTCACCGGCGATCGCCCCCTCGGCGACAAGGTACCTGGCCGGTGCCTGCTTCAGGACCAAGCAGCTATAGAAACGGGCTTGGCGATTGGCTTTCCCTGCCATAACTTCGAGCAGCTTGGCTCGATTCTTTGCGCTCGTAGCACCCGCTCCAGCATATCGCGCCGAGTATAAACCTGGTGCCCTACCTAATATCTCGACCTCGAGGCCTGTATCGTCAGCAAGGGAAGGAAGTCCGCACCACTCAAAAAAGGCATCTGCTTTAAGACGGGCATTGCCTTCATAGGTGGCGGCATTCTCCTCAACTACCGGAATCCTCGTGCTCCGGGCGTACCCAGCTGAAATAGCCTGTTCAGGACTTATTACCTCAAGGCACAGCTGTGCGGCCGCCGCTTGTGCCTCGCGGATCTTTCCCGCATTCGTCGAAGCAAATAAGATATGCGCCTGGCGTGTGATCGTCATGATAACATCTCCGTATCGCGTATGCCTTTCATAGCCCCCATCCTCTTATTTTATTAACCAGGCGCTCCAATTTTCAACAACACGACCGCATGATCGCTCTTCTTGCGTGCGGCATCGACCAAAAGGTTGTACCGTCCGACCTCGCCAGCCAATTGTGCTGGTAAGAGGACTCCGCGTTGCAACAGCGGCTCAATATCATCAACCTTAAGAATAACGTATCCCCTATCAGTTAAAATCGGGAGCGATCTCGGCAGTAACGTCACCTCGCGCATGAGGTAGTACAATATAGGATCGAAAGTTTCCGGGGCGATACTACGCACGACAAAGAGTGGCTCAATGTCACCAACCTGGCTACGGATGGCAGCAGCCTGCCGATCGAATCCCCGAAGATGGGCCTTGACCCCGCGCCCAAGACCAACGGCGGCAAAAAATATGAAAAGAAAGGATGTGTAGCTAATGAGCCCGGCGGCAAACGTTGTCGCCCGTCCACGCAAGACAACACAGCCGAGCAATACAAAGAGAATTAGCGCCCCAAGCTCCAATTTGAGTGAATGCAAGACAAAAAAATCAACCGACTCAGCACTGAGGATGTCGATTGGGGCGAGCAGCTTGAGAACTTCCGTGAATGCAATAGTTATACTGAGAAAAAATAGCGCCACCCAGGCGTGGAAAGTAAACACACCTCGCCACCGCCCCTGCCACCAATCTGAAGATGACTGAAACCAAGCAAACAACACCCAGCTCACAAAAAGCCCGAGGAATGGATAGAGAGGGAGGAGGTACGATTGACGCTTCCCCGAGGAGAGCGAGAAGAGCAGAACCCCAACAAGAAAGACGCGGCCACAGTTGCGCAAGAATCTCTCTCCAACGGCCACTCCGCGGCAAGGTGGACATACGGCAGCAGCAAGAGCCACCCAACTCCACGGTGCAGCATAACTCAGCAATTCGCGAAAATAGAACCAGGGCACCTCACTATTGATATCCTCTCCCCCGAGAACTCGCTTTAGGTTTTCGAAGAAAAACTGGCGACCAACGAAGTCGGCTTGCCCCTTAACCGTCGCTGCCACATACCACGGCACCACGAGGAGCAGGAACAACAGCCAACCGAGGCGCGGCCTAAAACAGATGCGCAGCGCCTGGTCCAAAGAGAACTGCCGCCACAACAGTACAAAGAGCACAATCGATGGAAGCACGAAGCCAAGCGGCCCCTTACATAAGACCGCCAATGCCATGGTGACAAAAAATGCATTCATCTGCAGCTTGCCAACCGGGGTTCCGACCTCACCAGGTGCATCAACTGTAAAGATCGACCACACGGGCCAGATCAAGGCTAGCCATACCCAGAAGGAAAAGGTCATATCGACCATAGCCAACATGGCGCTGCCACTAAAGCCATAGATCGAGCTGAGAATAAAAGCCGAGACAAAGCCGAACCAACGCGCGCGTTGAGCAAAAACGCTCTCCCCGCACCGGGCGCATCGTATGGCCAGCAAGGTAACGACAAATACAAGCCCCGCACCAAAGACCAAGGAAGGCAGGCGCGCCACAAAGGGAGAGACCACACCGGCAGCCCAAGCGGGCAGAAGATCGAACCAGTGGAACAACATCGGCTTGGAGGGAACAACGCCATTGCGCAGCGGCAAGATCCATTCTCCACTTCTGAGGATTACCGAAACGACATGCGCCTCACGAGCTTCAGAAGAACCACCGATCCCGGCAACGCCGAGGAAACAGCCCCCACAGAGAAAAAAAATGAGGGCTAGACCGAAGGCACAGAGTGCATCCCCGCAGGCGGGAGCAGCCATATCTCGGGCTCGATAGCTAGACCAAATAGAATTACATCGACGAACTACAACCATGCAGAAAGATATGGAAAAAGGCGGTGCTAGGGGGTAAAACGGTACGATCCGGCCAAGAAGATCAGGCTAAGGATAGGACCAAGATCCGAATACCATAGTCAGAATCATAAGTCCGGCGAAGATGAATGCAGCTATTTCAATCACAGTTGTTTACCTACTCCATTGAAACACTCAAGGGGATGCTAGAATATAGACCAGGAAGTCAGGCTAAGAAAAGAGGGGAAGTTTAAGTATTTTAAAGGTAACTGCTCATTAAATCCGGGCTACGAATATCGTGCGCGTGCTCCTGGTCGTGGCCCATTCACCATATTCTTGGAATTCGACTGATAGGCATGCTCAGGTCAAAGAAGGAAAGGCCACGGCCAAGCAGAAGTTCAAGGCCAAGTCTACGGCGAAGTTTAAGTTAGCAATGGAGCCTTGGTCTGAGGCAGAGCCTCGCTAG
>CAIXSY010000052.1 GCA_903922175.1 uncultured delta proteobacterium | reverse complement strand
TACTCAGCCATCGTGAGTGCCACAAAAAGGGTAGAGGCGGGACGACTGCTCGCTCGCCCCCTATCTCGGCACGCCACGTCTTCGCCCTAGGCTCAACGCCAGTTGAGCAATCCCCTGCCAATCCCCTTACTCACCTGTCCATCGAAGTTGGGGCTCTTGAGTTTCTCTGCTATACCGAGGTAATTCAAACCCATGGGGATACGCCGCAACATTGGCTGTCACTAAGCTTTTCGGGAAAGATTATCTCTGGTGAACCTGTGGTGCGAGAGCCAATGCAGCATGATGCCGTGCGCTGGTTCGCGCTCGGGGAGCTTCCCAAAGATATTACTCAATATACTCGGGATTCGCTAAGTGCATTCACCTATCAGTGACCTGCAGTCAGCTTTCAGCTAACTGAATCAGCTGCAACTACGGACCAGTGCGAAATAGTAGACTTGGCGACTGTTGATTACTTAGATTTTCCTGATAGCGCCCTTATCCATGAATATAGATCTTGAGCCTGCGTGAGGGGAAGATCGCGGAGCACAAGGTCAGGCTGCGGTGCATCGGAGCAGATGATCTCTAGATCTGCAAGACCGAGAAGCTCCTGACCGATGGAGCGATCTATGTTCACGTGTTTTATCTGCTGAAGAGCGACGCATTTGCTCAGGCCGAAGATAATTCCGGTCGTGCTTATAATATTAGTGCTGTCGATCTGATAGTGCGTGCGCGCCTGTCGGAGTGCCCAGTAGACGAGTAGGCCGCCAACTAACAGCCGAACCCCTGAGGCTAGAAGTGCGGTTTTGAGTAATATCCCTGGCACGGTCGTGCTTAATGCCTGCACCGGATAGCCGAGAAGATCGCCCAATAACGCAAGAAGTACAGCACAGAAAACGACGATACGCTGACTTGGTTTGAATTCTGTCCTAATTTTCACCGATATCCCCCCATTCGTCTTTTTAGCAAGCCTTCAACATCAAGGCAACCTATAGTAAGACACTCTAGTAGGTTTGTAAATAATTATTGGTGTGCGCAGTGTGCTAATATCATTATATAATTCGAGCGCAGCCAAGATCACGGTAACTTTGCATGGGTCCATTGAAGCTTGCACCACTCTGTTGCCTTCATCAGTTGGGAGTGCTTGTATCGGTACCAGCATGGACTTTAGAAACTTAAAAAACACCTATTTCGTAATGCGGCACGGCGAAAGCCTAGCCAACCGTGAAGGCATTCTTTTAAGCGATCCGGCACTGGGTGTTCCGGGATATGGACTAACTAGCGAGGGAAGAGAGCAGGTCTCGTGCAGCATTCGAGCGGCGGCGAGGTTATTCGCCCAGCCTACAGCGCTGTTGATCGTGAGCTCTGATTTCTTGCGAGCCAAAGAAACTGCACAGATAGCCCGCGCTGAGCTTCGCTGTTCGCGCGAAATTGAATTTACAGAGCTGCTTCGTGAGCGTAGTTTTGGCCCCTATAGCTCCCTCAAGGTGAGTGAATATAAGGTCATAGCCGACGGTCCTCAAGGTAAAGAGCTTCTCTTGGCGGCAGGGGTTGAGACACCAAGCGCCATGCGCGATCGTGGCATTGTCGTACTCCAGAGACTTGAGGCCTGCTACCAAGGCCAGGAGGTCTTGCTTGTCGGACACGGCGATCCGCTCCAGGTACTGCGAGTCGTTTTTTTGGGTATGCCGCCGGAGAGCTTTCGGGAGATACCCTACATGCGAAATGCGGAGATTCTCAAAATTTGACCCAGGGAGACTCTCTGGGAGATCTACCGTAACACCAACGAGCGCCGCGCGAAGAGCCTAAGTCACTTTATGCCGCTGAACATGAACACAGTTCGCTGTATTGTCCAAAATGCGCCTAGTGAACCTACTAAGTAGCCGGGTAGACGTTGTATGAACATGGGCCAGGTAATTTGCAGTCCCTGAAACGAGCGTCTCAGAAGTAGGAGCAGTCCGACGAAGCCGATTTGGCCTATCTCTACGCCGATGTTGAAGGTTAACAGTGCCGTGGGGAGACTGGCGCGTGGAAGTCCGGCATCGATCATGGCCCCGGCGAAGCCGAAGCCATGAAGTAGGCCGAACAAGAAGGCAATTAACCAGGGCTGTCGAATTGTAATACTAGTTTCTTTGTGCCACGTGCGCGCTATCTCCGGGCCGAGGAAGAGTATGCTCATTGCGATTAAGACTTCGAGTAGGGCGGCGGGAATGTGAGCATAGCCAAGGGTTGCCGCCGCTAGGGTGATCGAATGTGCTAGCGTAAATGCAGTAACCGTCTTGATCAGCGCCCAGCCGCCTCTAACTATGAGTAGAAGGCCTAGTACAAACAATAGGTGGTCAGCCCCGAAGAGGATATGTTCGATGCCGTGTCGCAGGTATTCTGGGATAATGCTGCTCCACGGACGCGGCCCGTGTACGAAAAACCAAGGTGTTCCTGGACGCACAAACTGTATCTGCTCCTGATTGCCGGGCATGGCAATTCGTACGAGCACGTCTCGAGCCATGCCCTGCAATCCGTCGATACCTATGCGCTGGCCTTGCAGCTGTTCCAAGCTGCAGTTGAGCATGCGCCTTTCTAGAAACGCATCCAGTAGATCGTCTCGCTCAGGGGGGACAGCGTCGCGACAGTCTTGCGGCCAGGTTACTCGCGGCAGGGTGCCTTCGCTTTTGGGGATTTTCATGAGTACTTGGAGCTTTCCCTGCGAGATCTCGGCTATCTGAAGGAGTGCAGGTTGTGTCTCGTGAGCTGAGGCATGCCAGGGGAGGCAGAACATAAGGGAGAGGCAGATTCGGGCAGCTCTCACGGGCGCGTCTCCACCTTGCCTTGTGTGACTGCCGCTTGGTCCTGTTCTTCAATCACCACCTGGTAGCGTTCTAGCAGTTGGTGATAGAGCTTCTCCCCGGCGGTACGACGGCGTTCGTTAAGGAGATCTTTGCGTACCTCTTCGCGTATCTCCGTAAGGGGAGGAATATGAGAGGGGCTGGATAGAGAAACTTTTACCAGATGAACACCAACCTTTGAAGTTATCGGCCCTTGCCAGTCTCCCGTGTGAAGTTTGAAAAGCTGTTCGGTAAAATCGATCCCGAAAAGATCACTGATTTCGTCTCGAGTTCGCTGTGGCTGCCCTCGTTCAAGTAACGATCGATCGCTGGGTGATTTTTTTGTCCCCCCGGAACGAAGATTAGCGAGGATTTGACGGGCTGTGTCGTTCGGTGACGAGTGTCGCTGAGGATTAATAAAAATATGCTCAAATGTGATCTCCTCGGGAACCCTGTAGTCTTCCTTGCGGGCCTCGAAAAAGGCGTTGAGATCAGAGTCTTCAATGTTGGAATGGGCCGCGAGATCTTGGGACAGAAACTCAGCCCGCTGGGCAAGGCGCTGACGGACCACGGGATCGTCTCGGTGGAGGCCGAGCGTGAGAGCCTCTCGAAGCAGCAGCTCCTCGCGAATAAACCCGTTCCGGAGGATATCGAACTCCTGCTGAGTTGGCGGGCGGTGCCACTCTTGCTCCCAGTTCTGCCGTAGCAACTGTAAATCTGAAGCGCTAATGCGTACCTGTCGCGATTCGTCGATAGGTTGAGTGATAGGTCGAACAGGGAGGGATGGTTTAAATTGTGAATAGGTCAGAAATAGCAGAGCCCCGAGTGCTAAAAAGTGAAACAGTGGTTCTTTTAGGAGGCTCATTCAGCTTCTGAGATACCACATAACTTGTGGGGATGCCAAAGCCACAATGTATTATCTGAGTAAGTGCTCAATAACCTCGGGTAGCTTAATAATTCGTGCTCGTGCTCGTGGTCGCGGTCGAAGAGGCTAGTTACATCGACCAGGAGCACGCGCACGCTCTTCTTTACCCGGACTTATTGAGTAGTAACTTATCTGATTGCTAACTGGCTATCCTTGTTGTAGTTTCGTGATTGTCTTCAATAGAAGAGCTAGTCTTGTCGGTAAGAGATGAAATAAGAGAGAGAGAGAGATCGCCTATGAAAAAAGTTGCTCGTTTCTCGTGCATTTGGGGCGTGGCACTGTGTGCCGTTACCTTCGTCATCCCGCTGGTTCGCGCTGATCAACCGCAAGGAGTCGGATTTAGCCTGCTAAGTTCAAATGACCGACGCGGCGATTTTAAGCTAGGAACTAACGATCCAGGTGATCACCAGGTTAGTCTAAATTTGTTTGCGTCCCATGCTGATCTGCGCAATTCGTACCTTCTGGTTAAGTTTCCTGGTTGCGGCGAAGATTCCAAGGTGGATGGCAAGCCGGTGACTAATCTTGATGAGATTATCGCGCATAAGGATACGGCCTCCCCGAGCTATGTAAGAAGTTGGGTTGCTCCGGGCCCACGCTGGAGAATCTGCGCTGATAAAACGGCGGTGCTTATTCGCCCCAAGAGCAAGGCCTCTCTCGGGGTCAGCGTTGATTTCCTGCGTGCGGTGAGCGAGGGGGTTGTGCCGCGCCTCTATGGTGTGGTCTACGAGGTACCGCGTGCCTATACGCGGCTCGATAAGAGCCCGGAAAAACTCATGGCCCTTCTCGCTAATGAGCAACCGATCAGCAATCTAGTAATTGATCTAAATTATAAGCTCAATGGGGCGAAGCGCACCTGGACTTTAGGGACCTACGCCTCTGTGTTTGGGGCTGGAGAGAGCCCGGATCAAGCGGTAATCAAGAAGGCCACGGTCGATTACGTGGCAGCCTCGATGCCCGTGCACGTGGGCTCGTATCGGCGGACCATGCGCCTGCCTGGGGATTTTGAAGATGACAATGGTCGACGCCTAAAGAACACTGTCGAGATTGCTCGTAGGTACGGCAGCGGGAAGGTGGGAGATGGTGCTTGTGGCGAGGATGATGAGTATGGTTATCACCCCGGTGGGCAAGACGTTAAAGAGGTTAGTCCTAGTGGGACCGATTATAGCGTAAGCGGTCTTTTTTCAACAAAGTGGACAACGGATCATGTCCTTCACCCTGGATTTGGGTTCCGTGTCGAAGCATGGACAAATGAAAGTGGAAGTTGGGCAAAGCTAGCTAGTGACTGGGTTCAGTCGGACGGAACATGGTCGTTATCCATTCCAGGAAGCGCGAATTTCCAGGGTACGCTGCTGCGGGTTTTGTACCGCTCCTATAACAGTTACTATAAGCCACAAACCCAAACGGGTGATACCTATTCGTGGCGCGATCCGGATTGGCTGAATATCTCGACGACCTTTAGTACTGGTCATAGGGTGGCAGACACCGATGGTAATGCCTATAATGGCTTGGGTGAACTCGTTGATTCGGCAATGTACATGTGGTCTAGGCTCTATTGGATTGGTGGTATAAATCCGGTTCCGAGTGCAGCGCTTAATCTGTACTTCCCCAATACTTGGGCTAATTGTGGTGGGGCTGCGCCATGGAGCTGTGCTGACACAAGTGGCAACATCTGGCTTATTGCGGCTCACGGCATTCAGGCAGCGGTGGTAACACACGAACTTTCGCATCAGCTTAATAACAAGTACTGGGGCGGCAAGCGGCCAGCGGGTTCAGGCGGCGCACATAGTCTTAACACCTGTTATCCGGCGAAGCTTGGGATGGCTATGCGAGAGGGGTTCGCTGACTTTCTGCCTGCCTGGGTGGGGTATCCGGAGCGTGACGTTGCTAGTGGTGGATTTAATTCCGGGCGTTGGTCGTTGGGATACGACGTGGAAAGTAACGTAGCTCCTCCGAGCTGCGCTAATGGGTGGGAGAATGAGGTCTGGGTGGCGCGAACCTTCTGGGATCTGCACGATACCCACACCGATGGAGACGATGTGCTTTGGTTCACTCATCGTGGGGCCGTACCGCTTTTTTACCTCAATAACGGGATCAGTAATGACGGTGATGCTCGCGATATGCGTGACTATGAGGCGATCTATAAGGACGCAGCCACTGATGGCCACGAGCACTTTATCGAGGATATATTTAATCAGAATCGGCACTAATCCGGCAGTGGCGCGCTCCAAATGTGCTGAATGTGTGTAATTGCTCAATAACCCCGGGGTGACCCGTGCACCTGCACGGGGAAAGACGTTTACGGGTGGCAACTACTCTGATTGCTTGCACGGGAAAAGGATCTGATCCCTGTTCCAGCTCCTGCTTGTTTCCTCATTCTAATGAGGTCTGATTCGGCCCTGAGCGAAGGTGCACGCGACCAAGTCGAAGGGAGCAGGAAACGGGAGCGGGGGCAGGCAGCAGTGCCAGTTCCCGTGCAAGCAATCAGGTAGTTGCCACCCGTGAAGTTATGGACACCGAGGTACATAGAGATTAAAATTAGGCCCGGCTTGATGAGCAATTACGATCAGGAGCACGCGCACAGTATTCTTTGCCCGGAGTTAATGAGTAAATACATTTGTACAGATATTCAGCAAAGAGATACGATGAACTAATCTTTATTATACGGACTTGCTGATGAACACTGCAAAGATATTCACGCCTTTCAAGTTAGGCGCAGTTGCGCTACCACAGCGCATCGTTATGTCGCCCCTGACCCGCTGCCGAGCGGGTGAAGGGAGGGTGCCGACAGCCCTTATGGCCGAATACTATGCTCAGCGTGCGACCGCAGGGCTTATCATTGCTGAAGCCACCTCAGTTTCACCCTGTGGATACGGTTACCCGAATACGCCGGGTATTCACACCGATGAGCAGGTTGCGGGCTGGAAAACGGTTGTTGATGCGGTGCACGCGGCTGGTGGAATGATATTCCTGCAGCTGTGGCACGTGGGAAGATCGTCACATTCGAGCTATCAGCCTGGTGGTGCGCTGCCGGTAGCCCCATCCGCTATCGCCATTCAGAAGGGCAAGGTATTGGCTGCAGATTTTAGTATGCAGAGCTACGAGGTTCCACGCGCGTTGCTGACCGAAGAGCTTCCAGCGATCGTTGCCGAATACCGCTCTGGAGCTGTGCGCGCTAAGCAGGCCGGCTTTGACGGAGTTGAAGTGCATTGCGCCAACGGTTATCTGATTGATCAATTCCTGCGTAGTAGTTCAAATACTCGCAGCGATGAATACGGTGGCAGCATACAAAACCGCATGCGTTTTCCACTGCAGGTAATTGATGCCGTATGTGAAGTCTGGGGGGCGGCGCGCGTTGGAGTTAGGGTGTCGCCCAGCGGGGTTGTTAACGACATGCGTGATTCTGATCCGTTGACGCTGTTTGGCAGCTTTCTTGGTGAGCTTTCAAAGCGCAGGCTAGCTTTTGCGCATATTATTGACGCTGATACCGGCGATATCCGGCACGGTGCCGAACGCTTGCCCTTTGAAAAGCTGCGCGCTAGCTTCTCTGGCCCCGTCATCGCCGCCGGTGGGTTTACACCGCAGACGGGTATAAAGTTTGTGGAGGAGGGAGGGGCGGATGCTGTGGCCTTCGGGCGCTTATTTATCGCCAATCCCGATCTTCCTGCGCGTATGAAGCAGAGCGCTGTAGCAGGAGCTGTGGTGCCGTATAACGCGCTCGATGAAGCGACGCTCTATGCTCCGGGTCCAAAGGGGTATACGGATTATCCGAAGATGGGGTAACTAGTGGCGGAATTACCATCGGGGTCGGGCATCGAATCAACGAGTGTGGAAGAGCCGGGTGGCTGCTATCAGCGATCTGACGTCAGTTTTCCGCTGGCTGCATCGGCTGCCGCGCCCGGCTGCAGCTGGTGGCCTTAGGCCCTGTTAATTAATAAAGGTGCCAATTTGCATCTCATCTTCAGGCTATCTTTGAATTTTCTTGAGTGGGAAAAATCCTCGATATAGTGATACTATGTCTGCGGTTTTTCCCGCTCAAAGAAAATTCAAATCTGACCTAAATCTGAGCGCAACTTGACACCTTTATTAATTAACAGGGCCTTAGCCGTAAATCTAGCTTCGACAGCGACCGCGCTCACAAATTCTTAAGTTACCCGGGGTTAATGGGTAATTATGATCTTACGCCGCAGCTGCTCTCGGGGTTGTGCTGCCTATGTTTTGATCGGAATTATCCCAGGTCCTTTTTTTGGCGATGATCTTCACCTGCTCGTAGAAGAGGGCAACAAACTGAGCCAGGGATGGGTAGCCACCTGAGGAAAATCGAACGATCACTTTTTCGTAAAAATCATCAACCGTGGTGGCGACGATTAGTTCGACGCCGCTGAGGCCTGGGTGTTGGCGTAGGTGTTGCTTGCGACAGCGGTAGTAATTGTCACCGAGGTCGCGGTGCGTCTCCCGCCTCAGGCGTTCTCTTTGGTAGCGGTTGCCTCGTGTGCGGCGGTAACTTCGGCGATAGTGGAGATAGGCGCAGCGATTCTCAAAATCGCCGATACCGCGTCGTCCTTGAAAGACTCGTGGATTGTGAAACTCAACCAGGACTCCATTGACGCGGAAATCAACAGCGCGGCCACCGCCGATAGGGATCTGATAGGTATAGCCCGAGTTGATTCTAAATCCGTTGATAAATCGTTCCAACATCATCGCGCAGGCTGCCTCAGAGAGGGAGCAATAGCCGATGCCGTTGAAATAGAAGCTGGGCTTAGCATGCACGGCGGGGGAATTGGTGGGGGAGGGGACGGGGGGGAGCTGGAGGTTGATCTCGAAGAGCTGAGTGGGTGAGGTGGGGAGCTGCTGGGCCGTGTGGGGAGGGTCGCTGCTTTGTTCTGGATGGCAGATGAAAGGCGACGAGGGCTGACTGCTCGCTGCGGAAGGAGGAGCTTGCCCGAAACTATGGGGATATCTGTTGACCAGAAACCCTCGCTTCGTAAAAACCGCTTCACCAGAACCGAAATATACTACTCTCTATTTAGATAGTATATCGCGATAAAAGGATTCATGCGAGGGGTGATGTGAGAACTAGCCAAACACATTTGAAATTTTGGGAAAAACCAACAGCTTCTGATAGGATGCGCGCCTTAAATACATTTTGGACAAACCTTCCTACTTCGCCCGACTTTGCGGTCGGTGCTACGTCGGACAAGCCGGTTTGACTCTGTTTCTTTAAATGTGTTTGGCTATGTTGTCCCTTCCTACTACGCCCTGCCTTCCCCCTTCGCTCGGCCTCGCGGCCGAAGCTATGGCGAGACAGGCTGCGGCCGAAGCTACGGGGGACAAGCGTGGCAGGTGCTTCGTAGGACATGCCGGGGGTAGAAACTTCTTGCCCACTTATTTGTTCGACTGCTTTTGTGAAACAAATGGGCAAGAAGTTTCTACGAGGCAAAGGCGATAACTGCCCAGCTCCACCCTTCGCCTTTGGGAACGGTGCTACGGAAGCGAAAGCCGGTCGACTTTCTCACCAGGTTTACGCCACCCATGTAGCGGCGTGACTCAAAGGTTCCATTACGCAGAATCTGTAGCTCGAGATGAACAAGGCCGTTGCCCTCGACCCGTCCACTCCACAGGCCATCGATTGAGTTGATCCGGCTAAAATTCTGCTCAAGCACCCGGGCGTAGTGATCGTTTGGGGATTGCGGCGGAGCTGCTCGTGAGGACTCGACCTTACCGACGGCGGCACGCTCGGGCTGAGCTGCGAGGGACTGGGGTGTTTGGCGCTGCGGCACACGCACCGAGCAGGGGCGGTCCTGTTTGTGCCCACCGGCGCAATGGTAGATTCGAGCAGCCGCCGAACCTTGTCGCGCAACAACAAGAAGCAACGCGAATAGTATGTTTTTTAAAACTGGCATAGGCACGTAGGTGGCAATTACTCATTAACCTCCGGTAACTTAATCATTTGTGGTCGCCGGTCGAAGAGTGTGCCGAATTGGCCAGTTACATCGACCACGTTCACGTTTCTCCTACCCACACGTAATGAGCAGATACCGTAGGCGCTATTCTATAAGGATTATGCTGATATTCAATAGCCCTTTGAGAAAGATTTCTCCCATTTCGTATTTTTTGCCGCATGCATACAATAGTGTGAAAAATCAGTACTTACTCATTAAGTCTTGGTAAATGTTTTTCCCGTGCAGGTGCACGGGGCGCCCGGGGTTATTGAGCAGTTACAAAAATTAGTGTGAGTAATAGGCAGGAGCAGGTATGGCAGCCCATGTTTCATTTCCAAAAGAGAAGATAAAGGTACTACTGCTTGAGGGGATTCACCCGATTGCAGTTCAAAAACTTCATGAGGCTGGATATCCAACGGTGGAGCTACTTAAGCCGGCGTTGTCCGAGGGGGAGTTACTCAAGGCCTTGCCTAAGGTTCATATCTTGGGGATCCGCTCAAAGACTCAGCTTACCAAGAAAGTTCTTGAGGCAGCGCCGCATCTGCTTTCGGTCGGCTGCTTTTGTATCGGTACCAACCAGGTGGAGCTCGATGCCGCAGCTCATGCGGGTGTCGTTGTTTTTAATGCGCCATTCAGTAATACGCGCTCTGTAGCAGAGCTGACATTGGCTGAGGTGGTTATGTTGGCACGCAAGGCGGCACATAAGAGCATGCGTCTGCACCAAGGTGAATGGGATAAATCCGCAGTTGGGTGTTACGAGGTTCGCAATAAGACTATCGGTATTATTGGTTACGGTCATATCGGACCGCAGGTCGGACTCCTGGCGGAGTCGTTTGGGATGAAGGTTGTTTTTTATGACATAATGCAGAAGCTTGCTCTCGGCAACGCCGAGCAGCTCTCCTCCCTCGATGCGCTACTGGAGATATCGGATTTTGTCACACTCCATGTTCCTGAAACCACCGAAACTAAAAACATGATCGCCGCTAAGGAATTGGGGCGAATGAAGAAGGGGAGTTACCTGCTCAATTTGAGCCGTGGAAGCACAGTTGATATTGAGGCACTTGCTGCCGCCTTGAAGAGCAAGCATCTCGCTGGTGCCGGCCTCGATGTTTACCCGCATGAGCCCGATTCTAACACCGAGCGCTTTAGCTCTCCGGTATGCGGGCTCGATAACGTAATTCTCACACCGCACATCGGCGGAAGCACTGAAGAGGCTCAGCGCAATATCGCTATTGAGGTGGCGCATAAACTAGCGCGTTACTCTGACACGGGGAGTACGACTGGGGCCGTGAACTTTCCCGAGGTTGAGCTACCCATCCTTAAGGAGAGCCACCGCATATTAAACATCCACCATAACGTCCCCGGCGTGTTACGCGATATAACCCGCATCGTCGCCGAGCAGGGGGGCAACATTCGCTCGCAGTACCTCGGCACCCACGCCGAGATCGGCTACCTAATTATGGATGTCGAGCAACGAATTGCGCGCGAGGTAAAAGAGGGGATTGAGAAGCTTGAGACGAGCATAAAGACGAGGGTGCTCTTTTAGAACCTTCTTCGAAGGTTCTAGCCCACCTTCGGTGCGAGAAAACACGCTAGTACAAGGTAGCTTTTCTTGCGGATCTTGGGAAACTTTTCGCCCTAATCCCCGACAAGCCGTCGTGCTTTGGAAGCTACATTGTACCAGATCCGTTTGTCCCCAGGCAGTCTCTGCGGGGGCGCGACCTGTCTCTCCTTTAAGCGAAACCCATGATAGGACCCACTGCAACTATGTATCATGGGTGGTAACTACCTGACTTCTTGCACGTGAACTGGAACTGCTCCCTGTTCCAGCTCCTGCTCCAGTTCTTTCTCTCACTTTAATTGGAGCTGGAGCAGGGAACGGGAGCGGGGGCAGGCAGTAGTTCCAGTTCACGTGCAAGGATTCCGAGCCTTACTAGGAGGTTAAGCCCCGTGAACGCAACTATCCCTAATAGACTTAAAACCCAATAAAATCAGTATATTATATGCAATATCGCATCAATCTATAGTTGATTGGTGCAAAAACTTACCAGTCAGTTCCGGTATTCCGCCAGCGTGGCGCGCCAGCGCCACGCTCTTGGTTTAAGTAACTTGAATCTTTTTTAGTGGATCAACGTCTTAAGTTTAAGCGAATTGAAGTTGGAAGCCGATAGGTCAACAGGCTTCCGCAAAGTCGCCTAGAAGGGTGGTTAAACGGACAATAAGGGTTCTACCGAGTTAAGGAGATGACTATGACAGATGGAAATGTACGCGAATTGCCTCAGCCTATACAGGGAAAGAAGGAGTTTTCAATTTGCTATACCGTTGATTCGTTTGCCGATGGCATCGCCTTTGGCCAGCACCGGATGGAGAAGGGGCTCGATCCGCGCGACTACTACTTTCTGCACCTGCCGAACGATACTGAGGTGGTTCAGCTGCGCAGTCGTTACGTGCTAAACCCGCGTAATCCATTTGCCGAACTGGAGGCTCATCTGACACGTTTGGCGCGGCAGGGGGTGCTGCGTTCGTCGACCGTCTATCTTGGCACCTCAACTGACCCCTTCTTTCCCTTCGAAGGAAAGTTTGACTCGAGTATGAAATTTCTGCAGCTGTTCCAGAAATATACCCCCGGACTGCTGGTGGTTCAGACGCGCTCTCCACTTATTGTTATCGCCATGCCGGTCTTTAAGAAGCTTGGGGTGCAGGCTGCGGTGACGATCGGGATTGAAACTAACCAGGAGGAGGTAGTCGAGCGCTACACCCCAGGCCTTCCCCGTGTCGGCGAGCGCCTAAAGACCGCGGCAGCTCTGCGCAAGCTGGGAGTTGAGGTTACGCTGCAGGTGTGCCCAGTGCTTCCGTATGGTGATTGGCGCGCCGATGCCCACAGCTTTGCCGAGTTGCTGGCCGCGCATGCCGATTACATCTATGTGCGCTCAATTACCGATGGTTCTGAAAGGGTGGAGAAGAAAATTAGAAATAGCACCCTCTCGCGCAGGTTGGTGGAAGACCGAAAGTTTCACTACCTGCGGCCGGATTCCGCCAATCCGCTGATTACGGCGATTGAGAAGATCGCTCCTGAGAAACTCAGAATTCCGGCACGTGCCCAGCTTGAGCCGAAGCAGATGCAGATGTTTGTGGCGTAGTTTCTGTCCTCGCGGACAGAAACTAGATTAGCGGACACCGTTTGAATCCGTAGATCTCGAAAGACGAAGATCTACAGACTTAGGTTTTATAATCCATTAAATTGATTGGCCTTTTGTTGTGTTTGACTAAGGGTGCCGATGAGGTAGACTTGAAAGTGAGTTATAAGTGTAATAGTTGAACGCATTCGCGCGGAAGAGAGAGTCGAGCATCCTGTAAGCTGCTATCTGAGATCTGCAGTCAGCGGTGCAAACCGCAGTCAGAAACATCTACGGCTGAGCGTTGCGATGAACATTGACACAATAAATTGGCACGGTACGCAAGTTCACCGCATTGTCGAATCGATCGAATCAAGCACGCTGACCTTTGAAGTGGACTATCCTTCTGGGGACCTCGATGACAAATATTCACCAGCCCGAATCGTATTCGAGGACGTTGCTACTTGCCGAATCCAAGAAGGAGCCTGCGCTCCACCCCTAGTGATTCTAGACGCCTCTTTGTGTGGCGCTGAATTTGGACGCTCGATTGTAAGATTAGAAACTGGTTGGGGTTATCGGGATATTGAATGCAAAAACGTAAGGGTGGAAAAGCCGTAGATTAAATCTTAGGTAGGGATTTGCTCTGTGCTGTTTTGTTGAATAAGTTCCGAGTTCTTCGAGTGTTACGTTCTCTGCAACATTCAAGTTTAAGTTGAGTTTCATTGCACGAAATCAACAAGGTAGATGCACCCTGTTTTCCATCGTGCCAGGCTGCATCCGTGACCACCAGACACTTCTTGTCGATACGGTGTTGGTGTGAAAGGTTCTCGCACCGAAGGTGGGCTAGGAGCGCGCTTGGTCTACCCTTTTTGTGTGGTTATCAATAGCTGTAACTTGGTGCAAAAAAAGGGTAGACCGAGCGCGCTCCCCTCTTCGACTGACGCGCAGTCCGCTAAACGAGCTCAAAGGACACGTCGTATCCCTTGATCATCTCGTCATGAGTAACAAGCACAAGATCATCAAGCTTCGCCTGCGCTACAAGCATACGATCGAAAGGATCCGTGTGGTGAGGTGGTAAGGTCTTAAGTGCGTGTGTGTGGCTCATGGTGATCGAAAGCCGCTCAAATGGTTCGTTTTCTAAGACTTCTTCGAAGTTGGCGGGCAATTCAATCTTTTTGAGAGCTTCTTTGATTCTAATCTCCCAAACACTAACCGCACTGACAAAAACCAGATTGTCCTGCTGAGCGATCAGATCTATGGCCTTCTTTGATAACTTCGACGACGAATCGAGCCACCACAGTAGGATATGCGTATCGAGAAGCAGCTTCACTTAATCATCCCAAAAGCTTTGGCAATCTCATCTGGCAGCGTGTCGAAGTCATCCGCAATCTTAATCTTGCCTGCCAATCGACCCGGGCGACGTGGCTGAGCCTGGCCACTAAAGCGAATCAATTTGGCTACTGGCACACCGGCTTTACCAATAAGCACCTCCTCACCCTTAGAGACCTCTTCGATCAGGGAAGATAGCTCGGCTTTAGCCTCTGAAATGTTCCTAAGTATCATGGGTTAAGTGTAGTCTGGTCTGGTCTGGTCTGTCAAATAGAATAATTCCATACAAAGATGCGGTTGCTTCTTCCGCGAGCAATCAACTGGTGCGAGGATCGTATAAACGTTTCAAAAAGGTTAGGAGGGAATATTATGCCAAGAGTTGCGATCGTTGGTGGTTGTCGTACGCCGTTTGTGCGTGCTGGTGGAGTTTTTAGCAAGTACTCCTTCCTTGATTTAGGAGTGCACGTCACCCAGGCTCTTGTGCGGCGTTTAAAGCTTGATCCGAGTTCGATCGAAGAGTTCATCTTTAGCACTGTTCTGCTTGACCCACGCGCCCCAAACTTTGCGCGTGAGATTATCCTGCGCTCCGGCTTGCCCCTGTCTATTCCAGCGCATGCGGTATCGAACAACTGTATCAGCGGGCTTGTATCACTCAATATGCTGGCCGAGGCGATCCGCGCAGGACGGATCAAGGTTGGGGTTGGAGGCGGGGCGGAGTCGATGTCGCGCCCGACGCTTACGTTGAAACCCAAAGCTGAGGCATTTTTCCTGGCACTTTCGAGGGCGAGGAGTCTTGGGGAGCGTCTGAAGATCCTAGCTTCATACCGGCTCGGGTTTGTGCTCCCTGTCGCCCCAAGTCCGAAAGAGCCGTCAACTGGGCTTAGTATGGGGCAACACTGTGAGCTTACGGCACAGGAATTCGGCATTGAGCGTGAACTCCAGGACAGGATTGCCCTACGCAGCCATAAAAACGCGGCTCGCGCGCAGGAGTCCGGGATTTTGACAGAGGAGATCGAGCCGTTTGCAGGCGTGGCTAAGGATAATCTAATTCGAAGCGATTCCAGTATCGAGAGACTCGCTGCATTGAAGCCTGTTTTTGATCGTAGCCCCAAAGGGACTCTTACGGCGGGTAATTCCAGCTCGCTAACTGATGGGGCATCTCTTGTCTGTTTGATGGCCGAAGATGAAGCGCGCAAGCAGCGACGAGAGATCCTCGGATTCCTCGAAGCTTGTGAGTACTCCGCAATTGCCCCTGCAGATGGGTTGCTGATGGCTCCGGCGTTGGCGCTTCCGAAACTTTTGCAGCGTCAGGGGCTGTCATTGGCCTCGATTGATCTATTTGAGATTCACGAGGCTTTTGCCGCCCAGGTTGAGACCAACCTACGGGCGTGGGAGAAGGGCTGGAGCAAGTGCCCACAGATAACCCCGATTGGGCGAGTTCCGGAAGAGAAGATTAACGTCAATGGTGGCTCGATCGCCATCGGTCATCCCTTTGCAGCTACGGGCGGGCGCTTGCTGCTCTCGGCTGTGCAGCAGCTCAAGCGCAGCGGCAAAAAGACCGCAGTGATCAGTGTTTGTGCCGCAGGAGCTATGGCCTGCGCGATGCTGGTGCGTCGGGACTAATACCTCGAATCTGACGCAGGTGGCGGATCCCGGCGATAATCATCTCTCGCACCGCTGCCTGAATCATTATTGTAACCATCATCGCCGCCACGCTGCCGTTTTAACTCTTCCAGCTCGCGGCGCTGACGGCGCAGCTCGGCATCCTGGCGACGCAGCTCTTCATCCTGTTGAGCTGCTTGCTTGTCGGTCTGATCTCCTGCATGCCCAATGACGCCTCCTGCAAGCGCCCCTGTAACGCCGCCAATGGCGATACCTGCTCCCGCGCTGCCGGTCTTATGTCCGATGATAGCGCCAAGTCCTGAGCCGAGCGCGCCGCCAAGTAGTGCGCCTTTCTCGCTCTGCGTCATCTGGCTTTCACAGCCCGAAAAAAGCATGAGAGTAAGCGCCGCTGTTGTCAGGATACGAAGCGATTTCATACCAAAATTCCTCGAATAAATTTCTTCAAAATTAAAGCCTTGAGAATTGTAGCATCATTGCACAAAGTGGACCATAAGACGGACGGCGGGCCAGGACAATGCCCATAATAGTCGCCAAAGGTGGTAATTGCTCAATAACCCCGGGCAAAAGGAACTTGCTTGAACTTGCACTTGAACCGCTCCTGATTCCTGCCCCTGCTCCTTTTCCTATTCCAATCAAGAGGATAAGGGGCAGGAGCAGGAATCGGGAACAGTTCCAGTTC
>CAIXSY010000051.1 GCA_903922175.1 uncultured delta proteobacterium | reverse complement strand
CTTGCACTTGAACCGCTCCTGATTCCTGCTCCCGCTCCTTTTCCTATTCCAATCAAGAGGATAAGGGGCAGGGGCAGGAATCGGGAACAGTTCCAGTTCATGTTCAAGATTTAGAATCGCCCACACTTATTGAGCAATTACAAAAACTTTGTGATAACTATGCGAATATAAACAATATTTGAAGACTTGCGGTGCTCCACATCATCCCATTGAATGCAGAAAAGCAAGTATGTCACCCATGAGCAACTACGGAATGGAACGAAATCAAAGAAGCGAAGTTCATTCGACACTGTGGATCAACCTAACGCTTGTTGGGGTGGCGCTATGCCTCGCTGTTTCAAGTTACGCTGAGCAAAAAAAACATGAACTGCAGCCGTCTGAGGAAGCGATCTCGTTGACTGAGCTGCTCAGCGAAGTGCGCGCGAATAATCCTCAGATCCAGGCTGCACGCAGTAGCTATGAAGCTTCCGAAGCTCGCCCCTCGCAAGCGCGTAGTTTGCCCGATCCGATGATCGGTTTTGCGGCAAGCAACATGAATAACCCGCTGCCATTTACCACCATCGGTTCCGATCCGCAGAGTAATGCCGGTATCGAGTTCACTCAAGAGGTTCCCTTTCCTGGAAAACTCGGGCTGCGCGGGCAGATCGCCGAAGATGAGGCGCAAGCTAAGCGCCATGAAGCAGCGGCGATCGAGGCTGAGGTCGTGGCCAAGGTAAAAAGCGCATATGTCGAATATTGGTACCTCTGTCAAAGCATAAGCGTACTTGAGCGCAGCAAATATGATCTTGATGAGTTGGCACGCACCGCACAGGTGCGTTACGAGGGAGGTCGAGGAACGCAGCAAGATGTCCTCAAAGCACACCTCGAAGCCTCAATGCTTGAGGCGCGTCTGATCGGTATAGAGCTGCGAAGGCTTTCAGCGCGCGCGGAATTAAATGCGATCTTGAACAGGATGCCTGAATCTGTGCTCGGTGTGCCGCAGAAGCCGCAGCTCTCACCACTCCTTCTTTCGGCGAGCGAGATGATCGAGCTGGCACGTCAGCGCAGCCCGGCGCTTATGGCCAAAAACGCGATCAATGAAAGGGAGAAAAAAGCGCTCGATCTGGCTCAGCGTGAGTACTATCCCGACCTAACTTTTGGCGGCTATTACGGCTATAGCGGCGATAATCCGGATATGTTTCAGGTGAGGGTGGGATTTAAAGTTCCGCTCTACTTCTGGTCGAAACAGAGTGCGGGGATTGAGGAGGCGAAACATAACGAAGTTCGTGCGCGGAGCGAAAAGCAGGCAGCTTGGCAAGAGATAAACGCAAAACTGCTGGCTGACATTCACCAAGCGCAGGCCTCGCAAAAACTTCTTCAGCTCTATGATAAATCGCTCGTTCCACAGTCGAGGATGGCATTTGAATCATCGCTGCGCAGTTATGAGAGCGGGCAGGTCGACTTTCTGACGTTACTTTCGAATTTAGTAGCCGCTAGAGATTACGGGATTGGTGCAGCGGAAGAATTTGCAAATTATGAAAAAGCTGTGGCACGGATTGAATCCGTGCTCGGTGAATCACTGGAAACAAAAACATAACACAGGAAAAACCTATGAAGACTATTGCCACTATCCTCTTTTCAGCTCTGCTCTGCAGCAGCGCAGCATATGCCGCAGACGCTCCAGCCACGGCTCCGACGGCAGCGCCGAGTGTTGTACAACAGACGAAGGAGGAGGCGACGTACGTCTGCCCGATGCATCCAGAGCAGCATTCAAAAACCCCCGCAAAATGTCCCGTCTGCGGGATGACTATGGATAAAATGGAAAGCTCGAAGGAGCATACGCACGATTAGGTGCCTGGAAAAAATTGGAGAGTGTAGTCGATGACGATTCGTAAGATACTTATAGCCGTTTTTGTCGCCCTTAGCTTCGTTGTCGGCTACGCCGTCCTCATTCGCCCGCAGTACGCAGAGATAACAGTAGCCAAACTGTATCGCTGTCCGATGCATCCGCAGGTTACCTCCGACCATCCTGGCGATTGTCTTATCTGTGGTATGCATCTTGTCGAGGTGGCGCCGCATGCTGAGCACGACGTAGTCGTTGCGGCCGCATCGGCGACGCCGACCATGGCAGCTGAAATGGAGATGCCGGTTCCGGGATACAGTGCGCTCAAAATCTCGCCCCAGGACCGGGTCGTGATGGGCATCAATCTCGAGGAGGTCAAACGCGGCCCACTTGAGCGCCCGATAAATGCGGTCGGACGGGTGGCCTTTGACGAAACCAAGCTGCATCATCTGCATACCAAGTTTGAGGGTTACATCGATGAGATCTTCATTGATTTCGTCGGGCAGCAGGTCAAAGCCGGCGATCCACTTTTTTCGATCTATTCACCCGACGTTTACGCTACCGAAAATGAATACGTGTTGGCACTGAAGGGCCAAGGTCGGTCCGAGGGAAGCTTTGGGAATACCTTGGCTGACTCGGCTAAAAAGCGCCTCGACCTGTGGGGAGTAAGCCCCGAGGAGATAGAGCGTCTTGAGAAGACCTTAAAACCATCGAAGGCAGTGGTCATGCGCTCGCCGATCAATGGCTTTGTAACCGCCAAGAGCGCACTCCAGGGGATGCGCGTTACCCCGAGTGACACGATCTACGATATCGCCGACCTCTCTTCGGTATGGGTGATCGCCGATATTTATGAGGCGGACATCCCCTTTGTCAAAGTCGGGCAGAACGCCGAGGTGACACTGGCCGCTAGCCCCGGTAAGAGCTGGAAAACGGCTATCGGCTATATCTATCCAAGCCTCGACGAACAAACACGCACCGTAAAAGTTCGCCTGATATTAGATAATCCCTCTGCGGAATTAAAGCCCGAGATGTACGCCAACGTGTTGCTCCAGGGTAGCCTTGGCGAGGCGCTAATTGTGCCGGAGAGTGCGGTGCTATGGACCGGCGAGCGCACCATTGTTTTTGTTGAGACTGAGAGCGGCAGCTATGTGCCGCGAGAAGTTGAAACAGGGGTTAAGGTTCGTAACTTTTACGAGATAAGAAAGGGATTGAGTGCTGGGGAGAGGGTGGCGACCGGGGCTAACTTCCTTCTTGATTCAGAGTCCAAGCTGAAGGCCTCGGCCATGGGTGAGATGCATACACATACGCAACCGTAAGAAAGCAGCATGATAGGAAGACTGATTGAAGTTTGCACTCGCCACAAATACTTTGTGGTGTTCCTCTTTGCTATCATCACTGCCCTCGGTGTGTGGGCTGTGCGTAATCAGCCGATCGATGCTCTGCCCGATCTTTCCGATACGCAGGTAATCGTCTATTCACGCTGGGACCGTTCACCTGACCTGATTGAAGACCAGGTCACTTATCCGATAGTGACGGCGCTGCTCGGGGCGGCGAAGGTAAAAGCGGTGCGCGGCTATTCCGACTTTGGATTCTCTTACGTCTACGTTATCTTCGAGGATGGCACCGATATCTACTGGGCCAGAAGTCGTGTGCTGGAGTACCTGAGTAAGGTCAGCGCTTCGCTTCCAACCGGGGTGAAAACAGAGATCGGGCCGGATGCTACCGGGGTTGGCTGGGTATTCCAGTATGCGCTTGTCGATGAAAGTGGAACGTACTCCTTGGCCGACCTGCGCTCCTATCAAGATTGGAATCTAAAATATGCGTTGCAGTCAGTTCCTGGCGTAGCTGAGGTTGCCAGTATCGGCGGATTTAAGAATCAGTATCAGGTGACGGTTGATCGCAACCGCTTAGCGGCGCTCGATATCCCGATCGACAAGGTGATTTCTGCCGTGCGTGATGCCAACGAAGAGGTCGGTGGCAGGGTGGTCGAATTCTCGGGGCGCGAGTATATGGTTCGGGGTCACGGCTATGTGAAGAGCGTCAAGGATCTCGAGCAGGCGGTGCTGAAGACTAACGCTCAGGGCACTCCGGTCTTGGTGCGTGACGTCGCCCGAGTTGAACTCGGCCCGGAGCTGCGCCGTGGCGTGGCAGACCTTGATGGCATGGGTGAATCCGTGGGCGGCATCGTGATCATGCGGCATGAAGAGAACGCCGACCGGGTGATTAGTGGCGTAAAACAGAAGCTTAAGGATCTCGAGGGTTCCCTACCTGCGGGAGTAAAGGTGGTTACGACCTACGATCGCTCACAGCTGATTGAGCGCGCCATCGACACGCTTCGGCACGACCTTATCCTCGAAATGATCATCGTTAGTCTGGTGATCCTCGTCTTTCTGTGGCACATCCCCTCGGCGATCGTGCCTATCATCACCATTCCGGTTTCCGTGCTGCTCTCCTTTATTGTGATGTATCTTGCCGGGCTGCACTCCAATATTATGTCGCTTACCGGTATAGCGATCTCCATCGGTGTTCTCGTCGACGGAGCTATCGTCGAGGTTGAGAATGCCTATAAAAAACTCGAGCTATGGAAAGAGCAGGGCGGGGTAGGGGACTTTCACGAGGTGCGCTTGCAGGCCATTAAGGAGGTCGCTCCCTCGGTCTTCTTCTCACTTCTCGTCGTGGCCGTGGCTTTCTTCCCGATCTTTACCCTCGTTGATCAGGAGGGACGGCTCTTTAAGCCGCTGGCCTACGCCAAGAACTACGCCATGCTCATCGCCGCCGTTTTGGCGGTGACGCTTGATCCGGCGATGCGGATGATATTTTCGCGGATGGAGTCATTTACCTTCCGCCCGCGCTGGCTTGCTTGGGGTGCGAGCCAGCTGCTCGTCGGTACCTATCACAAGGAGGAGAACCATCCGATAAGCCGCCTGCTTTTTAAGCTCTATGAGCGCCCGGCGCGCTTTGTACTGCGCTATCCCTGGATGACCATCTTATGTGCAGTGGTGCTGGTCGGCCTCTCGGTCCCGGTCTATTTTAAGCTTGGGAGCGAATTCATGCCCCCGCTCAACGAAGGCTCGATCCTCTACATGCCGACGACGCTGCCGGGGATCTCAGTGCAGCAGGCACAGGCTATATTGCAGCAGCAAGACAAGCTTCTCAAAAGTTTTCCCGAGGTAGAGCGCGTTTTCGGAAAAGCCGGACGGGCCGACACTTCGACGGACCCGGCGCCTTTTTCGATGATGGAGACGGTTCTTACTCTTAAGCCCGAGTCGGAGTGGCGCCACAAAGAACGCTGGTATTCAAGCTGGTCACCGCAGTGGCTTCGTAATCTGTTATTCGCTCGTTTCTGGCCTGAGCATATCTCCTGGGAAGAGCTTGTCGCCGAGCTTGACCGCAAGGTGAAAATCCCAGGAGTAAGTAATGCCTGGACTATGCCGATTCGGGCACGGATCGACATGCTCTCAACCGGTGTGCGCACGGCATTGGGAATTAAAGTTTTTGGCGCAGACCTAGCAGAAATTGAAAAGATCGCCGTGCAGCTCGAAGTCCTTCTAAAGCCATTAGAGGGGACGCGTTCGGTCTTTGCCGAGCGTGTGTCAGGCGGATATTTTCTGGATTTTGATCTGCGCCGTGAGCAGCTCGCACGCTACGGCCTGTCCGTTGCCGATGCTCAAGCGGTGATAAGCTCAGCCATCGGTGGGGAAAACGTAACGACGACCGTCGAGGGCAGGGCACGGTACCCCGTCAACGTACGTTACCCGCGTGAGTTGAGAGATAGCATCGAGGAATTAAAACGAGTCCTCGTCTCGACTCCAAGCGGTGCGCAGATCCCGATCTCACAGGTGGCCGATATTAAGCAGGTGAGCGGTCCTTCGATGATTCGCGATGAGAATGGCATGCTCGCAGGCTACGTCTACGTCGATCTCTCAACGAGCGACGTTGGTGGCTACGTGGCTCGAGCCAAAGAGCTTGTGGCGCAGGAATTAAAGCTTCCGAGTGGTTATTCTCTAACCTGGAGTGGGCAGTACGAAAATATGCTGCGTGTGCGTGAGCGACTAAAGATAGTTGTTCCCTTAACCCTGCTGATTATCTTTGTCCTTCTCGTTCTCAATACCGGCTCCACAATTAAGGCTGGGATTGTGATGCTTGCCGTACCTTTTTCGCTCGTGGGCGCCGTTTGGTGCATGTACCTTCTGGACTACAATGTCTCGATTGCGGCCTGGGTGGGAATGATCGCCCTGATGGGACTCGACGCCGAAACAGGGGTTTTTATGCTCCTCTTCCTTGACCTCTCCTATGATGAGGCGCGGCGCAAGGGGATGATTACGGACAAGGCGAGTCTGATTGAGGCGATAATCCACGGAGCGGTAAAGCGTGTGCGGCCGAAGATGATGACCGTAGCGGCAGCTTTTATGGGTCTTATGCCGATTATGTTCTCCAGCGGTTCTGGCTCTGACATGATGAAGCGAGTTGTGGCCCCAATGGCCGGCGGACTTGTCACCTCATTTCTGCTTGAGCTTTTGGTCTACCCCTGTGTGTATCTACTTTGGAAGTGGCACACAGAGCAGCGCGCGAGCGCGCGCTGCTAGATTCCTTGAGCCTTGAAACGTGTACTAGATGGGTTGCATTTTCATAGCTGCTCGTCAAATATTAGTTTCTGTAATCAGGGATCGGCAGTCAGATTTCTGCTGACTGCATCGGCAGCAGCTACGGCATTAGTACTCGGCCTGGAACTAATTAGAGAAGCAACAAGGAACGATGGGCTGTTACCTTTGCAACGCTGACATAGGAGACGGGCAGGGGCTCTGTCGTTCGTGCTTCGAAAAGCGAAAAGCGGCGCGGATGATGAGACGTCAACAGGCGCCAGCATCGAGGGTGAGCATACCCCCTAAGCAGGTCATCATTGGGCTGCTGCTTGTACTGGTTCTGGTGATTATTGCGTCTATGTACGGTTTTTCTATTCGTTCGTCCCTGCGGCAGCCGCCGGGGGTATGGGCGGCCGACGATCCCAAACAAGATCCTATCACCAACGAAAAGCGGCCATGGCGGACTGGACAATACACGGTCTATCCATTAGCCAGGTTCGATATGAGCGCGCGCGTTTTATTAACCGCACGTTACTACTTTGCATCGGCGGCTGACGTCGTCCCGCTCGATCTGACGCTCGCCTGGGGACAGCTGTCTGACCAGCGTATTGTCGATCGCATCAATTTTAGCCACGGCTATCGCTATTACTTTTGACGGGGAGTTAAAGGGGTCAGGGGGAGTTAAAGGGGTCAGGACCCTTATTCTTTCTTCGGCCTGCCCCGGGGGCGAGGCGATTGAGTTATTCCAAGACGCGCGGCGGTTTCGAGAGTCCAACCCTCCGAACCATATGGCCGACCACGAGTAACGGAAAGTCGCAGCGCAAAGAGATCTTGATCACTTTCAGGATCATTCACATAGTCGATCCAACGTT
>CAIXSY010000050.1 GCA_903922175.1 uncultured delta proteobacterium | reverse complement strand
GGTTACTTTTTATTTGTCGAGGTGCTTGTGGCATACACCTTATGTATCGAGGATTTGGCTGGAAAGTTTCCTCCTCGCGCTCTTTTCTGATTAAAAAACGGGCGGGAGAATAAGAAATGAGCGGTTTCAGTAAGTTCGCTTGGCTTAGTTGAAGGCGATTAAAGGTAAGGTGGGTTACCATCTACCAGATTCGGAGCCATCGTCGGTCATATAAACTTTCGAGTCGGCGACTCACTGCATATCACGTTTACCGCTGGTCACATCGGGTTTGAGGTGCTGCCCAACTTCCGCGGGCATTCCTATGCGTTTAAGGCTTGCATGGCATTAAAGCCGTTTGTCCGCGAGCAATATGAGAATGTAATTCTCACGGCAGCCCCAGATAATGTATACTCAATCCGCATTATCGAAAGACTTGGTGCAAAATTCATTGACGAGGTCGATGTGGCTGTGGATGATCCCGCGTATGTGAGTGGCGCTCGACGAAAGGTCCGATACCAGTGGGCGCTATAAGAAAAAGGGGGCGTTCCCCTTTGAAGAGAAAGAGTAAAAAAGATTCCTGCGCAAACATTGAGTCTTTTCAGTTAGGAGGTTTCGTCCACAGGTCCTTGCGTATGCGATCATGCTCGCGGCAGTCTGCCAGAATTTTCTGCCAGGGGAGTACCGAAAGCTCCACCGCCTGTCCGCTCCACTCAATTTGTACATGGTTTCTGCCTTCAATCCGCGGGTCGCGCGGGGCTATCTCCATCATGCAGGAGCCGTATGGTGCGAAATAGTCCTGCAGAAAAACGAGGCGGTTGCTTCGCACGCTCCCTTCATCAGAGAATAGCGTTATGGTACTCGATAGCTCAAGCTCTCGCCCCGCTTCCATCAGCGCCTGGCAGTGGCGCATGCGCAGATCACCCCCATACGCACACATCTCCAACACATGCTTAAAAAGTTCTGGCGGAAGTGGTAGCTCGCTTAGGCGGGCTATCTTCGAAAGCAGGTTGGGCGAAGCATCCTCGATTCGAAGCGGGCCGAGCCCCCTTGTTCGCCAGCCGGGAATATTAGAGGCGCCATCATTCCACTGGAGCCACTCTAGCTGATTAAGCTCGGCAATATGGACAGCGCTGGCGTGATCAATAAAGTGAGGGGTAAGTAGCACAGGTGCGATGCCTTCAACCGCTCGCCGCACCTCAATGGTTTTTCCACACGTGGCGGAAAGCGGAAGGTCTAGTCCCGGCCTGCACTCGGTTTCGCAAAAGATTCCGGATCCGAGGCTTACTTGGAACAGGTCCATCTTCGGTACGGCTCTGCACACGAGTGGCCCGAGGTCCTGCGGGAAAGCTGCAGCCCCTAGTTTGCGAGCGATAAATTCTGTGAGTGTCCAGCGATCTTCGAAGAAGTCTCTCCCCTCAGCAGAACTTTCACCGACCCAGGCAAACGCAGCTCGAAAACTGTGCGGCGGGTCTCTCGGACGGGATGTGAATGTAAGGACTAGGTTTTTACTGTCAGGGATATGCGTAAAGCAGCCTCTGCTAAACAGGGGGGCGTCTACGTGGTTAGCCTGACTAAGTACAATTTCGCGCGCTTCGGTAAGCCGAGAACTCCAGCCGGATCTCCGAGTTCCTTCATGTTTCTCGGAAGAGGCACTAAAGCTCTGTACTACGTTGACCTCCACGTCCACGGGGAAGGCGAGTTGCCCGCTGGAAAGCACATCAGCAGACGGCGTGACACCAAGTGCAGCGCTGGTGGCAAGATACCTGAGGGTCGCCTCTTCTACTGGCCAGCCGAGATTAGCTAAAAGGTCGCCTAATCGGGCAAGCGAAGGATTAAGTGCCGTGACCCCTAACGGTTCGAGGTGGGATCTTAAAAGAGGGCCGCGCGGCGCACCGCGGGCAGAAGGGCGTGCTTCAGAATCACCGTTGCTGCTCTTCCTACTCCTGTCCGGCACAAAAAGGCCCATAGAGGCATCCCTAGGGTACAGTCGACGCGGCCAAATATAGCATAGAACGCGGAGAAAAATGAGAAAAACTTGTAACTGCTCGCCCATAATCGGCTAACGCTGACGTCAAACTGACCTAGGACGTCAGCGTCATCGGTTCTCAAAAATGGTCATTTTGTTAGGGCTATATGCACAGGTCGAAGGGGAAAGGGCTAACGAGGCTACGCCTCAGACCAAGGCTCCATTGCTAACTTAAACTTCGCCGTAGGCTTGACCTTGAACTTCTGCTTGGCCGTGGCCTTTCCTTCTTTGACCTGAGCATGCCTATCAGTCGAATTCCAAGAATATGGTGAGTGGGCCATGGCCATGCGGGAGTTCAAGGCCAAGTTCAAGTGTAAAATGCAACTCACCTAGTACACGTTTCAAGGGTCAAGGAATCTAGAGAAAGGAAATTGGGGGTAGAGTATCAAAACCAAGCTGTAGTAGGTAATCGTCGGTTAAAATCTGCCACCACCTACGCCGGTAGAAGGCGAAACTCCCCCCACTCGCTCAGCGGGAAACGCTCCAGCGCCGTCTCGATATCCTGTCGCGTGACCGCTCGCACCTTGGCGGCGACCTCGGAGAGTGGAGTTACCTTGCCACGATACTGCCACTCCGTGCCGAGGGCCATCATCCGCCCCATGGGCAACTCTCCACCAAGAACGATCTTGGCAGCAAGCTTAGTTTTGGCACGCTCAAGGTCAGCAGCATCGAAGTTAAGCGGCTGCGAGATTATTCTTCGCAAAATATCAGAAACCTCATCTATCTTCTCCGGCTCCATACTGGCCGAGGCTACAAAGAGCCCCGTCCCATCGCGTTCGTCGCACTCAGCTCCGGCAGATTCAACCAACCCTGGGTCAACCAGCTCCCAGTAGATCTTAGAGCCACTGCCATCACCGAGGATCATCGAGAGGATCGTTAACGGATAGCGCTCCTCATCCTGCGCTGCGGCGGCATCGGTCATAAACAGGACATGCACCTGCTTAATATCTTTCTTGCGGTACTCGCGGTACATCTCTTTGGCTACATAGGGCGAAACCAAACGGGTAGCGTCAAAATCCTGCCAGGCGCCGCAGTATTTTTCGGCGTCTGCGACGAAACGCGCCCAATCATAGTTGCCACTGGCGACAAGCACCATATTTCCCGGCGCATAACGGCGATCAAAATAGGCCTTCATCTCATCGCGGCTAATGGCCGCCACGCTGGCGCTCGTTCCAAGGACTGAATTCCCCGCTGGATGACCGGAGAAAAAGTCGATCAGGGCATGCTCAAATAGGTAGAAGTGTGGCTTGTCCTCATACAGGGCGATCTCCTCAAGGATCACCTTCTTCTCCATGTCGAACTCCTTGTGATCAAGCGCCGGACGCAACATGTCGCAGAGGAGCTCCTGCATGGCCGGAACGTACTCAGAGAGGACGGCCGCGTAATAGACGGTATTCTCCTCGGTCGTAAAAGCATTGGCCTGAGCGCCGATATTGCCGAGCTGATAGGTAATATCCATGCTCGATCGCTTCTCGGTGCCTTTGAACATCATGTGTTCAAGAAAATGAGAGACCCCCGACTCTTTGCCAGTCTCGTCACGCGCCCCCGTGCGCACGAAAAAACCGAGGGATGCGCTTTTGACCGCGGTATCCAACTCACCGAGGAGCATCAGTCCATTGCCGAGGCGCTGCGTTTTAAACTCTTTGCCATTCATACGTTCAAACCTTTCTTACGTGATCTTCTTCCTTGATCTGCTTATTTTGTCTGGGGGAGGTCCAGCTTCTTCGCCCCGAGCGTCAAGAGCATGAAGGAATCAGCCGGATAGGTGGCGAAATATTGATCAACTTCTGCCGGTGTCACATTGTCAATCTGAGTAAGGATCTCGTCTATGCTGCGTACTCGCTTTAGGAGCCAATAATCAGAGCAGTTCGAACTAGCCCGCGCCCCTGCCGACTCCTCGCTAATAACAAGAGAGGACTTAAGGTTCGCCTTTGCCCGTGCAAACTCCTCGGCGCCCACCGTTCCCGCCACCGAGCGCAAGACGTTGACCATAACATCCAAGGTCTCATGCGCTCGCTCAGGCGTCGTGCCCGCGTAGGCAACGACCGTGCCGTAATCCATCGTGGCGTGATGACGGCAGTAGACAGAGTAACAAAGCCCGCGCTTCTCGCGCACCTCAATAAACAGACGACCGAACATGCCACCAGAGAGCAGCCCACTTGCTACCTTGGCCGCATAGTAAAGCGGATCCCCGAACTTCACTGAAGGATAGGCTAGGGCGATCTGCAGCTGGGCGGAATCGCTGTGGATGTGAAAAGCCTCGTGCTTAGGCGGAGTGCCATAGGCTGGGAGCTCCACCGCAGTCCCTTGCCAATCCGAAAAATGCTTTTTAACCTCTGCGATCACCGACTGTGGATCAACCTTACCCGCAATAGAGAGTATCGCTCCATCCGGGCGGTAAAGCCTCTCCCACTCAGTGCGCAGGTGCGCTGCTGTCGCGGCTGTAATCCCCTCGATAGTGCCGAGCGATGAGCGCGAATACGGATGCGGATAATAGCGCAACCCAAGCTCCATCATCGCCTTACGCGCCGGACTATCTTCGAGCGCCCGGATATCTTGGAGCATCAGGCTCTGAATGCTTTCGATCTCATCTTCCGGAAGAGCCGGATCGAGCACCATCTGCCCAACAAGGGAGAGTGCCAAGGGAAGCTTATCGGCCAATAACGATCCGCGGTAGGAGAAACGGTCCGTAGCTGCCCCCTCCCCGTGGCGGATACCCGCATCATCAAAGGCATCGGAGAGCGCCTTTGAGTCCAGGTTCCCCGCCCCTCGGCAGCTCAGCTCAGCCAAGACCGAACAGGCCCCCTCATGACCGTCCTGATCGGTTAGAATCCCGCCTGGGATAAGCAGATCATACGCCGCAGACTCAAGATGCGGAATCTCTTCAACGAGGAGGGTAAGGCCATTGGGGAGCTTTTCTGTGACTAGCATATGGGCAGAGTAACTGAAAACGGGGGCATTGACGAGGGGGAGATACCGTCCGCAGAAGAGCCCTGCCGATCCCCCGAAGGTCGGAGGGCGGCCGGAGCGCCGCGCTCCGCGCGCCGCTAGTATGTTGGCCGATTGAGGCAAGCCACGCTTCATCGGTGAGGTTAGCAATTACAACGCGACGGAGTTACGGCTAAGGCCGTCGGCTGCGGCCGTAGCAGATGCAGTCAGCAGAAAGCTGACGGCAAGCCTGATAGCAGATTACAGAGCTTTTGTGCGCCGATGCGCGTGTCGGCTCCACAAACTGAGCTGCCCCAAGCTATTGAGAAGTTACAAACACAGCTTCTAAGTACTTGATTTCAATGCGCCATGGTTCGCCTTGCTTAGCAAGACATCCTAATACACAATAATGCATAGGGCTCTCTGAGTTTTGGGGAGCCTAAGGTGATAACTTTTATGGCGCACCCTCTTACTAATGCTCGTTCTACCTAGAGCCTGTCCGGAAACAGCGAAAGCGCGATAGGACGGGAGAAATAAGTGAAATAGTAGAGTAGTATACGTGGCCAATTTCGAGGTTAAGCCCGAAAGAGGCACGCTATAATAGCGCCGACTAGTGAATTTTGAGG
>CAIXSY010000049.1 GCA_903922175.1 uncultured delta proteobacterium | reverse complement strand
GCTAACTTAAACTTCGCCGTAGACTTGGCCTTGAACTTCTGCTTGGCCGTGGCCTTTCCTTCTTTGACCTGAGCATGCCTATCAGTCGAATTCCAAGAATATGGTGAATGGGCCATGGCCATGCGGGAGTTCAAGGCCAAGCTCAAGTGTAAAATGCAACTCATTTAGTACACGTTTCACGGATCAAGGAATCTAGGGAAGGTACGCAAGTGTGCCGCTGCTGATAAAACTCTCACCAAACTCAGCACTTCTCGCAAGGATATTTCCCCCGCCTTTCTACTAATCCACCTTTGCTACAGCGCGCGTCCTCTGTTGGGGCTGTCCCGGCACTACCCTTCGCCTACCAGAGAAGCTTCCTGGGGACAGCCCCTATCAGCCCCGTCGATAAACCGCCTTAGCCTCGCTCACAAGCTCAGCGATAAGCGCTAACCCGCCTTCCCAGAAAGATCGCCCCTTGAGCGATATGCCGAGCGGCTTGACCAACCCCTCGGGGCTGAGGCTGCCACCGGCAGCTAACAATGCCAGATATTTCTCCACAAACGGCTCACCCTCGCGTTTGTATTGTGAGAAAAGTGAAAGAGTCATCAACTCGCCGAATGAGTAGGCGTAAACATAGAAAGGTGTATGCAAGAAGTGCGGAATATAGCTCCACCAATAGGCATACTCCGGTGTAATTTCAACCGCCGATCCAAACATCTCTTTTTGACGCTTGCACCACAGGGCATTAATGCGTTCGGTCGATAGCTCCCCACAGCGACGACGCTCGGCATGGAGATCCTGCTCAAAGTTGTACATCGATATCTGCCGAAAGACCGTGGCGAATATCCCTTCAATCCGTCCGGTTATCAGCGCGAATAGATCTTGTGGACTTTTTGCCTCTCGCTTGAGCTGCTCAAAAAGCAGCATCTCAGCAAAAACGCTCGCCGTCTCAGCGATAGTCAACGGCGTGTCCGCGTTGAGTATCCCCCGATCGCGCATCAGGTAACCGTGAACACCGTGGCCAAGCTCGTGTGCCAGCGTGAAGACCTCACGCAGGGAACCACTGTAATTTAAAAAGACGTATGGGTGGAGATCCGGCGTTGCATACGAGCAGAATCCACCTCCTCGCTTACCTTTGCGCTGCTCCGCATCGATCCACTGCTTATCGAAGAATAGGCTCGCTATCTCTGCGTAGCGTGGCGAGAACGCTCGAAACGAGTCCAAGATGTTCTTGCGCGCCGCTGCATACGGCATCTTGACCGAGGCGCTACTCACGGGCGCGTAGCGATCGTAGTCAAAGAGCTTGCCAACGCCAAGAACCTTAGCCTTGAAACGATAAAAATCCTGCACGATTCCATAGTGCGAGGTAACAGCGCTGCTCATGACATCAACCATGTCTTGTGAGATCTCATTAGCCAGATGACGCGCCGCTGCCGGTGTGGCGAAATTACGCAGCTTGTCATCGATAGCTTTATCCTCGGCCAATGTATTAGTGATATACGTCAGACGTCGGCTCTCCTCCTTTAGACCTGCGGTAAGCGACTTGGCCGCAGCTTTGCGCTCAGCACGTACCTTGCTGTAGAGCATATCAAGTAGCTGTGTCTCGCTGAGCTCCTTAACCTTACCACGCATGTTCAGGCTGAATTTTTTTAGCGAGATCTCCTCGTCAAAAAGGCGCACGAAAGCCGAGCGTCCGGTGAGGCTCTTTTGATCAAGCAAACGCTCCTCTCGCTCACTTAGACGATGAGGTTTGGAATTAATGAGCTTGACCAGATAGTTGGCATACTCTTGGAGCTGGGGATGACGGCTCAGCTTTTTAAGCACGGCGTCAGGAAGCGTCAGCAGCTCTAATTCAAAAAAGACGGTCTCACTCTGAATCGAAAGATAGCGTACGCGCATGCTCTGCAGAAAGGCGCCACGCTCCGGCTTGGAAAGGTCCTCGGCGAACAAAAGCTGTGCGTACTCAATTGGCTTAAGGGCACAAACAAAAACCGCTTCGTACTGACGAAGGATTCGCTTCAGCGCCAAAGCACTCGCCGCCTTCTTCGAGAGCTTACCTTTATAGGCCAGCACAAAGGCACGAACCAAGCGCTCCGCCTTGCGTAAACAGCGCTCAATCGCCGGATCGTCGATGGAGGAAAAAAGATCGCTTAGGTTCCAGCTGGGCAAGGGTTCAGACATAGCATTGTTTCTCCGTAGTAGCCGCTCAATAACCCGGGGTAATATACAGCCGCGCATAATGTCTGCTATCAGCCTTCCGATATCAGAGTTCAGCTGTCAGCTGTCAGCTTTCTGCTGACCGCATCCGCTGCACCGCTATAGCCCGGCTAAGCAGCTGCTTGACCAGATAATTATGCGCAGGCGTATAGCCGCCATGGTCGTGGTCGAATATTATCAAGGTGATAAAATTACAATGCTCACGGCGAGAAGGCAATGTAGAATAGTTCCTGCACGTGGTCGATGTAACTAGCCGATTCAGCACACACTTCGACCAGGACCACGCTCACGCTCACGCTCACGAATTATTAAGTCACCCGGCGTTAACGGGCAGCTACCCAAGAACTAGCTATCCATTGAAAACAAGCGCAGTTTCATAAAAGCGTTAAATATCATATCCTCCCGGTATATTTGAGTAAGTGCTCAATATCCCCGGGTTGCTTAATAATTCGTGAGCGTGGTCGTTGTCGCGGTCGAAGAGTGTGCTGAATCGGCTAGTTACATCGACCAGGAGCACGCGCATGATATTCTTTGCCCGGACTTATTGAGCAGTTACATATTTGAGCAGAAAAGTATGGAGGTTTTTATGCGTACATGGCTGTCATTTCTGGTCCTAAGTCTATTCATCGTCGTCCCTATGAGCGGCTGCTCCGTCTTTATGGCAGCATCGAGCAATAAAGATCGTGACTTGAGCTCGATCCATATCGGCCGAACGACACGCCCTCAAGCCGAGAAGATATTGGGTAGGCCGATGACCTTCAACCGCAAGAGCTACGGAGATGTGGCAACCTACCAGTACTTTAGCGGCGATGAAGCAAGCTACGGACGGGCCGCAGTCTATGTCGGGCTTGACGCTATCACCGGTTGCTTAGCTGAGTTTGCCACCTCCCCTATTGAGTCACTACAGGGGGACAAACATACCGTCGTCATCACCTACACCCCCACAGGTATCATTAAGGACATTCAGCACCAGGTGCAGAAAGCGCCGCTGCCGAATCCGGATACGGTCGTCCTGAGTGATGCTCCTGCGGAGCATCACTAGTACATCATCCAACAAGTTTTTTACTTAGCGTTGAACTCTCAGCCTCGTCCTGGTCCGAACTGCTGCCACTCCCCCGGCACCCCGTATCCCCTCCGCTCCTCGTGATAAATCGCAAGCGCCACATTAGATAAACAAAGTATATTAAGAATGCGAGTCTTCAAAGGGTCTTGATGTGAAGAGTCCAATCGCCGAACTTGGCCGGATGCTTCTGACTGGGCCGACTTGCTCTGTTCGAGACAGTCAAAATGGCCGATGCGATCGTCATATTAATTGGTGGTGTAATGTTTCCGACACCTTGTCGGCCCTTCAATTATGCATGAATCGCCAAGCTACCCAAAGGGCCGACTAAGGTGTGCTCGGAGGAGTTATCCACATTCAAACCGAAGTTTGTCAGATAGTTCGAGAACTTGTATTGCAACTTTCATGTTGTACTTAAGTTCTTCAGCAAACTTATTGAGGGTCTTTGCTGAAAACCAATGATTCATTCCCTTAATAAAGCATAGATAGTCCTTGAATTCATCCGGCAGTGCTGAAGTTCGAGGCATTGCCAAAACTTGCTGAAGCAAATCATCGATCTCCTTCTGTATCTCAGCAATATCTGATTCGCGAATGACTCCCGTGTACGATGATATATGGGCAGCTATGTGAAGGGGGGAAAAATCATAGGCATCTATTCCACAACATTCATGGACACAGTTTCGCTCACAGCTCTTCACCAGTGCTTCAAGACGCCCAGGTAGCTGCACTTCTGTCGGCATTTCAGGCATATGCGGATAACCATTACATTACCAGACCCGCTACGGGTCTGGTATTTACGATATTCCATTGTATCAGCACATCCCCAGCTACTCAAATACAATCGAGTGCTAAACAAATCGGGTGATTAGATGCCTAATTTTGTGCCCCTAAATATCCAGTCTGAAGTGAATATGTATGTTAGAACTCGTGAACATCAGTTACGAGGACACGCTGGTGTGACACTTTCATACTGACTTACTGCAATAAGCTCTTTACTGATAGTATATAAGGACGCCCCCCGCTGCTTCCCCTCACTTGTAATACACTACTTCATCTAGTTCCCGGCCGTGAGGAATTCTCGCCCCGGTAATATACGGATTGCGGCCGGGAACTCCTAGTGTAGGGTACTCACCACCATCCCCGCCGCCTTATAAAGCCGGTCAGGGAAGACCCCGAGCAGTAAAACCGCTGCTGCGCAGACCCCAAGCACGATACCGAGCGGGATGCCGATATGGGCTCGCTCTGGCTCCTCATCCAACTCAGCATCGAGAAAATACATCGCCACGATGATGCGCAGATAGTAATAACAGGAGATGGCTGAGGTAATCACTCCGATAATCGCTATCCCAACAAAACCAGCATGGATAGCTGCTGAAAAAAGAAAAATTTTGCCCATCAGTCCGGCCAAGCCTGGGGGGATACCGGCTAGCGAGAGCATGAATAGTGCCATCAATATTCCTAACAGCGGATGGCGATAGCCCAGGCCGTTGAAGCGCCCGATATCGTCTGGGTGAGGGCTGGCATTATGCTCGGCGGTCACCGCAATCAGAACTCCAAAGGCTCCCATCGTCATCGCCGCATAGACCACAAGATAGTACAGGATCGCGCCTCCTCCACCATATTCTCCGCCATACTGACCGCTCGGCACGAGAAAGGCCACTAACATGTACCCAGCATGAGCGATGCTCGAGTAGGCTAGCATGCGCTTGAGGGATCGCTGTCGCAGGGCGACGAGATTGCCCAATACCATGGTGCAGACGGCGACGATCCAGACTGCACCGGACCAAAAGACGAAGGATTGTCCAAAACCAACCCAAAATAGGCGCAGCGCCGCGGCCACGGCTGCGGTCTTAATCACGCAGGCCATAAATGCGGTTACCGGCGTCGGTGCACCCTGATACACATCGGGCACCCAAAAATGAAATGGCACGGCACCGATCTTAAATGCCATCCCCACAAGCACGAAGCCAATGGCAACAAGCAGCATATGCGGATGCGCGCCCATACCCATCTGTGCAATCACGGAGATGTGGGTGCTGCCGCTTAAGCCATAGAGGAGCGCAATCCCGTAGAGCATAAAGGCTGAACTAAATGAACCGAGGATAAAATACTTGAGCGCCGATTCGGAAGAGCGCTTCATTGGCGGTCCGTCTTTAGCTAACGCCGCCCCACACAGGCAATAGAGAGCCAGTGACATAATCTCAAGGCCCAGAAAGAGCGTAATCAGCTCTGCGGCGGAGGCGAAGATCAGGGCACCGACAACCGACATCAATAAGAGCGAGTAGTACTCAGCCTTAGCCGATATGCCCTCCTGACCTAGCCTGGCCATCCCTAATAAAACAGCGCCAATCGATCCTACAAGAATAATCAACGAGACGAGGAAGCTGAACTGATCAACATAGAGCGCACCGTAAAAAACCGTCGGACTCTGACTTGCTACGTCTGCACTCGACATAAGGGCGAACAGTGCAAAGAACATCGCACTCAGGGTGATTACTTCACGCATCCCAAAAGCTCCCGCCACGTGGGAGCTTTCCTGCTTGGAGAACGACTCATAGACCAGGAGAGCTAATGCCCCAATGGAAAGTAGCAACAGTGGTAATTCGAGCACTACTCCGGCAGCTAATGACGTTGCCATGAACTACTCTCCTCTATAAAACTGGTTAGGTGATACGCTGCCCAAGCCTGAGCGCCAGACGACCGGCAATGCCGCCGCATCCGCACTCGTACCAACGTGGCCGATGGGGGCTTCAGTATCCGCAAGGGTACGGACCTTACGCACAGACTCAACCTTGGCAAGAAAAGTTTCTACCGAGGGACGCATCGTCGAGAGAAACGGACCAGGGAATATCCCCATGACAAAGACTAAGGCGACCAACGGAAAAAGTGTGTACCTTTCGCGAGAGGTGAGGTCCGTCAGATCTCCGTTTTTCTTCTCATCGAAATCCCCAAAAACCGTACGTTTATAGAGGCTGAGCATATACACAGCGCCGAGGACTACACCGAGTAGGGCCACGGTCGTAAGCTGCGGATATCCAGCAAACGCCCCAGAAAGGATCAAAAACTCCCCCACGAACCCATTCGTTAGCGGCACGGCGATAGAACTCAGAGTGAAGATCAGGAACAGTGCCGCAAAGCACGGTACCTTCTGAGCCAAGCCACCGTAATCGGCTATGGCACGGGTGTGCTTGCGATCATAGAGCACGCCAACCAAAAGGAAGAGCGCGCCGGTTGAGACACCATGGTTAAGCATCTGATAGAGGGCACCACTGGTTGCCATCACGTTGAAGGCAGCAAGCCCTAGAACACAATAGCCAAGATGTGCAACTGAGGAATAGGCGACAAGCTTTTTAATATCACTCTGCGCCCAAGCTACAAGCGACCCGTAGACCACACCGATCACCGCCAACACGGCCAGATACGGCGCAAACATCTCAGCTGCGCGCGGAAAGAGTGGATAGGCCAAGCGGATAAATCCGTAAAGGCCCATCTTGAGGAGCACTCCCGCCAGTATTACCGAGCCTCCCGTAGGTGCTTCGACATGGGCATCCGGCAGCCAGGTATGAAAGGGAAATATCGGCACCTTGATCCCAAAGGCCAGGGCAAAAGCGGCAAATAACCAGATCTCTTCGCTGCGCGAAAGTGTCGTGCCCTCAATCAGCTGTGAGATAAGGAAAGTTACCACGTGGTGCTGATCATAGAAGCGCCAGACGACAAACAAGATCGCCACGAGCATCAGTACGGAGCCCACCACGGTGTAGAGAACAAACTTTAGGGTCGCATAGATGCGCCGTTTTCCACCCCAGATACCGATGATAAAATACATCGGCGCCAGCATCAGCTCCCAAAAGAAGTAGAAGAGCAGTGCATCAAGCGCAAAAAGCGTCCCCAATATCGCCGTCTCGAGGATCAGCATACTCGCCAAGTACCCCCTCACCCGCTGATGAATCGAAGTCGAGGCGATCATGACAAGCACCATCAACAGCGTCGTCAACATAACGAGAAAGAGACTGATACCATCAACTCCCAGTTTGTATGAGGCGCCGATAGAGCTCACCCAAACCTTCGTAGTGACGAACTGCATCTCTCCCGAGGAGGTATCGAACACGGCCAGGAGTAGCGCCGAAAGAACAAAGGTCACCAACGTCGCAATCAGAGCAACGAAGCGTACCGACTCTCCATGCCTATCACCCTCCGGGCGGCACCCTGGCAACACATAGAGCAGAAGAGCCCCGAGTAGCGGGGTGAAGACTATCAGCGTAAGCAGGTTATCGTTCAGCAAGCTCATACGCGTCCGTTACACAGTAATCAGGTAGAAAAACATCAAAAACAGGGCGGCAGCGAACATACACAGAACATAGTGGCGAACCTGCCCGGTCTGGGTCAGGCGCAGCGACTCACCACCGAACTCGACGATAGAGCCGGTAGCATTGACCGCGCCATCGATCGCGCCCTGGTCGACCACCTTCCACAACATACGAGCGGTCCAGGCAAGCGGCTGGACGATGCAGAAATCATAGATCTCATCAACCCAGTACTTCTCTTCCACCCAACGTCCAAGAAGACCCGTGGCTCGAAAAAACCTACCAGGGATGACTCGAAGATAGGGCAGAATCTCTGAATAGAGGAGCAGCGCCAAAAAGATACCAACGATTCCGCCCCAAGAGGAGAGCAGATGTTCCAGGGTAGTAGCGAGCGCCTGTCCAAAAAGCGGGACAGCCGACGACGCCGAGTGTTCGCTGCCCTCAAGCGGCAACACGGGCGAAAGATAGTGCCCGATATGTGCGTTTAGATAGAGACCACCAAAGGTAGAGAGAAGAGCTAAGATAAACAGAGGCAAGGTCATAACCCAGGCAGATTCATGCGGACGCTCATGCCCTCGGTAGGTCCCTAAAAATGTCATGGCAAAGGAGCGCGTCATGTAAAAGGCGGTCAGGGCAGCAGTCGCCGTGGCAACAACAGGGATAATAACGGCGAGCCAGCCTAAAAGCGCTATGGGGTGGGCAGCCAAAGCTTCAAAGATAGCATGCTTGGCATGGTAACCAGCAAAGGGGAATATACCGGCGATGGCCAGAACTGAAACGCCATAGGTTAGCGCAGTAATCGGCATGTAACGCCACAGGCCTCCCATACGGCGCATATCTTGCTCATGATGACATCCGCTAATAACCGAACCGGCACCGAGGAAGAGACAGGCCTTAAAAAATGCATGTGTCACAAGATAGAAGACGGCGATCCAATAACCACCCACCGAGGCCGCCAAGAACATGTAGCCCAGCTGGCTTACCGTGGAGTATGCCAAAACTTTCTTAATGTCGTTTTGGGTAATTGCTATAGTTGCGCCGATGAAGGCTGTGCCGATAGCGATGACGCACATCACCGCCAGCGCGATGGGGGCCAGGGTGTAGAGAAAATTCATGCGACAGACGAGGTAGACACCGGCGGTAACCATCGTCGCTGCATGAATCAACGCCGAAACAGGCGTCGGACCGGCCATAGCATCGGGCAGCCAGACAAAGAGCGGAATCTGGGCTGACTTACCACAAGCGCCGACAAAGAGCGCCAGCGCGATTACGGTTATCAGGGCTACGCTCTGCGGATTTTGCGCAACAAAGTCCACAACCGGGTCCTTAAGCGCCGCATAGTCGAGGGTATTAAAGTTGACGAACAAGAGGAACATTCCTAAGAGAAAGCCGGCGTCACCGATGCGGTTAACGACGAAAGCCTTCATCCCCGCCGCAGCATAGGCAGTGTTCTTATGCCAAAAACCGATCAAGAGGTACGAGCACAGCCCCACCCCCTCCCACCCGACAAAGGTGACGAGCATATTGCCACCCATAACCAAGAGCAGCATGGCGAACATGAACAGATTAAGGTAGGCGAAAAAACGCGGTCGGCTCTCGTCATGCGCCATGTAGCCGATTGAGTATAGATGAATCAGGCTACCAATGCCCGTAACAACGAGGCACATCGTGGCCGTCAGCTGATCAAAGCGCAGGGTAAAATCTACGCTCATCGTACCCACCGTAAACCAATTAAAGAGCACATGCTCGACGGGGCCATTTTTGAGCATGTCTAAGGTGGCCACTATCGAGAGGACAAAGGCGAGCGTCGATGCCGCCGTCGCAATCACCCCTGCGGCATCACGATTACGCTGCCCCGCGAGATAGGCAAACAGCGCACCGACCAGCGGCAGGAGCGGGATATAGGGTAGTACTAGATAATTCAGGGTAACATCCATAGACTCGCCTCTAATTCTTTAGCTCCCCTGCCTCGTTGGTCTCGACCGACTTGCGCACCCTGAAAAGGGCGATAAATATCGCCAATCCCACGGCCGCCTCAGCCGCGGCAACGACCATAACAAAGAAGACCGCAATCTGACCATCAAGGTTTCCAAGGGCCCGAGAAAATGCCACAAACGACAGGTTAACGGCGTTGAGCATCAATTCAAGACACATAAAGACCACGATCGAGTTGCGTCGCACCATCACGCCGATACAGCCGACGGCGAACATGATCGCTGAAAGGGTAAGATAGTAGCTTACGGGAACCATACTTAGTCTCTCTCCGTCGCTTGAACTATATTCTCATGGCCACCGCTTGAGTCTCCAGCAGCTCTGCTTTTGCGCTTGGCTAGCATAACTGCCCCGACTATCGCCGCCATGATCAAAAGCGAAGCCGCCTCAAAGGCAAAAACGTAACGACTATAGAGCAACTCCCCAATCGCTTTGACGGTCCCGGCAAGCGGCTGCGCCGGATCGGGGAAGACGGAAAATGCTCGGTACAGGTGCGGCGCCACGATACCGACGAAGAGGCATCCCAAAATGAGCGCGGTTAAACTAAAAAGCCACTCACCTGCCTGACGCCGCTCACTCTTAATATTTAGAAGCATGAGAACGAAGATGACGAGCACCATGATCGCCCCGGCATAGACGAGGATCTGCACCGTAGAGAGGAAATGAGCATCGAGCTGAGCGAACAGGCCGGCCATCGTCAGCAGATTCAAAATCAGACATAACGCTGAATGCAGCGCATTGCGCAGGACGACAACACCGATGGCGGAGACGGTTAGCACGAGGGCCATCGCAAAGAAGAGAAACTCCATATCTAGCCTCCTACCACATTATGACCGCTGCGCCGGTAACCAATAAGCTAACCATGCTCACCGGCAGTAACCCCTTCCAGCCAAGATTCATCAGCTGGTCATAGCGCAAACGCGGCAGTGTCCAACGAATTACGATCTGCAAAAACGAAAGGATCACCACCTTGGTCATCAGCACAAGGTGACCGATGAGCGCCACCCACCAGGCATTCCCTGCAAACTCGAAATAAGGGATCTTCCAGCCACCAAAAAATAGCATCGCCATAATCAATGAAAAAAGGGCGATCTCAGCAAACTCGCCTAACCAGAAGAGCAAAAATTTCATCCCTGAATACTCGGTAAAGTAACCGGCGACGAGCTCGGACTCGGCTTCAGGCAGGTCAAATGGCGCGCGCTTGGTCTCGGCCATGCCGACGATAAAGAGGACGACGAAGGCCAAGGGCTGCATGAACACCCCCCACCTCGGCAAAAGTCCACCGAGAAGGCCGCTCTGCAGCTCAACCATCTGGTAAAGATCGAGCGTACCGTAAATCAGGATCATCGTTACTAAGGAGAGCCCCATCGCCAGCTCGTAGGAGATCATCTGCGCCGCGGCGCGTAACGCCCCAAGGAGCGAAAACTTGTTATTACCGCTCCAACCGGCCAGGGCCACACCGTAGACTGCAACCGATCCCATGGCAAAGATGAAGAGTACACCGCCATTGAGCGCGGCTATCTGCATCTTAATACTGTAGCCGCCGAGCTGAAACTCCGGGGCCAGCGGGACGAGCGCAAACGCTAGAAAAACGGGAAACACCGCCATAAACGGTGCCAGGCAGTGCATGAAATTTGAAACACCTTCGGGCACAAAATCCTCTTTGAAGATCGCCTTGACGGAGTCACAGAGCAGGGTGTTGATAATTCCTAAAACACCAAGCACCCGCACCAACCAGAGCAGTGGCGCCAATACAATCTTGAGGATCAATACCAACCAGGAGGGTAGCAGCTGAGCAAGCTTCCAATTCTCAACAAATAAACTTGGCGTAACGAACGCGCCGGCGCGATTGGCTCCGACCCGGTCCTGCATCAAGGCCGAGCCTTTGCGCTCAAACCAGGTACAGAGCGAGGCTAGGCCCAGAATCAGGTTCAAAACCAGAAAGAGCTGCACGAGAAGAATAACGATCTCCATTTAGCGAGCCCCCCCTGCTGCAGTCGCCGTAAGATCAATCCCTCCGGCCTTGATCTCCGCCATCGTATGCCCAGCCAGCCGCGGCTCTCCCGCCAAATATGCAAGTGTCAGCTCACGGTCAGCCAGCGCACCGGTCAAGCGCCCGCCACAGGCCTCGGCTAAACGATTGAGCAGACGCCACTCCGGCTCCGTTCCTTGGGGCGCATCAAGCACCCGATCGGCATACTGCAGCCGACGCTTACGGTTTATGAGTAACCCGGATTTTTCAAGGATACTTCGCCCGGGCAACAGAACCGAGCAGGCTGCCGCAAGTTTCGAGCCGGCATCACTTACGATCGCCACACTGAGCGATGCTCCGCGCAACGCCGCGAGCACGGCTTCGTCGATCTCATCGGCCACCAGACTACGATCACCAACGAGGAGCACCTTGCTAAACTTGCCTGCCTTAAGGTCGGCGAGCGCGGCCTGATACGAGGCGGCAAGATCCCCCTCCACCATGCCGCTAAACTCTGCCCCACGAAAGTTGGCCGCATAATCGGGGCTAATTAAGATCTTCTCCACTTCGGTAAGCGATCGTTCACGATAAGCGAGGGCCACGCGGGCACCACGCCAGGAGCGTTCAATAAGGTTTTTGAGAAGCGCATACTCCTCGATCAAAAGATCGGGAGCAACAAAGATCACCGTCCCCTCTCCGCCCAAACGGTTAGCTCCCGTTAGCGCTTCCTGCAGTGTCACAGACTTGCCGGCGATTGAAGGGGCTGTAAGACGCGACTGCGCTAGGAAACGCTCAAAACCGTAACGGCCTTCATCACAGAGCCATTCCTGATTGACCGCTGTATTGAGCCGCCCCTTGACCTGCACCACGTGACCATCGCGCACGGCGACACGCACGTTGCAACCGCTCGAGCACCCCGGGCAGATAGAGTCAGTCTGCTTGGTAAACCAGATACGCGTGTTAAAACGCCAGGGGCGGTGCGTCAAGGCACCGACCGGACAGAGGTCAGCCACCGTACCCGAAAGCGGGTTATTGAGCTCCTTTCCCGGATGCACGGCGATCACCGAGCGATCGCCGCGGTTAAGCATTCCTAGTTCTCGCGTTTTCGTGATCTCTTCGCAGAAACGGATACAACGCGTGCACATAATACAGCGCTCGCCGTCGAGCATCACCGTTGGGCCGAGCGGCTGAGCCTTAACCTTATGCTCCTTCTCTTCAAGAAAGCGCGAAGGCCGGGCATTGTACTGATAGTGATAGTCTTGCAGCTTGCACTGCCCCGCTTGATCACACACGGTGCAATCGAGCGGATGATTGATCAGAATAAATTCGAGCACCGCCGCCTGCGTATCGGCGACCTCCTTACTCGTATGCTGCGTCGAAACCTCCATCCCCTCGCGCACCTGCAGATTACAGCCGATCTCCATCTTGGGCATGCCCTTGACGCGCACCTGACACATGCGACAGTTACCGGCGACCGAGAGACAGGGGTGATAACAGTAGTGCGGGATGTCGATACCGAGGGCGCGCGCAGCCTCAATTACATTGGTTCCCTTCGGCACGCGCGTGGGCTTGCCGTCAATCGTCAGATTGACCATCTCCGACGCCGGCACTGATGTCGGCGTATTTTGTCCTTCCGTGGCAGCCATAATTAGTGGTGCGCCCCCTCTCCAAAATCATAATTCAGCGATTCGTATTTCGGCGCATTCCCGCCGATCGCCTGGTTGATGCGCGCTTGAAACTCTTCGGGGAATTTTCTAAGAAAACTCTGCGATGGCATAGCCAGCGAATCGCCGAAGAAACAGATCGTATGCGCCGCAATCTGCGAGCAGGTGCTCTCGATCAGATCCGTATCTCCGGGCAACCCCTTGCCGGTTGAGATGCGATTGAAGATCTTACTCACCCAATGGCCGCCCTCCCGACATGGTGTACACTGTCCACACGATTCGTGGGCATAGAAATGAAGCAGATTACGAATCGCTTCAACCATATCGGTGGTCTCGTCCATTAGAATCATCCCGCCCGAACCGATGTAGGAGCCGGCCTTAACCATCGCTTCGTAATCAAGCGTGACCCCTTTGAGGTCTTCAGCACGCAGCACCGGAACGGAGGATCCGCCAGGGATAACCGCCTTGAGCTTCCTCCCCTGCCACACCCCACCGAGCTCTTCGTCGATAAACTGCTGCATCGGGTAACCAAACTCAATCTCGTAGACGCCGGGATTGTTGATGTGCCCTGAACATGAGAAAAGCTTTGTGCCTTTAGACTTATCAGTGCCGATAGCGGCATAGGCGGAGGCGCCATTGTTCATAATCCAGGGCAGGTTAGCCAGGGTCTCGACATTATTAACCACCGTTGGGCTTCCGTAGACACCGCACACCGCCGGAAACGGCGGCTTAATCCGCGGCTGTCCTTTTTTACCTTCGAGGGATTCAATCAGGCCGGTCTCCTCACCACAGATATAGGCCCCTGCCCCACGATGGATCACGATATGATGCGTAAATCCGCTACCAAAAATATTCTCGCCGAGGTAGCCCTTGCTATAGGCTTCATCGAGCGCACGCTTCAAGCGAATGTAGGGATAACCATATTCCCCACGAATATAGACGCACGACCAGTTACTCTGCAGCGCCCAACCGGCAATGATCATCCCCTCAAGACAGAGGTGTGGGTCCCGTTCCATCAGAACCCGATCCTTGAACGTCCCCGGCTCACTCTCGTCAGCATTGTTCAGCAGGTAAATGGGCTTGCCCGTGTTCCGCGGCACAAAACTCCACTTCTGCCCGGTGGGGAACCCTGCGCCACCGCGGCCACGTAAACCAGAGAGCTTTACCTCCTCAACCACCTTGAGGGGATCCATGCCCAGCACCTTGCGAACCGCGCTGTAACCGCCGCGACTCTCATAGCCAGCGATGGTGTGCTGGTCGAGGTGATGAATATTGGCCAATAAAATCTTACGCTGCGTTCCCATGGCTGTGAATTTAATCCTTTACCACTTCAGATTTGGGGTACCCGGCAAGTCCTTCGCCAAGCGTGTCGTTAATCGTCGAGTAGCTCAGAACGGGGCTGGTTTCGCGAATGCGACTGATGATGTCCTCTAATTTCTCTGGGGTTAGGTTCTCAAAGAAGGTGTCATTCACCTGGCACATCGGAGCCGTACCACAAGAGCCGAGACATTCAACCTCTTCGAAACTAAAGAGGCCATCTGCGGTGACCACATTGGGAGCAACACCTAAGATCTTGTGCAGACACTGGCTGATTTTTTTGGCCCCGCGCAGCGCACAGGGCAGTGTGCGGCATACCTGAAAATGGTAGCGCCCAAGCTTACGCTTATAGAACATGGTGTAGAAGGTGGCTACCTCATGCGCTGCTACCGGGGCGATGCCGATGCGATCGGCGGCCCACTCAATAGCCTCGTTCGATAAAATTCCAAGCTCCTCTTGGGCGATATAAAGCGCCGGCATGATCGCTGAGCGAGCACTTGGATAGCGCTTTTTGATCTCTTCTATCTGGGCTTCTGCTTTGTCCGAAAGTCTGATCGTCATAAGGGTTCCCTATTTATCACACTCCCCTCCGATCATGTTCACCATCCCGAATGTCGGAACGATATCGGCCATGTTGGCTCCGATCAGCAGCTTGCGCAGGATACCCATATGAATCGTGCTCGGACCGCGCACATGCACCTTGTACGGCTTACCGCTGCCGTCCGAAACGGCATAGAAACCGAGCTCACCATTACCACCTTCGACGGGCAGATAGACATCCCCTTTAGGCGGCTTGACCCCGTAGATCACCATCTCAAAATGATTAATCATCCCGTCGATCGAATTATACACACGGTCTTTCGGCTCAAGAACGATGTGCGGATCCTCCACTGAGATCGGGCCGCCGGGCATACGCGCCACGGCCTGCTCGATAATACGCGCCGATTGACGCATCTCCTCCAATCGCACAATAAATCGGTCGTAGTTGTCCCCCTTGGTCCCCAGTGGTACCTCGAACTCGAAATCTTGATAGGACGAGTACGGAAAAACCTTGCGCACGTCGTAGTTAACACCCGAGGCGCGCAACATCGGGCCGCTCAAGCTATAGTCAATCGCCTGCTCGGCGCTAATCACACCCACATCACACATACGGTCGATGAAGATGCGGTTACGCGTGAGAAGTCGGTCACACTTCGTAATCAGCTCATCCACCTTGGGCAAGGCGGCCAGCACTTTGGGCCCGAAGCCCTCGGGGAGATCAAGCTTTAAGCCACCAACGCGGGTGTATGAGATAGTAAGCCTAGCCCCGGTTACCTCTTCGATCAGATCCCACAAAAGCTCGCGCGCCTCGATCATATAAAGCATGACCGTGAAGGCCCCAAGCTCCATGGCCGAAGCCCCGAGACACGTCAGATGATCAGAGATACGCGAGATCTCCGAGAGCAGCACGCGTATGTACTGAGCTCGCTGCGGAACTTCAATGCCAAGAAGCTTTTCAACGGTTAGACACCAGCCGACGTTATTAATCAGCGGTGAGACGTAGTTGAGGCGGTCGGTATAGGGCAGAACCTGATTGTAGTCGACGGTCTCACACATCTTCTCGAAGCCGCGATGCAGGTAACCGATCTCAACGTCAGCGTCGACGATGTGCTCACCCGCCAGCTCGACAACGATACGCACCGTACCATGGGTCGCCGGATGGGCCGGGCCCAGATTGAGAATCATCGTCTCCGAGTGCAGGTCGTCACCCATCTCGCGCGAGCGAAAATGCGTGGTAACTCCCCCCACTCCGCAATCGACGTTTAACAGCTCACTCATATTCGTTTTCTGCTTCTGCTTTTTCTTGCTTCTACTTATTCGCTTCGACTTCGGAGCGTTTATTAATCTGCACGAGACTCGGGCGCAACATGTTACGCGCTGTATTGCTCACCTCAGGGGCGCGCAAACGCACCCGCGGCTGCTTGCCCTGAAGCGGATAATCTTTACGCAGCGGATGGCCCTTAAACTCCTCGTACATCAAGAGCCGCCGCAGATCGGGGTGCCCCTTAAAAGTGATCCCATACATATCCCAGGTCTCACGCTCCATGAAATTTGCCCCTGAGTACAAGGAGACGATACTGGGAATCTGTGGATCACTTTCAGACAGAGTAACCTTAATCCTCAGCCGGAAAAGATTCGAGAGACTCATCAGATGATAGACCACCTCGAAGCGATCGGGCTTGCCATCGAGCCAATCGACGGCGGTGATATCGACTAGAAAATTAAAGCGCAGCTCGGCGTCCTCTTTTAGGTTCTTAATGAAGTCAAAGAGCAGCGTGCGATCGATGCCGACAACGACATCACCCAGCTCAAGACGCGGATCGACAAGCTGCCTGCCGAACTTCTGCTTAAGCAGGGTCAATAACGGCTCGCTCTTAGCCGAATATGCAGCATAACTCTTCAGTCTATCAGTCACCGGTAACCTACCTTCATCTCTAGAAATATTAGGCCACCTAGGTTGTAATACACGGTAGCTTAGCGTGGCAAGACGTAACCCCATGGGCTGATAACTTATCTAGTGCCGCGACCGGAAAGTTTTTTCACTTAAAACTAATGTTTTTCTCTTAAACTTAGCCTTGAACTCCCGCTCGGCCGTGGCCAACTCCCCTTAGATTTGGCTTAAACGTCAAAGTCGAGGTCGAAGAGAGCTAGGCCATGGCCAAGCGGGAGTTCAAGGCCAAGTCTAAGTCCTCCAGGCCTTCACATAACAGCAGGCAACGCTTGCCTTCCCACAAAAGAACCATAACAATGAGCCCTCTATGCCACTTTCAGATCAAGCCAAATGCCTGATAGAAACCGAGGAAGAGATCCTCGGCCAGGTCCTTAATACACTAAAAACCGAACGTTCTCGGGATGTTAGCCGCTTTCGAATAGAGACCGAGCGGGCCAGAGACCTGACCTCGCAGCGCATCGCCACCCAACGCGTGGAAGACAAGTATCAGCTCGTTTCCGATGAAGCTGTCTCGCACACACTAAGCGACCTGAAGAAAAAAGACGTCTCCAACATCGACACCCTTCTCAAAAAACCCTACTTTGCGCGCATCGTCCTCGAAGAGCAGCCCGCTGGTGGGACAGCTCGGCAGATCGAATACAAGCTCGGCTTTGCCGCCAATACGGAGTGCCGCATCGTCGATTGGCGTAAAGCCCCTATCGCCAAGCTCTACTACGAATACAAGGAGGGAGAAGAGTACGCCGAGGAGATCCAGGGTACCGATCGCCACGGCCGCGTTCTCCTGCGCCACACCCTTGACGTTGATGGTGGGGTGATTAATCGCCTGGTCTGCGGCCTTGGCACCTTTGAAAGGAAAAACGGAGAGTGGCTACAGCTTAGTGATGGCACACCGCGCCCAAGGCGTAATCCTGGAGAGCTTCCCGAGATCCTCTCGTTAATTACCGCCGATCAGTTCAAGACCATCACCGAAGACGCCCAAACCGCGATCTTAATCCAAGGCATCGCCGGATCAGGAAAGACTACCGTGGCGCTGCATCGCCTAGCCTGGCTCCTGCACCATGAGAACTCACCGCTAAAAGCGCACCAGGCAGTGGCCATTGTGTTGAGTCAGGCTTTAAAAAACTACGTCTCCAAAACCCTGCCGCAGATGGGGATCCAGGGCGTGCGCGTGATCACCTTCCGTGAATTTGCCGCGGAGACCATCGGTGCACAGCTGCCGCATCTCCAGCTGCCACATTCCAAGGAGAGCGCAACAACGCTCAAACGCCCAGACGAGCCCTCGCCGCGCAGCATCGATCGCGTCAAGCGCAGCATGGCGCTGCTCCAGGTGCTGGAAAACTACGCCAAGAACTATGCCCAGCGCACCACCTGGACAGGATACGAGCGCGATCTCGTTTCCGTTCTCTCTCAGCCTCAAGCGATCCTTGCCGCCGACGAGACCGGACTCCTCGACGCCGAGCTTATTGCCCAAGCACGCAGTCGCAGCATGCAGAATATCGAGAATAGCGTATGCGATCCGGCTGACGACGCCCTACTTCTGCGCCTTATAGAGCTCAAAACCGGGTCCCTCACCCTGCGCGGTGGGACAGCGGGGCACTACGGCCACGTCGTCGTCGACGAAGTCCAAGATTTTAGCCCGGTCGAGCTCGCCGCCGTAATCGGCGCCGTGGCTGAACTACGCAACCTGACCATCGTTGGCGACACGAGCCAAAAGTTAGACGACAGCCATGTCTTCCCCGGCTGGGACAAACTGCGCGAGCGCTGGGCCTTTAAAGATGCCATGTCCAAGTACGTTTCGCTTACGGTCAGTCACCGCTCGACGCTGCCGATTATGCGCCTCGCCGACCACATCCAAGAGCGTGACGTGGTAACCGAGGGCCGCCCCGGCCGAGCACCGATCTGGTTTCGCTGTCGCAAGGAATCTGATTGCCTCGAAGCCGCGCGTGGCTGGCTCAACAAAGCGCTCGAGCGCTATCCCGGCTACCTAACAGCGGTGCTCTGTGCCGATCCACAGGAAGCGAAGTATGTACTAAGCCTCCTTACCCCCACCTTCGGCAACACCATTCGCTACGGCGATGAGTACTCCTTTAGCTTCGCCGAAGGAATCGTCGTCGCCCCGGTTCGAGTCGTTAAAGGTTTGGAGTTTACCAACGTCGTCCTCTGGAACCCATCAGCACAGCACTACCCCGTCACTCAAGAGTCCCGAAACGCGCTCTATGTCGCCATCACCCGCGCCGAAGAGAACCTCTGTCTGGTTACCCACAGCCGTCCAAGCGAGATCCTGCCCCCGTTTCATTCATCGTTGGTTAGGGCGGTGGATATGAGGCAGGACGAGGACGAGGTCCCGTCCTCCGGTTGAGGCTTGGCTATCACTGGTGGTGGGGCGGTCGGACGGGACCTGGTAGTCCTCAGCCGCTTCGGGCAGGGAATAGGATAATCGGCTGATTCTACGTAGTAAATTCTGAGGATGATTGCTTAAGGATTTTACGGGCGGTAGTATGGGGTGACTAAGTACAATACATAGTTGAACCGCCGCTTGAGGATTTATGCTCGAAATTTGCTCCGTTGGCGGCGGTCCAACACTAAATATTATCGCTGCCACCAATGGAGGACGTATGAAAGCACATATGACAAGTACGCCTCACTCTTCATTACCACATAAGGCTGCCAAGCCAGGTCAATACCCGACAAACGCGCAGGCTTGGAGCGAGTGGACGGCTAGATTTGCAAATGAACTAAGCAACACCTGTTGTGCATAGTTTAGCCTGCAATCGATTCTTAAGCTATCCCGCCCGATTTCAAGATTGAAGATTACTACCCCGCGTACCCCGCCCTTTTGTAATTTTATTGTAACAAGCGAATCGGCCAAGAACTTTTGTTCGTCCTACGCACTCGTGCGTAGG